>CAZUPN010000194.1:0-1512 GCA_964622015.1 uncultured Rhizobiaceae bacterium | reverse complement strand
TTTGCAGCGAAATTGTCAATTAGTATGTTGTATTATAGATGGATTTTGGTATTACCTGGTTTGAAAAGAATTTAAACCATGATCTTTATGGACAAATTCTAAAACACGCCAAAGCAGAATTCAAAGAACCATTTAGAAAAGAAATAATAAAAAAAGCATTTGTTTTTCAGGAGCCACATATTGCCCTCACATTTCTAGCTGAGATACAGGAATTTGAGGAAGTAGCAAAATTAGTAAAACAAAGGATCAATGAGCTTCACGGACATCGCTATTATACATTGAGACCAGTAGCAGATATATTATGCAATATTGATCCACTTGCCGCAACACTCTTATACAGAAAAATGATTGAGCCAATTTTAGCAGAGGCAAAATCTAAATATTATAATTATGGAGCTAAAGATTTAGCGATGTGCAATATGTTAAACCCAAAAATAACCAATTGGGAATCACATCAAAATCATGATGAATATTTCAAGGCAGTCGAAGAGAAAAACAAGCGTAAATTTAGTTTTTGGAATGAATATCAGACAGTATTGCAGAAAAAGTTGGAAAAGAAGCAGAAGTAGGAAAATTTACTTGGGGCCACCACCTAACGCTCCAACCAATAATTCCCTTTCCCATCATTTTTGATAATCATCTGCCAGGCTGGGTGATGTTTTGCTTTACTGTCACGAAATATCCGATAAATATCATACTGCTCGGAATCAGCTTCGGCCAGTAATTCATACTTATTAACTTTGCCGCCATGTTTATGAAGAGCTTCAATGATGGCAGCTTGTTTTTTGCTGAATTTATACTGGATGTTGTTGAAATAAGCAGTTCGGTATCCAACTGAAAACCCTTCCTGTGGTTTGGCTGATTCTGTCTTTATCCCAATCGCAGATTTGATAATATTTTTATCAATATCAAAATTATTATTATCATGCACCAAGCAATCTTTGAGTGAAATAATTTTGTGATTGCCAGGAAGATTATATCCGAGTGGAGGTGAGACTGAGGTGGTCAGAATAATTCCTCTATTCATACCTTTTCTACTCAAAAGAGCTTTATAGATATTTTCAAAATTATTTTTATGGCCGATGGTTCTGGCAAAAAATACTGGAGTTGCTGTGTTTAATTTTATTGTTCCAATTCTCCAAAATATATTATCTATAATCATCTCTACTGGGTACAATTTAGTAATTTCAAGATTATTACTTATAGCTTTAATCATCCACTCAAAATCAAGTTTATAGCTACATAAATCATCATAGGAAATTGCAACGAATTGATTATTTTTATCAAAATATCCTACCCTGTTTTTACTACGAACAATATCAATATATTCACCATCTTCATCTTCCAGCCAATATTTCTCACCAATAATAAAAGCTTTTAATTTGATCAGATTTTTTATTTGCTTGTTGCTACTACCAACTGAGTCATAAGTAATAGCAGGATTTCCTTGTGCACATATCTTATACCAAAATCCATCTATAATACAACATACTAATTGACAATTTCGCTGCA
>CAZUPN010000193.1:0-1578 GCA_964622015.1 uncultured Rhizobiaceae bacterium | reverse complement strand
TGTAGGAAAATTGATCCACAAATTCACCCCCATGATGAAAACAACACAAATTCAATATTAAAAAAGAGAATTTAAATTTTACAAATTTCTATCCATTCTCATAACTCGATCTTTCCCACAAGGATAACCTCTCCCTTGTCGAATAGGACCAATTGTGGATAAAATCAAATGATAAAACACTCACAAGATATTCCACATATCATGCAAAATTTATACATCTTCCCTGTGGACGAATCGTTTAAATAAAAAAAGGAAATTATTATGTTTACGGATGCTTTTATTAAATGTGGAACAGATGAAAAGAAAATTATTTTAAATGAATTAGATCATATTATTCCAAACCATGGTTTTTTATTGCCAGGTTTAATGGTTTTAAAAAAAATATTGTCATTTTATGATCAATCGACCTATTACGAAATAACCCAAGCTGACCAGCACCCGGAAAAAACAATTCAAATTATTATAGGCCAACAAAAATTTTTTCTTTGTAATGGATATTTACACGATCTTTTATCGTTTAATCAACAATACCCATTAATTCTTGATCGTAATAATATACTGGATTATGTGCGTTTTTATTTTGCCCATATTGTTGGGCCACATGGATTGTCTAAAGTTATTGATACAGTTGATGATTTATATCTAAAAGAAGAACCAACTCCTAATTTGCGCAAAAGTTTACATGATAAAATTATTCCTTTGGCTTTAAATGCATCCCTTGCTGGGGGTGGATATCAATCTCGCGGTACTTTATTAATCGAACAAACAATTTTTAGTGTTTTTATCGACGTTGATCCAAAAGGATATATAAAAGTAGAATTAGGGCGCGTTTTAGCTGATTTATTACCTATATCCGCCAAAATTCTTGAATCTTAATTGATTTTAAACGAAATTTCGATGTTTCGTAATAATTGATTCATCCTTCTCTCACCAAGATTTAACCAAAAGGTCCGATAATAGAAGTGTTCAAGCAAGACAGAAGGTCTGACGCTCTTATTATCACTGGTTATCTTTGTTGAAGGATTTATCCGAAATGTCGGACACATACGACCCTTTATTATTCTCCTCTTTTTCGCCCGTTCGCATGGCGTACACGTTGGCTAATACCCAACCCGTCCGATGCTCATTCGTTAGGGAAGAACCCTTATTTTATCTGGACACAACACCAGCAGATTTTGATGAGCTAGAAGAATTTGATTTGGATGATTTGGAATTGCTTCAAGCTTTTGAAAAAAAATTAAACACTTTATCATCAGAAAAAGATAATCATGAAAATCGAGAAGATGCTGTTTATCATATTTCGCCTGAAACAATTTCATTGTTTAAAGAACAATTTGGATTAACGGATCATATGCCCAACCAATCATCATTAGATGATTGTTTATCAACCATCCGTTTAAGCCGGATGGGATCATCATTACTTGATTTTATACAATCGCACGACATCAAAATTATTCAATCAAAACAAATTCCGTCTATGATGTATGACCGCATGAACGGTGTTATTTCTGTGCGTAATACTTTATCAAAAATTGAAAAAACTGTATTTAACCTTATCTCCAAATATGTTCATAAGTA
>CAZUPN010000192.1:0-1624 GCA_964622015.1 uncultured Rhizobiaceae bacterium | reverse complement strand
GATTTTGTAAAAAAAGTTGGTTGAGGGAGTTTTGGGATTTGCGACAGTCTCATTTAACACCCGCAGATGGAAATAAAGTACTACAAACATTTTATTAACCTGTAAAATGATACTAAAATTTAAAAAAAGATATTGACGATTAAAAAAGGATTTTTTATCCTGAGCTTAAGTGGCTTATTTTAAGTCCACGAATAAATCAGTTATAATGATTGTAATGCCAAAATGACTCTAAAAACCTGCTTCCAAAATTCAGTTCTAAATTATAACAACCAAGTCTCCCAGCTAAAACAAAACATAAGTTTACGTCAGTTTATCAGAAATTTTATATTGATTACAATTTCTTTTATACTAATTACTTCCTGTAAATCATACAGTCCTGGCAATTTTTTTAAGCAAAAAGATTTAATCCCCACAATTCCAGTTTGGTATCCAATTGATGTTAGTAAAAAAGGCAGTAGGGTAGAAATGGTGACCAGGATTAAGGAGGAAGATGCATATGGTTTTTATTTGTATTTTTATTATGACCTACCGATAAATCAAAATAACAAAAGATTTAGTGAGCATGATTCACAAACTTGTAACTTTTTATGTAGAGCAGAACCATATTTGCTAGTAGAGCCATTTAATGAACAACCATTTACTGTAGAAGAATTAAAAGAGAGCCGTAAATTTGGTGAATTGCTGATTGGTCATCATGAGGTTGTAAATGGCAAAATTGTTGTGACAAAAAAAGTTTCTATTCCGGTCAGGTTACAACTTTTTTCTGTTGATACTGATGGGTCGCAAAAACTAATTTTGGATATCGAGAGTGGAATTGAAAATGATTATTATAGCGTAAAATTTCCTAAGATGGTTCGTGCCCTTGCTGGTTGGGGATATTATGGTCAATTGCTTGAATGGAAAAGTTTAAGATCTGGGGTTTACAAAGTAATCATCGAAACTTTAAAAGACGTGCCCGAATTTAAAGGAGTTAAAGCAGAATTTACCTTCGAAAAAATTCCACAAAAAATATGAGTTATTTTTACAATTTTTATTAATCTAATTTTAACAGTTTTACTAACCCAAAATCTAATTATATATGCCAAAATTAATTATTACTATTGTTAATGCCGGAACGCCGGAGGTTGACATCACAACTGGATTACCATTTGACCATGAAACCGGATTACCAATTAAGCCTTCTATTGCAGGCCATACTTGGTACACTATAAGAAGTGATGATGGGACTCAAGTTTTTAATTATGGATTTGCTCCAGATAAACAGCACCAAGGACAACCATCTGCTCCAGGAGAAGTTTATAAAGATGATCAACTGCGCTACCAAATTGACCTAGAGAGTGGTGATCACCAATTCTCTTCTGACATAACTAAGGAGCAATTTGATGATTTGAAAGAGTATGGCGATCATTCAGCTAATCACGGTTTTGATCCACATTATAATGCAGCAAGCAATTCCTGTATTAACTTCCTATGGAAAGCACTAGATTTCGCTAAATTCAACACTGGCGGTTTCCAAGGCGATCTACTTCCAACCTGGAATGCTAATAACATCGAAAACCTCCTATCTGGAACCGGTGATCATGTTTTTAGCAGAGTCACCCCTCAAGATTTAGATCTAACCCCG
>CAZUPN010000191.1:0-1670 GCA_964622015.1 uncultured Rhizobiaceae bacterium | reverse complement strand
TAACTTTTAGCTCTAAATAATTTTTTCCTTCGAAGCGCTCTGTTTTAGACTATAAATATTGTAGTTATTGGAAGCGTAATATAGAGAGTGATTTTAGTGTATTGTAACAGAATTCAAGACAGCGGTTTTCCAAATATCTTTCCAATCATTGCTAGCAATAGCGGCACGTAATTGGAGTAAAGGTTCTATACCTTCTCTAGACCATCTCATATGCTGTTGTCCTTTGCAGCGTTGATTTATTAAACTCTCGACTGTAGATTCTGCTAAATTACTAGTGAACACTAATCCTTGCTTTTGGCGTTCTCGGTAATTTACTATTTTATCAGCATTATTCTTTACATAAGTTTCTAGTTTTACTAATCTCTCGCAAAAATTTTCTGGGACTTCTTCTATTAGAGTAGCCAGCCTGATCAAGGCATTGTCTATACGTCCACGCCATAAATGCCATTTTATTTTCGTTAATTTAAGTTTAAATTTCTCAGGTAGGGAAATATTCTGTATTTTCATAGCTAAATGAAACCAATCTAGAATACAAACCGTTGAAGCTGCAAGCGGCTTCAAGGCATCAACTACCTGCCAACAATTAGCGGCTCCATCACAAAGAGCGGTAATAGCGGTTTGAGTCGACAAACCTTGTTTTAATGCTGCAATGATTGTGTTGTTAATGATTTGCTCATTACCATCTGTTTTTGCAGAAGCTGCGCAATGTTTGCTGGTCAGGTAATTCCTTGTATTCTTATCATTTGAAACTAAAGATTCAGGTCGATAAACTACTGTTGTCATCGCTTCAAAACTACGCTTTCCTTCTTCAATAGTATTAATATGACCACCATCTACATTCAATATTAGTTCTTTAGCTGGTTCAATTTTAAGAATCTCATTTTCTATTTTTTGAAGTTTATCTACTTGCTCGCCAACGCCCTCTAGCGTATGTTTAATTCTGTCGTGATTATTAATAAATCTATCTTTAGAAGAGAATTTTGAAAATATTTCTTGCGATTCTCTATAACTGTAATTACTCCCAAGCTCTGTTTGAATTCTGATCAAATCACCAGATAATGTCGTGCCTAAGAGCTTCAATACTGTAGATCCAGGTTCATAATTACATTTTTTGCATCTATATCTGTTAAGTGATAATTTATGATCGGTCAGAACATCATGATAATCAGAAATACGCTTGCCGTTCTTTACCATTTTACAATTTTTGCAATGAGGGCAATACTCTTCGCCATCAAATAAGGCGCTTTGTTCTCTTAATAGATTATCTTGTAGCACTTGTATTAAACCAATTTGTTCTTCCTGTGAAAAACCTAAACTAAAAATGTCTTCTGGTGTTTTAACGAGGCCTTCCATAATCACAGTCTTTGTGGCGCTATCATCAAAGTCCTCTTCATAAGATTCAAAAATAACACGATATTTCTTCATTTATGCATTCTCCGATATTGAATTTTGATATTGGATCATAGCATTTATTTATCTATTTGTCACTACCTATATTACGCTTCCTATTTTTTTTCTTCTACTACCTCATTCAACCAACTAATACTATCCTCTAAAATAAGTTCTTCTAATTCCTTTCTTAAAATTTCTTCATCTGTGCTTAATATTGGTGCTGCAGGCTGAGTTTTGTCTATTTCTTCATCTTCGTTTTTCATAATTTCACTCCTCAA
>CAZUPN010000190.1:0-1675 GCA_964622015.1 uncultured Rhizobiaceae bacterium | reverse complement strand
TAAGAGTGTTTGTGGGGTTAATTATGTTGCATTATAGATGGATTTTGGTATAAGACGTTCATTTTGAGCTTGATCATAATCTCCTTTAAGTTCGAATGCTTGTATTTTTAGTTTACGACAATCTTCTTGCCAGAGATGATTTGCTGGAATATTAATAGTATCAAGCCATTTAAGCGCTTCTTCAGCGCGCCAATGTTCAATCAGACGTTTGGCAATATCTAAATGATCATGGGCGATAGGTTCGCCCTTAAAAGAGCAGGCTTGAATATAGGCATCAACATCTTTTTTACAATCAGCAATTGCCTGAAGCCCAGATCTTATTTTGATAATATTTTTTTGATCAAATGCTTCTTCAATTTTAACTTGCAATAAGTCCAGCCCTGGATTTTTTAAAGCATTATTAAAATTACTGATGATGTCATCATAAATACCATATCCATTATTCATGAATCTAGTAAAAACCAAATTTACCAGATCTTCAACCGGCATTGGTATTTGTTCAAAGATTTTACCTAAATCTTCACAGGCCATTCTAAAAACATCAGCGATTGCGCCATTGCTGTCATCAGAGCGGTTTAGAGTGGTTTGGTGGAGATTGACAAATTCCAGCATTAATTCTTTGGTATTAATAAGTGATTTTGACATTAATTCGCCTGCAATGTTAATGCGCAATTGATTAAGGCGATTTGCAAGATCATCTGACGCGTAATAATCAATGAATTTGGTTGATTTTTTAAGGGCAGAGATTTCTTTTTTAATTATGGAGGTTATTTTCTTGGGGTTTTCATCCAGGCTTGCAAAAATGACGTTAAGTTGTTTTTTTGTGTCCGGATTATTTTGATAGAGGGATAGGAGGATGTCGGCTAGTTTTTCTGGGCCAGCGGAGATTAATTTTTCTTTTGTAATCATATGAGTATTAGTTTGTCTGTATTTTCTATTAAAAAAGGTTGGGATAGGTTTAATTCTTTTAAAACACCAATTATCTTCTTGATTTCTGATATATTTGCAACTTTTGGTGAGGAATATAGCCAAAAATGTCAATAAGCATTTAAAACTGACCCACCATGTGCGTCCAATTTTGACCCACCCTTTACCTTAAAAAACCGCGGCAAATAAGCCTCAAATTAGCAATAAATAAATTTATAAATTTTTTTAAGAATAGTCGATCAAGAAAGATCAATTTATTGGAAGGAGAACCATTGTTCTTTTCTTCAATTCCTTATTTATACTAAAAAACTAAACATTGCACCAAAAATTGTCTATCTGATTACCAATACTCCAATTCTTCTTTTTTTTAACCCATAAAGCCCTTTCTTATCCAAAAAAACTCCATAAAACCCCTTTTTTATCCAAAAAAGTGAAAATTGCCCCCAAAATTGCCCCCTTTATTACCCATAAAATGACCTACCCAACATTTTAAACTTTGCAAATAATCATTTGACTAAAAAACTTTCAATCAACCGAAATGTCTTTTGGTCAATTGGTTTGTTATTCATCAATAAAATAATTTTAAAAAAAGCAATTCTTAAAATGAACAAAGAAATCTACATAACTGAGAAAGACCTTGCTAAAAAGTGGGGCCTTTCACCTAAAACATTACAGCGCTGGCGTTGGCTTAAAAGTGGACCAGTTTACATCAAGCTTGGTGGCCGTATCCGTTACACATCTGACAATA
>CAZUPN010000189.1:1027-1718 GCA_964622015.1 uncultured Rhizobiaceae bacterium | reverse complement strand
AATTTAAACCAATGAAAAAAACTTTATATTACAAAAAAATAGCTTTTCTATTAATAATAATCTTGTCAATTCCAGTTGCTGGGCGCAGTAAATCGGTGGATAATTGCGAAAGTTCGGTAAACTTGATGTTAAATCAAGGAGTTATTGGATTAAAGAATATTGAGCATGTTAAAAACTTATGTTATAGCTCAATAATAAAAACAGGAAATTATAAAGAACTTTATGCTTATTATAGATTATATAAATATGTAGATGATATAAACAACGATAAAGGTTCAGACGATGTATACCATTGGATGATTTATTATGCTAATCAAAATAGTCGTGAGTTTGATGAAAGATTACAAGAATTTAAAAATAAACAAGGTATTTATGAAAATGAGTTAAAAGATTTTGAAAAACAACTTACGCAAGAAGAAAAAATTAAAGCATTTTCTTATATTGCAGACAATTTAGCTACGGAAAAAAATATTGATTTGGTGAAAAAGAATGATTATCGGAAATCTTTTGAGTATTTGAAAAGGGCTGCTGATGCAGGAGACGACAATGCTCAAGGTGAAGTTGGCGTTGCTTATTTTAAAGGTTCTGACTGGATGAATAAATTTGAAATCCCCGCAGATTATGTTGTGGGATATAAGTGGATTTATCTTTCAACTTTGCATTCCGAGCAAAAAAGTTATTATCGCGATTT
>CAZUPN010000189.1:0-1017 GCA_964622015.1 uncultured Rhizobiaceae bacterium | reverse complement strand
GGTAAAAAAAATGACTGCGCAGCAAATTCAGCAAGGAAAAGAAGAGGCGAATATTTGGCTTAGGAAAAATCGAGAATTTATAAAAAATCATCCGCTAAAAATTATATCCATGACGGAAGAAGAAATTAAAATAGAAAAGGAAAAAACCGAAAAATTTGTTAAAGAAAATAATTTAGATAAACCATTGCAAACCAATAATTAAATATGTCAAATACGTCTAGTAATAAACCAAATATTACCCTTCCTGAGTCAGGTGAATTTAACTTTTGGACTAACTTTAAAAATGCTAATCCTGTAGAAAATTACAAAATAACTTACGAAAGATTAGCAAATTCCAATCCTCAAGCTCCGCAATATCAATTAAAAATATCGGCAGGCGTTGGTGCGGGCGCCGAATTTTTTGCAAGAATTTCAACTTCAGCAAGTTATGAAATTGGAATGCATAGGTTATTTGAGGCGATTTCTACTATAGCTAAAGGACTTGGCGGCAAGGATTTTGCTAGTAAATTAGAAATAGTGGTGCGTGATAAAGCGGATCCAATATTTTATCAGTATATCAACCAAAATGGTGAAGAAGCTAATAACATATTTGCTGATTTGACTTCTGGTGCCCTTGCCAACCTATTCGATACTACACGTAATGAAAATAACCCAGGGCAATCAGGTTTCTCGTCTATTATAACAATAGAAGGGAATAAGGATGGCGTTTCTACTTCAATTGTTGCAACTAAATCCACTGACAATATAGCCAAGAAAGATTCAATACAAATCAGTTCAGATAATTATTCTCAAGACCAACTTTTAAAATCTTCAAAGTTACTCATAAAATCCCAAAAGTCTGGTACCAAGATAGATTTAGAAGCATCTGATGGAAAATTAAACGGGGTGCTAATTGATAAAGCCCTAATGAAGGAAGTTAATAAATATTTAAATACTGAATTAAATTTTAACGAGTCTTTACTTAATTTTGATGATGATAATTATAGTGACGATTGTAATAAAAACAATAATAAAAAA
>CAZUPN010000188.1:0-1723 GCA_964622015.1 uncultured Rhizobiaceae bacterium | reverse complement strand
CGTAATCGCAGGGTATATCACCCATTACCATAGCGTGCGCATTACGTAGGCCATCGGAAGCAGTAAAATAGTTGACGATCTAAGCTGCTTTTTTGTATAGTTTTTCTGACACAACACCCCAATCACTGTTAAATTCTTTGCTAAATATTGACGTCCTGATTTGCAAAATATTATGTGCCCCCTTCCTAGTCCATTGCATTTTTTTATTTTTTTGACGGTCATTAATAACACTATTTATAGAAGACTCCGCTAACTGGCTAGTAAAAGATAGTTTTTCTTGCTGGCGATTTTGATAATTAACAATACTATCAATATTGTTACTTATATATGAGATCAATTCATCAAGTGATTTTGTTGCGGCATCACCTTCATGTTGGTTTTTCAGCTTCTTTAATTTTTCAATAGCATCATTTGGCTTGCCATGCCAAAGTTTCCATTTTGCTCCATTGTAATCTTCTATAAATTTCGCCAATATTTTGGATTCACGCTCTTTAAATTTTTTGCCGATATGAAACCAATCTAACACCTTAATAATATTTTTGCATTCACTTGCTAGATCTTCAGCGACATTCCAGCAGTTACTTGCACCATCTGATAGCACGGTAACAATAGTATTTTTATCCATGCCTAATTTTAAACAAGCCTGCTTAGTTAATGCTTTCATAGTTTTCTGCGAATCTTGTAACGCTGAAGCAACTGTCACTTTACGCCTAATTTCTTTTCTATTTGCTGAAGTATCTACTAAATCTTCAGGCTTATACGCTGTTGCAACCAATTCTTCAAAGGAGTGTTTTCCTTCTTCCTTGTTTTGAACATGCCCGCCATCAATATTAAGTATTATTTGCTCAGCAGTGGTATTGCTTTTTGACCACTCTTCGGAAAGCTTTAGTTGCTCTAACAATGTTCCAACTTTATTAACATTATTTATTAAAGTGGCATGATTATTAATTTTGCGTTTATTGCAGCAAATATTATTTAAGTTTTGACTGGATTTATCAAAACTCTTGTCAGCACAATTGGTAACCTGTAAATTAACCAGCTCAGGATGTGATGAATTACCATAAATGCCTTGTATAGAGTGATCGCTCATCCAACCGCAATTACAACCTAAGCGCTGAACTACCACCTCATGATCAGTAAAAACATCGTGAAAATCTGAAGTGAATTTACCTTTTTTATGTATCTTGTTACCGCATTTTGGACAGGATTTCTGCTCTGAAAAAAATTGAGATTGAAACTTTAAAAAGAAATCTTGCGCTTTTTTTATTAACTCTATTTGTTCGCTATGCCTGATGCCAAACTCATTTATTGTTTTTGGAAATGATAGCCCCTTGATTTTAATTTCTTCTTGTTCGATAATTTCATTTGACTCGGCGTCACAAAGTTGTGCAATGTATTTGATTTTAAAACTCATTTTAGCTCCGGGAATTTATTGGCTACCAGAACTAAATGATATCAGAGATATTTAAGATCGTCAACTATTTTACTGCTTCCCTTTCATCTGGCACGCCTATACCCAAGCTCTGCTCTGCCTGTATAGGATCAAACTTAAACATTGGATCAGTTTTAGGATCTATCTTAAAGCGCGCTCTATTCTTTGAGCTCTCTAACAAACCAACTGCCACCTCATCTTTTTGTAATTGAGCTGCTGCAGCATCAGCTAAATTATTATTAGAGAGTCCTACTTGCGGCGGATTTGCGTCTTTAAACTGAGGAATTTGCT
>CAZUPN010000187.1:0-1724 GCA_964622015.1 uncultured Rhizobiaceae bacterium | reverse complement strand
AAAAGCTCTCCTTGGCAAAATGGCAGGCAAGAATCTTTTTATCAAAAATTGAAATTTGAGCTTGAAGATTTTAATTCTTATCAAAGCCAAGGAGAGTTGATTGAAGCTATTGCGCTGCAGATTTATTATTACAATAATAAACGCATTCATTTGGCGCTTAAAATGCCGCCAACGTTGTTTTATCAGAGGTTTGTGGAAAGCTAAATATTTAATTGTTTTCACGCGAATTAGCGTGGTGGTGTTTAAAAGCTTTCGATAAATTTTAACAAAATTTATCGAGTGTTGTTGATCATTTTAATTTAGAGAATTATAATGATTTTTGGGTTAATTTAGAAAGGAGGGGTTGTTTAAAATGCAATAGTTTGAATTTAATCTGACACTCTGTAAAATTGTTAATAAATAGTAACTAAAATTTACAGGAGTATTTATGTCAACATTAACACAAAAAATAATCAAACCAAAGTTAGGATTATTAGAATTAGCAAAGCAATTAGGCAATGTATCACAAGCTTGCAAAGTGATGGGCTATAGCAGAGATACATTTTATCGTTTTTCTGAGCTTTACGAAGCTGGTGGTGAAGCGGCTTTACAAGAAATCAGTCGTAAGAAACCAATTATTAAGAATAGAGTTCCTGAATATATTGAAAAAGCTGTAACTGATTTAGCGATTGAATTTCCTGCCTTTGGTCAGCTTCGTGCAAGCAATGAATTAAAATTAAAAGGAATTTTAATATCTCCTGCCGGTGTTCGTTCTGTATGGCTTCGCAATGATTTAGAGAACTTCCAAAAAAGATTAAAAGCTCTTGAAGCTAGAGTAAATCAGGAAGGAATTATTTTAACTGAAGAACAAATTGCTGCTTTGGAAAAAATCAAAGAAACCAAAGAAGCTCATGGAGAAATTGAGACTCATCATCCAGGATTTCTTGGGTCTCAAGATACTTATCTTGTAGGCACTGTTAAAGGTATTGGAAGAATATATCAGCAAACTTTTATTGATACTTATTCAAGAGTTGCGGTTGTTAAACTTTACACTGATAAATCTGCTATTTCTGCTGCTGATGTTTTAAATGATAAAGTGATTCCATTTTTTGAAAAAGAAAATATTAAACTTCATAGAATTTTAACTGATCGAGGAACTGAATATTGCGGTAAGCCTCAAGATCACGCTTATCAGCTTTATCTTGGCATTGAAGATATTGATCACTCTAAAACAAAAGTTAGGCATCCTCAAACTAATGGAATTTGTGAGAGATTTCACAGAACCATGCAAGATGAGTGTTATAATATTTTGTTTAGAAAAAAACTCTATAGCAAGCTAGACGAGCTTCAAATCGATGTTGACGAGTGGATCAGAAAATATAATTATGAAAGACCGCATTCCGGAAAACATTGTTATGGAAAAACTCCATATCAAACTTTTTTGGAAAGCAAGCATATCGCAAATGAAAAAACTATTGACGAAAATAGTAAAATAAACAATGATGAAAAAGAAATTTCTGATAGTTTAAATTGTTAGAATTTTTACTGTCGGAAATTATGGAGTGTCAGATGAAGTTTGAGTTATTACATTTAAAAAATGGGTGCGTTGCAAATTGTGTTTGTACCTGCTTCAATGTTTATATTATTTGCTGCGGATAAATTTATATTGCCGTTGTATGAAGATAGCATGCTTCCTATGGTATTGATATCGCGGTTGCTTGCAATGTCAATATTTTGGCCAGCTA
>CAZUPN010000186.1:0-1735 GCA_964622015.1 uncultured Rhizobiaceae bacterium | reverse complement strand
TTGGTAATATAAATTCAAGTAATATATGGAATTATAAATGGGATTTAGTATAACTTGGTTTTTGGTTTCATGGTTTAATTGGTTTATAATGAAATCGGTGATTAAGTTTAGTTAGAAAATAATTGAAAGAAGATTCTATTAAATGTTAGCATTGACAAAAGACTTAATTGTTTAATCAGAACATTTTGTAGCACCAGCTTGAGATAGGTCCTGATTAATTCTCTGGCCACAAACATTAATCACTATTTCTATCAATATCCTTACCCTATCAGCCAAATATTCCAGTTGTTCTCTGTTAATCTCATATTGCCCACCATATCTTGATTTATGATAGGCTTTGCGTAATAAATCAAACGATCTTTTTTCCTCATTATTATTGTTTAAAAAAATATTCAGGAATTGATTAGAATTAGCCGAACATAATTTATTTAATTCTACTAAATCATGTGTTCTGGCCTCATAGCCATTAAAAACCAAGATTGTACAATTAAATAGATTTTCTGCTACCTGGTGAAGGTTAAAAGCAGCACCATCAAGATCGCCATGATCAATACCAAATTGAAAATATCTCATAAAATCATTAGCCTTATCTAATAACTGGTAATAATTAATCTTGGCATTGCTAATTCTATCTTCTGAGTTTATTTCTAATCCTGGTAATCGTAATAACCTAAACTCACCAGAATCATAAAGCAATATCCCGTCTCTTTTTATATCAGCAAAGAAATATCTTTTTTGATCAGTTGTGGAATTGGCATAAGCAACTGGTTCGATGGTTAGTTGAAGGCGATGAGTTTTATCTTTGATTTTATGGTTAATTGCATCACTAATTCTTTTGCGTAATTTATTTACCCTATTCTTATTAGCGTATTTCTTCTCTTTAGTTAGAATCAGGAAATTATAATCGCTGTTAGCTATTAAGTCGCCTCGAGCGAAGGGACCAAATAGGATTATAAAAGCGATCTTATCCTGGGCGACTGTAACTATTATGTCAGTGATTTCTATGATTTTAGCTTCGTGGGATTTGGATTCTGATGGTAATAGGTTTTTTAATACTGTTCCCGGATACGACATATTAGGTAAGTTGTTCATATAATTTCTCAATTTTAGATTTTAGGAATTAAAAACTGGATTATAAAACTGCGATGATGGCTGATGCTGCTTTTGAGGACAATGCGCTAAAATATGATGGGGACTTCTTAATTCAATTCTGGTGGTATGTTTGATTTGGAGAATTTGATCTTGATAATTGCTATTAGTTATACTTCCTTCAACATAGACCAGATCATCTTTTTTGAAGGATTTTTTTATTTGCCTGATAAAATCTTGGTTAAAAACTAATACCTCATGACACGCAACCAACCCGTGATATTCAGCAAATGTAAGTCTATCCTCTTTGCTGTTGTGAATTTGATTGGTAATGATTAAGAGTATCGCAAATTCTGAATTATCTTTAGCATGTTTGATTTCAGGATTGAAGGCAAGATGGCCGAGGAGTATTGTTTTATTGATGGATTTTGGTAGTGTGAATTTTAGTAGGAGTTTTGAGATTAAGGGTTTTAAATTTAGAGATTTGGTTGTTAGCATAATCATCTGCGTTAAAATTAGATATTAAAGCTTTTTATAACTATACAAAATAATAGTTATGTCTGGACAGGCTGTATGAAATATCAGATTTTACAAACCAATTTTGTTAACGCATTTTGTTTTTCTCGTTAACAAAATTAACGCAAGT
>CAZUPN010000185.1:0-1838 GCA_964622015.1 uncultured Rhizobiaceae bacterium | reverse complement strand
ATTTTTTAATTGCAATTAGAAGTATTATGGCTCATGAAATGTCGCATTTAATCAATAATGATTTTTTGCCGACTTTTTTATTTATTGCCAATCAAAGAGTTACTAATTTTGTTTCTTATGTAATTCGTATTATTTTTAATTTTGTTGCTGGCATTTCTGCCATGATTCCAATTGCCGGCTTTGTTTTAAATAATTTGCTGATTTTATTTTATAATATTCTCAATTTCTTTTTGAATTTATTTAATCGCCTTATTGTTCATAATATTTATAATTTTTTACATAAATTTATTTCTAAAAGTATTGAATATCGGGCAGATCGTCAGGCGGCCAGGGCTTTTGGCGGCCATAATATGGCATTTGCTTTGCAATTTTTAGGTAAGGATGGATATTTTAATTTATTTTCTGATCATCCTAAAACGGTTAAAAGAATCAAAAAAGTGCAAAATATCAAGGCGATAAATTTTACCATCAGCCAGACTTTAATCGACGGTCTTTCTAATTATTTTGCTTTGATGTCTTTAGTGGTAATTTGTTGCTATTACGCCAAGCAGGCAAAGATTGACATCATCACCCGTATTTATTTAAGAGATCATCAGGCAATTAATAGTAAAATTGTCTATTTTTGGCAGATGATTAAGCCGATATTTAATTATTTACTTGGCAAAATATGATAAAATCAGGTGATTTTTCTAATCTGGCGGAATTATTGCTTTTTCAGTCTGATAATTATTGCAATCAAAAAGCTTTTAATTTTAAAGAAAATAATAATTTAAAAAGTTTTTCTAATCAGGAATTTCTTACCAAAACCAGGAATTTTGGCTACGGCTTAAATGCAATTGGCTTTAATAGGGGCAAAAATTTAGCAATATTTTCCTATCAAAATCCAATATGGCTGATGGTTGATTTTGGTACTATTTTAGTTGGCGGGGTTTCGGTACCGATTTTTAACAATATCTCAGCTTCAAATCTAGGATTTGAAATTTCTGATGCCGGGGTTGAATATATTTTTATTGATGATGTTAAAGCAATTGCTTTGCTTGAAGAAAGCGGCTCAATTAATAAATTAAAAACCATCATTACTTATGGTTTTGAAGCTAGCGATAAAGCAAAATATCCAAATATTAATTTTATTACTTTTGAAGAAATAATTGCTCTTGGCAGCGAGGCTGCTGGTCAATATAATATTAGTGATTTTATTGTTCAAATTAACGAAGATGATTTGGCGACCATTATTTACACTAGTGGCAGCACTGGAAATCCTAAGGGAGTGGAGCTTAGCCATAAAAATTTAATTTCCCAAATTATGGCAACTGCAAAATTCTTTTCTTTAGATAAGGATAGCGATCTGGCGCTTTCTTTCCTGCCGCTAGCCCATATATTTGAAGGGATGGTGGTTAGATTTTATATTAGCCAGGGCGTTAGTATTTATTTTGCTGATGATATTAAAAATCTTGGTAATTTAATTAGAGAAATTAAACCAACTTTAATGACCTCAGTGCCAAGAATGCTAGAAAAGGTTTTTTCAAAAATTAAAGACAAAATTGATAATTTTAGTGGGTTTAAAAAATATTTAACCAATGCAGCATTTTCATTTGCTGTAAATTCTGACCCAAATGACAGGAATTTGTCTTTTGAATTGACAAGGAAATTCTACGACATTTTAATTTATAAAAAAATTCGCCAGGATTTAGGTGGTAATTTAAGAATGATAATCTGCGGCGGCGCTGCTCTTAATTACAATATTGAAAAATTTTTTAATAATATCGGTATCAATTTATATGTCGGCTACGGCCTTACCGAAACCTCACCGGTAATTGCCACTAATTGCAGCAAATCCC
>CAZUPN010000184.1:0-1856 GCA_964622015.1 uncultured Rhizobiaceae bacterium | reverse complement strand
TCAAGAAAAAATATTAAAAATTTAGGTTTTTGGAGATTGGAATTCAACAGGCCCTCAAACTGTTTATCGACTAGTTTAAGTGGTACCTCGGGTTGATTTTATAATATTAGACTAATTTTGGATAGACTTTTTCATTCAGTGGGGTGCGGCTTGTTAAAGCGGATGAGGGTTCACTTGAATACCATCTTTTTGCCATTTTTTCTGATTTGTCATTGCGGCTGCAGCCGCAATCACAAATCAGGGAGCAATAAGCGAACGACCCCTCCTTAGAATCAGGCTTAATGAATTAATTCAGCTTTTTATCCCCCCATTTTTTTAATTATGGCAAAAGTTAACTTTGGATCGGGCTGAATTTTTTGGCAAACTTAAATAAGAAAGGATTAACAGCTATTGAGATTAAGGCGCCGGCTAGAATCAGATCATAGAGATTTGCTGAAAATATTCTCATATTTAAAGCAAGGCCGGCTAATATGAAGGAAAATTCCCCGATTTGCGCTAGGCTAACCGCAATTATTAATGATTCAAAAACTGAATATTTGAAGCATCTTACAATTATATAGGCAAAAATTGATTTGCCAAATATGATAATGGAAACAATAACTAAAACCATGATCGGCTCATTGATTAGTACCATCGGATCAAATAACATTCCAACTGAAATAAAAAATAATACCGCAAAAACATCTCTTAGTGGCATTGAATGTTTGGCTGACTTCTTGCCAATTTCACTTTCATTTAATGCCATCCCAGCAAGAAATGCCCCAAGGGCAAAAGAAGCATCGAATAAATAATAAGCAATAAAGGCAAACCCCAAGGCAATTGAAAGAATCCCAAGCGACATTAATTCTTCAGAATTAGTTTTATCGATGAAAACTAAAATTTTGGGTAAAATTCTGCGTGCTGCAAACATCATCACCAAAGTAAAGCCGATAATTTTAACCAATATTGTGATAAATTCATCCATAATCAGACCTAAGCCAACATGACCCTTATTAACTACAAGATCAGTGATCATTGGCAATAATACAATGGTTAAAACCATAGCAATATCTTCTACCACCAACCAGCCAACTGCTATTTTACCAATTTTGCTGGTAACCATTCTAAATTGCTCAAGACAGCGTAGTAATACTACAGTACTAGCCACCGAAATTGTTAAGCCAAAAATTAACCCCTCTAGCAAATTGTGATCAATTAACATCGCCGCCCAAAAACCAACCAAGCTTATTGCAATAATTTGTATTATCGCCCCCGGAAGCGCAACCTTATAAACCGCAATTAAATCCTTAATTGAAAAATGCAAACCAACTCCAAACATCAATAATATGATACCAATTTCTGCTAATTGCTTGGTAAGACCAATATCCGCAACAAATCCCGGAGTATGAGGCCCAACAATCACCCCAGCAATCAAATATCCAAAAATAGCCGGCAATTTTAATTTCTTAGCAGTTAAGCCAAATAAAAATGCAAATACTAAACTAGCAACAATAGTAGTAATTAAAGGATAATTATCGATCATTTGATTAGATTAACTGAATTAATTAAGTATGTATCAACCCTTGCTCATCACTAACTCAATTCCCCCACTTGCCAATCCCTGCCTATGCGGGGATTGCAAGCATAGGAGCGAAAATGATAATTGGAGATAATCTAGATTAAAAAATTTTGCAAGTACTTGCTCATACAATCTTAAACAAAACTAAATTGCAATCCGATGTCAAACTAAATCTTTTTAAGACTTAGGATCGGTTCAATATCAAATAAAACTGGAGTCAGTAAAAAATAAAAGAATAAAAGGAGTGGCGGGAGTGACGGGACTCGAACCCGCGACCTCCTGCGTGACAGGCAGGCGC
>CAZUPN010000183.1:983-1864 GCA_964622015.1 uncultured Rhizobiaceae bacterium | reverse complement strand
TTTTCGATAAATCTTGCGTAAATTCAAGATTCGGCGATAATTCAGTGTTTCCGGGACGATATTGATCCGTTAAAATCCCCATCGGGGTGGTGTTTTTAGAACCATCGCCATTTAAAATATCAATCGGTGATTCTAATACATAATCGCCACCGTCAATTGCGTTTCCTACTTGAGTGGGGTTTGATGATGGACGAAAATCGCTGGTTTTGTCGGTGTTGATGGTTAGGTTGAGGAGGTCGTTGTTGACTTCATCGCCATCAAGACCAGATTGCTGATCATTAATTTGATTTGAAAACAAATTTTGCAAAACGCCAGACGCATTATCATAAAAATTGCCAAGATAATTTCTAACATCCGATACAAGATTATCTGTATCATAACCATATTCAAGACCTGACTCAAAACCAATTTGCGCCATTTTTCCTATTGCTTCATATCTGCTGTAACCACTATCAATTTGCCTTGTTGTTATCCTTTCTTCTTCAATATCATAATCATTGCTTAAGTGCCCATCAAATAAATCAAGCCAAGAAGTCCAACTTCCAACATCAGCAGAGTTGACTATTGAGTCAACTGCAGCTTTTTGAGAAATTCCGTATTTCTCTAAAGATGCCCCGTAAGAACCTTCAATGCTTCCAGTACCAGGCAAAACAAACAAATCGTTATCTTGTGGTAGATTTTGGTTTATATCTTCTATTATTTTAATATAATCATCATCCTGTAGCGCCGCGACAGCCGCCACCTGGGCCAAATCATTCACATTAAAAGGCTTTCGTACGCGATTGAAGACCTCGATGACATCCGGAGGAGCCATCATGATTCCCAAGCGCAATCCCGCAAGGCCGTAGGTCTTTGAAAAGGTCTTTAATACGACTAAGTTT
>CAZUPN010000183.1:0-973 GCA_964622015.1 uncultured Rhizobiaceae bacterium | reverse complement strand
TGCTAAATGCTGCCTCGCAACATCATCAAATTTTTCATTATATAAATCAATCCCAACAGTATTTTCCCAATCCTCTTTAACTAAAATTCTAGCAAAAGAATTACTATCTTTATCAGTTATTACTGCCGCATTTCTTGCATAATTATCGCCAGCATCACCCAAAACCTGCCAAGCCTCACTAACTTTGTTATCCTTTAATAATTCTTTTGATTTTTCAAGTGTTTCTTTATTTATTGTAAGTGACATATATTTTGTGGTTAATTAATTTATTGGTTATTATTAATTTTTGACTCTTCTAAATACCTATCAAATTCTTTTGAAATTGATAATATTGTATTAAAAAACTCTTTTTGAGATTTCTGGTTTGAAATAAAATGAAAATGTAAATATTCTATTTTATTTGGGTTTTGAAAAGTAATGTTAGCTATATTTTTAAAATATTTATTTGACTTTTCCAATCTTAAACGAATTAAAATTTTTCTACCATTGATATAACAAAAAAATCTATCATTATCCCACAGGATATCCTCCACCATCATCCCCGTAACCTCTACAAAACCACCATCCTTATTCTTATCAATAAAATTTTCATAAATTATTTTTTTCTTGTCCATTTCTTCCCTTTTTGCCTTAGTCACCACAAAATTATAAACTAAACTCTCCGCCTCGGTCATTCCATCATTTCTATCATCAACCTTAACATTAATCCTGATAGATCTCTGATCCTCAGGAAACTCCTTCAAAGCCTCAGGAAAAAAATAAATCGAAAGCATCTCATCTTTCTTAGTCAGCGAATTTTTATAAAGCTGATAAACATAAGTTTTGTCTTGCGTAAAACAATATTTCTGATTATTAAAAATAATCTCTCGACATTTTTTATGTTGATATTTTTGCGGATTATTTTGCATATTTTCTAATATTTCTCCTGTTTTGAGATATTCATTTAAAATTTTTGCTTCAGGAGGAAGCTTTG
>CAZUPN010000182.1:0-1902 GCA_964622015.1 uncultured Rhizobiaceae bacterium | reverse complement strand
GAATTACCAACAATTAGGATTTCAGAAAAGGAAATCACTAGCTGGAATCTAAGCATTTCTGATTTGGAGAAATTCGGTAAAGTAATTGCTAAATGGCACAATTTCTCAACAGGAAAAGAGGAGGATGTTTTTATCGGAAACTGCGATCCTGCTTATAATATGCGCTATAAGTTTGTTAATGCTAGCAGAGCTAAAGAAGCAGCAAAAACCAAATTGGCTGAATTTCAAAGAGGTGCAGAAAGGTTGAGTTTTTCTACAATAGGTAATCCACATTTAAGCGCTGAAAACAAGATCATCATCACCGACATCAAGTATCTCAAAGATAAAAATTGGATTATCACAAGTGCTAATCATTCTTTAAGCGACCAGGGCTATATAACTCAAGTAACTGCAATTATTAAACTATCCGATGTGGAATAATATTAAAAAATTAGATACAGGAGAATTTGTTATCACTAAATGTGAATTAGAACAGCTCTTAGAGCAAGCCTCAAAAAATGGTGCAAAAATGGCACTGAGTGAGCTTGGTCTGAATGACGAAAAAGCCAGAATGGATATCATGGATTTACGCGAACTATTAAAGGCTTTTCGCATCGCAAAAAAAGATGCTTTCAGAATTTCTGTTAAATGGATTGTAGTTGGAATTATGACCTTAATCACTGCCGGAGTTATCTCTCTTTTAGGCAATCACATCAACCTCAAATAAAACAAACTTATGCCACAATTTGGAAAAACTTCACTCGAAAAATTATCTACCTGCCATCCTGATTTACAGAAGCTTTTTAATGAAGTGATTAAGCATTATGATTGCACAATCCTTGAGGGACAGCGCTCTAATGAAGATCAGCTCAAAGCTTTCAACGCTGGAAAATCAAAAATAAAATCTGGCGGAAAACACAATAATTCACCTTCTCTTGCTGTTGATGTCACACCATGTCCAGTTGACTGGAATGATAAAAATAAATTTTACCATTTCGCCGGATACGTTCAGGGTATTGCTCAAATGCTAAATATTAAAATCAGATGTGGCGGCGATTGGGATGGTGACAATGATTTAAAAGATCAGACATTTTTTGACTTACCACATTTTGAATTAATTGAAAAATAAATATGGCAAATAAATTTTTAGAAGATTTTAACGGCAATAAATCATCAAAAAGACTGGGAGGAGCTTTTTGTTTGCTAACTGGTTCCTTAATGAAATTTATCTTGTTTGTCTACGGGCTACGCCACGTTACAGTAACCCCTTTTGAAAGGCTTGATAGTTGTGCAGACAGCCTGATTTATGTTGGTGCTGCTCTGATTGGCTCAGGATTACTCGAATTTTTAAGACAAAGAAGCAAAAAATGATCCAAAACCTACTGGCTAAACTGGTAGCAATCGCCAGTACTATAATCGCCATTTTTACCATTGGAAATTTCTTTGGTAAAAAATCACAACAAACCAAACAACTTGAAGAAAATTTTACAGATGCAATTGAATCAAAAAAGAGGCAAAATATTCGTAAAAATGATGATATTACTGCTATTAGAAAGCGGATGCAAAAATATATCCGTAGATAGCTTTTGTTTGTGGGCGAGTCCGATTAGTGTTAGTCAGGAGGAGTTTGATAAGATGAGCGAAGAAACTTTGCGCCAGATTGATAATTTTAATCAGGAGGTTGAGGAGCATTGTGGTGGCAGAAAATCTTGATCATAAACTTAGCCAAGTAAATCATCGTTTTATTTGTTAGCTACATGTGAATCGTTCATTGCAATCGATGGCCAATGTGTAGAAGACGAAGGAAACAAAGATTCTTTTTTTGTCTGGTTAGATAGTTTACTATCAAGCAATACTGGCATATCTCGAGGGAGTGTCCATAATTCCGTGTCAAATCCATTCTTAAGCCAAATTTAACTCCAA
>CAZUPN010000181.1:0-1944 GCA_964622015.1 uncultured Rhizobiaceae bacterium | reverse complement strand
TTTTGAAAGGAAAATGTATGAAAATTAAAATAATAATCGCTTTGATAGCGTTAGGGAATAGCTTTTTAATACAATCGGCCGCTAGGGACCCGCAAGCTGAACAATATGAAACTTTATGTTGTTTAATCGATTTTAATCGAGACAATAGAGATTCAATATTGGCACAAATACCTTTTGCAGAAAGAAACGATTTTTTGCAATATGAAACTAGGAGAAATATTAATTTTGCAGAACGAGCAGCAGAACGAGCAGCAAGAAAACAAGCAGCAAGAGATAGAGAAGTGCAAGCGAAAATAGATAAAGCAGTTTGTGCAAATTTGAATATACCTATGACGCAATGGCAGCAGTATTCGGAAGATGTAAAAGTTATTCTTCGTGCAACCCACCAAGAACAAGCGCTAAGAGATGGAGAAGCAAGAGATAGGGCAGCAGACGAAAGAGTGGCGCAATCGGCAAGAGAACGAGAAGCAGGAGAAAGATTGTTTGCAGAAAGACGTGCGGCTGAAGAAAGACGTGCGGCTGAAGAAGCGGCAAGAGAACGAGAAGCAAGAGATAGAGAAAGAGCAAGAGAAAAGGACTATGCGAAAAGGTATTTATTGCAGTATTTAACAGGTGATGAAATTAGGATGTTATCAGAGGGGAGAATGGATATTGAAACAAAGGCTATTTCTATAAGTTGTTCATTACATGCTAGCATAGCAATAACTATTGAATTAATACAGGAACAGATCGATCTTTATCGGAAGGGACAAAAATCTACAGATAAATTGTCTTCTGATGAATGGATGAAAACAATCACAGATAAATTGTCTTCTACTAAATTGTCTTCTGATGAATGGATGAAAATAATCACAACATTAAAAGAATATAAAAGAACACTACAACCTGAAGATTTTTTGTTAGAGTATTTAAAAAATGTAACTCAAGGACTAAGTCCCAAAGATATTCAAAAGATTACGCATCCTGATAAATATTCTATTCAAGATTCAAAAGGAAATAGTATTACAGATCCGTTTTTTACTCTCTTATTTGATAAAGCAAGGGAAAGAAAGATTATTTAACTATTATCGATCAATTTTGAAAGGAAAAATGTATGAAATTAAAAATAACAATCGCTTTGATAGTGCTAGGAAATAGCTCTTTTTAATGCAATCGGCCGCTGCTAGGGAGATGACTCCTTATCAAAGGGAGCAACAAAGAATAATTGATGCAGCGAATGCTCGGTATGCACAGGAAAAAGAAGCTTCGCGGAGCAAAGATAGATCTGAAGCAGTAAAAGTATCTATCCCTAATGTTGCTGCTGCAGTTGCAGAATGTAAAAGAATTTTGCCTGCTGATTTGATTTCAAATATTAGTAAGATTGGATATGTACCTCATATAGTACAGCTACTTCAAAGTGGTCCAAAAGCTGTTGATCAGGTAGTTGCGGATAGAATTTTAGATTTATTGCGCACTTTGAAAACTGATGAAGAGCTGATGCAGGCATTCGGTAATTTTGAATTGTTAGAAAAAAGAAGAGCTGAAGCTAGACAAAGACTTGCTGAAGAGCCTGAACGATTACGAAAAAAAGCAATTCTTGATTCAAAAATAGATGAATTTTTTGCATCAGGAGCGATTAGTCGTAGTATGATGGGACAAAGTCTTCTTACAGAATTAGAAATAGATGCAATAACAAAATTTAATGATACTTATGTTGCTGGAGGATTGGATTATGATAGTCAAGATTTATTCCATCAAGCTCTAAGGTATAAAAATACGGGGAAAAGACAAGATTACGATTAATTGATGCTCTTTTTTAATGTTATTTTTGTAAATAATAAGCCGCGCATTTTAAAGTGAACGGCTTATTTTATTATACAAATTATGTAATATTTTAGTTTGGTTTAGATTCTTTGGCTCTTTCCAAAATAACTGGCATTACGTCTAAATTTTCTACTCTTGATG
>CAZUPN010000180.1:800-1963 GCA_964622015.1 uncultured Rhizobiaceae bacterium | reverse complement strand
CTCCAACCAAGTGAGCACCGGCTAATAAGCCAGATTCGGTGATGGTTACATAACCAGTAACCTGATGATTGGAAATAATAGGCATCTCTTGACCAAGATATTGAGTTAAATGTAGCTTAGTTATAGATTTCCACTGCGTTATTTTATAGTCACGAACAGCATTTTCTTGAGCTTGGTGATTATCTAGGAAATCTTGCTTGCTGGTTACACCATCTTTGCCAGTCCACTTCCCAGTCCAATCATTTTTTTTGGTTGGATCGCCATTTCTGGTATAGTAGCCAGCATCAATAAGCGCACCCTCACCCATTTGGTATTTACCTATAAATCCATATGGATTAGCTGTATATGGATTATAACTGTGACTAGATTCGCTGCCAGCAAGATCTTCTAAAAATGCCGCATAGCTATTATCATGGCTTAATTCTGAATTATTTTGATTAGTAATTTTGATTTGGGTTTGCATATATTATTTTACTATTGTTAAAGAATCATTTTGTAAATTTGGCAGTTTAATTTGTTAGCATTTAGTAGATTCAATCAAATTATATCCTTCAAACATTTGGTTAAACATAAATGACATATACTTATCTTGATTAATATTGCATTTTATCATAATATCATGATATCCATAATGAGTAAATTTTGAAATTATTATTTCATCAGTAATTGAGTTATTATTCTCATTATCTTCATACCACTCACCATTAATTGTGCCTATATCAAATAAGTTTTGATTTAAATTGTTTAGTATATCAAATTTTGTATGTCTGCGCCTATATTTATACCCTCTAGCACCGGTTGGTATATCGGTTTTCCCCATAACAATAATTTCGTTATAACCATCATCATTTAAATCATATATAGCAAAAGAATAGTCATTATATTTGCTGTCTGGGATATTTTGAGCGTTCCATCTTCCGCCTAAATAATCATTGTATTTTAATTCTAATATTCTGTCTTTTTTAAACATCAGTCTGACATTTTTGGTATAAATAGCCTTAATTAGCGAGATAATTTTTGAGAATATTCTAGGCTTTTTGATTTCTTTGCATATAGAACCAAAACGGTATTGCCTAACCACTCCATCAAAAGTAGATATCATATATTTATTGCTGCCAATATTGCACTTGATTGCAATATCGTGATATCCGTCATGAATGGAC
>CAZUPN010000180.1:0-790 GCA_964622015.1 uncultured Rhizobiaceae bacterium | reverse complement strand
GACTTCAAGATTTTCATTTTATCACCAGTTGAAACGTACAACTTATTATCCTTATTACTGCCAAACACAGAGCCTAAATATTGCGGATTTTGTTTAAAGGTACCAAATATATTGAATTCTATATCAGTAAACTCATTATTGTACTCTTCGTTAGAGTCTATAATATGAGATTTTCTCATAACAATATACTCATTATCGCCATCTCCATTTAAGTCATATTTAGCAAAAGAAAATTTATCATACTGTCTGCTTCCTTTAGATAATTGCGATCCTAGATAGTCAAAGTATTTAGCGCTTAACTCTAAATCCTCCCTAAACAGCAACTCGCTATCTTCAGCATAAGCGACCTTTGAAGATAAAATGATAACAACTACTGCACAGGTAATTTTAAATGATTTCTTTAGTTCTATAAAATAAAACCCTTTCATAAACTTAATATCAAACTTTTGTTTCATTTGATTATCGATTTTTAAATTTAATTTTACGCAAGACAAAAAATTGCCCAACTGCTTACAAGAGCAGGTCTTGCCATAATTTAGAACTGAATTTAGGAAGTAGGTTTTTAGATTCATTTTGGCGTTAAATTGACACGAGTTAATTAAGGTTGATTTTTACAAACTAAGAAATCATTTTTTAACTGTCAATATCTTCTTTAAATTTTTTCACCAAGTTTTTAAATTGTAAATTTTTATTACAAAATTAGTGATAAGGGGGGGGTCAGGTCAATACAGTTGCCATGAAAAAAAAGAAACACCAACACAAAGCAAACCGGGCTACGAAAACACCATCA
>CAZUPN010000179.1:0-1968 GCA_964622015.1 uncultured Rhizobiaceae bacterium | reverse complement strand
TAGGAGTGTTTGTAATGTTAGATATATGGAATTATAAATGGGATTTGGTATAATATTACAGTAAATGAAGAATCGGTTGTTTTTATTTGGCACGGTCTAATCTCATCGGTTGCCATGAAAAAAAAGAGCCACCAACACAAAGAAAACCGGACTACGGAAACATCACTATTTCCACATGAATTAACATCACAAATCCAACCCAAGCTATTTAAAATTAAGCCATCCCCCATTCAGGATGTTGACCATTAATATATCTATATGGCCTTGTACAAGTTGCCATTCGTCTACAAGTGAGACAGATAGGGGTTCGAGAGCAATTGCCAGCAGTCCTGTTAACAACGAGAACATAAGTCTCAAACCGTTACTCGACTAGTTTGGGTGATACCTCGAATTGATTTTATAATGATTGGTTATTTTTGGTAGGTTATTTTTTCATCTACTGGGGTGTGGCTTTAAGAGAAAGCGGATGAGATGTTAATATTAAATTGGTTAATTAAATTTATCCCCCCTGATCAAAAGAAATAAATATATTTAAAATTCTATCTTCTTCACATTCAATAAATACTTTCCAAATCCTTGGAAAGAAGTGATCCAAAGTACTATGTCTGTACGTTAAATAAACCAAGTTTTTGTAGCTAATTGATCTGTTAACTTCTTTAAAATATACATTCTTATCATCAGGACCCATGCCGCCATTAACTGCTCCAGCTTGCTCTAAATCTTTTATTAATGCTTCAACACTACTTCCAACCGGATGCATTTGAAGTAATGCTTTTTTTGCTTCATTTCTGGTATCATATTTCTCAAAATAAAAACCCTTTTTCAAATTATTTAAAATTGTGATTCCATGCAATTGCCGAACCATTTTCTTGGGGCCTGCCATAACAAGCAATCCCAAGCAAATTATAACTGGTAGCGCAGTCAAAATCGTAGCAATTTTTTCACCGCCAATATTAAAAATCTTTCTCATCGATGATACCGCAACCCACAACCCAAAAATCATCCAAAATATAATACTATCAAACTGTTTCCAGTCAAATGGCACAACGCGAACTAAAAAATTATGAAGATAAGCAAATAAAAAACCGAGTAGGATTATCAATGATATTGCTACAAGATACCCTAGAGTGACCAGCCATGGATTTTTAAATTTGAATATAGATTTAAGTTCCTTATCTCCTAAAAGCCAAATAAACAAATGCATCAACAGAAACGTCCAGATAAAAAATATAGTAAAAGGAACGCTAAAAATTAATGTTATTAATGTAACAGCCAGAAAGCCCCAAGGGATTGTTTGAAATTTTATTTTATCAATTATTTTAAACATAATTTTTAGATTGATTTTGGTAATTTATCTGGCAAAGTTCTTGCTTGAAAAAACTGTGAAATTTTTGTAACTAAATTTTGATAGTTAGCGCCAAAGAATAGACAAGGAATTATAGCGGGCTTCGCGCGCAGCTGCCAGCTAGGATATCTAATATTATAGCAAATGAAGAGTCGGTTGTTTTTATTTGGCACGGTCTAATCTCATCGGTTAACAAAAGATTAATCACCCCATCCTGATTCAAATCATACTGCCGAAGCTCCTCAGTTCCTTCCACCCCATTACCAGATTCATCCTTATAGCCAAACAACTCCCTGACATTATCGACATTACCGTTATAATTAGCATCGCTCACGAAATCCATCATTATCAAGATCAAAGAAAGCGCCAGATTGATCGAGCGGCACCATCTCTACCCCGTCACCGTCCAGATCTAAAGTCAAATGAGCTGGATCTTGATAGCTTGGATTACCGGATATTGCCGGAATTTCTATCAGCTTACCATCTTCTTCAAAAGAAAGATATTTACCATCAAAACGAACTATTACTTGATTATTTTTATTTGTCATGGCTTAAAGTTTATTTTTTGTTTATGGGCCTGTTGAATTCCAACAATAATTCAAATTTTTTCCCCAAAATTCTAA
>CAZUPN010000178.1:0-1974 GCA_964622015.1 uncultured Rhizobiaceae bacterium | reverse complement strand
TGGCGATGATGTTTTACAAGGCGGAAAAGGTAATGATGTTATTGATGGCGGCAATATTTTATTGCCACAAAGTTGTCTTATAAAGACATTTTGTCAGAATTACCTAATAAAAACATTTACTAGCTCAATGAAAAAACTCTTCCTCCTAGCTAACATTTTAATCGGATTACTACTATACTTACCAAGCGCTGCTGCCGATGAATTCTGGCGTTTTGCTCAGGTAACTTGTATTGAAGAACTTCATTATTTTAGCATAAGAACTTTTGAGATTCATGCTGAAGATGAAATATATGATTTTTTAAATCATGGCAAAGATATCGTTAAAGAAAAATATAACCTTATCAATCTTGAACGCGATACTGTTGCCAACCATAGCAATATCTATGAATGCAGGTTACCAGACAAAGTTTTGAAGTATCAGTTTGAATCAAAAGATGATAGTGAGGCAATAAGATTAAAAATCTGGGAAAATAAGAAATTGATCGTTGATATCAAAAGCTTTAGTGATCAGCAATATGGTATGGAAAGTATAGATTTTGTTAGTTATACAGATAATTATTATGGTGGCCAGGACAAGCAAACGGTAGTTTTTATTTCTGGACATGACCCATTACATTATAATCACCGTTCTGAAAATAGAGTTGTTGGTTATTTTAGATTAGGATTTAATTTAACAAACGATAAGAACAGAATTATAGATTTGGATTTAATCAGAAATACAAGCAATAAAGATAGTATATCATTTGAATTGCCGAGTGTAAATGAAAATGCTATCAAAAAATTTAAAAAGAATCGATGAATAAGTAATAACAATTAATACCAACTTTAAATCAATAAAAATATGACTATCTCTTTATACCAATTTACAAAATGATGGAAGTAAAACTAAAATTCAAAATATTTTGAATCGATTAGATACTCTTAATCTAAATAATCCGGAAGACAGGCAACAATATGAACAGTCAAGATATGAATTTTTTAGGCTAAACGAAAGATCAGACCGCATTGCTTACAATGATCTTGCTGGCAACAGGACAGTTGGTATTGGTTTTAATATGGATGATAAATCTGCAAGAGCTCAATGGGAAGAAACTTTTCATGGCTCAGTAAGTTTTGACGATGTTTATCATGGCCAAAGATTGGATGACAATCAAATAAGCAGGCTCTTTAACCACTCAGTTTCGTCCAGAGAAGAGGGGCTTTTTGGCAAGAATGGCGCTTATCACGACATTGCTAATGTCTTAACTCCTTATCAAAGATTAGCAATTGAAGATTTACATTACAATAATCCAGCACTGATTAATGATGATACTAATTTTTATACAGCCATGAAACAATATGCCGCCACCCGCGACCAAATACATTTAGATGCAGCTTTAGAGCAAATAATGAATGAATCTAATGGCAAACTTGTACCAGGCCTTGCTAACCGTCGTCTCAAAGAAGGTGCAGTATTTTCCAACAACACTGACATAGAACAGTCCCAATCAACCATAGAGAGAATTACTGGAAAATGCGCAGTTAATAACGGTATATTAAACATAAACGGCCAACATATAGTATGCCAACAATCTTGCGCCGAGAAGCAATTTGCCTCTCTTGGGATCGATAATTTTGGTATAGCGCAAAATTCACGAGATGGTCATACTTTAATTGATACTAGTCTAAAATTTACTTTATCTGATATGAGAAGTGGTAATTATCGCGATTTTAAGATTACCAACCCTCTAACTGATATTGTCAATCCTAGCCATTATATTGATATTTCGGTGAAGCATGTTGGTGATGCCCGTAACCATGCCTCACCTTTAGCAATTGATCTTGATGGCGATGGGATTGAAACTACCGCTATGTCCGAGGGTAATGTATTTTTTGATATTAAAAATACTGGTTTTGTTAATCATGTTGGTTGGATTAATAATGAAGCTAATATCCACGATCTTGATTTTGCTACTCAACTTGCCCATATTCTTT
>CAZUPN010000177.1:0-1992 GCA_964622015.1 uncultured Rhizobiaceae bacterium | reverse complement strand
AGGAGTTTATGGTGTTAGGTTAGAAATAATAGGGCGGGTTCACCGTACGCTTACGATTCAAAGAACTGCTACTTTTAGCAATCGTAAAATCTTCATGATTTCAACTCCGACAATCAAAAATTACAGTCGGATTGAAACTGCATTTTTAGAAGGAGATCAAAGATATTATTTTGTACCATGCCCTGATTGTGGAGAGTTCCAAAATCTTAAATGGGCGCAAATAAAATGGCCTAAAGGAAAACCAGAAGCAGCTTGTTATGTTTGCAAAAAATGTGGCAGCGTTTGGGAAGATTATCAGAAAGCTGAGATTTTAAAACAAGGTAAATGGATTGCAACTAATCAAAATACTAACCACAAAACAATATCATTTCATTTATCATCACTTTATAGCCCACATGGCTGGGTAAGCTTTGGTGATATTGCTAAGGAATTTAGCGAAGTCCATAAAGACCCGCCAAGACTTCAGGTTTGGACTAATACCAAACTTGCAGAAACTTGGGAAGATATGGCAGGTGAAGCAATTGATCCAACTGGCCTCATGAAGCGCCGTGAGAATTTTGGCACAAGACTTCCAAAGGATATTGCAATCTTAACTGCTGGTGTCGATGTTCAAGATAATAGAATTGAGATTGAAATTGTTGGCTGGGGAAGAGATGAAGAAAGCTGGTCAATTGATTATCAAGTAATCTATGGCGATCCATCTACCCCGAATTTATGGCACGATCTTGATGAAATTTTAAATCACAAATTTGAACATCAAAGAGATTTACAAAATTTGTCAATTACTGCTGTCTGTATTGATAGTGGTGGTCATTACACTGATCATGTCATCAATTACTGTGATGAACGTAAGCATAAAAGAATCTGGGCAATAAAGGGTAGTTCTGCTGGCTATGGCGTTCCAATCTGGCCACCGCGTGCTAGTCAAAATAAGAGGCTAAAAAAACCAGTTTATGTAATTGGCGTAAATGACGCTAAAGAAACTTTGATGCAAAGACTTCGTATCACAGAAGCTGGTGCAGGATATTGGCATTTTCCAATTGAAAGAGATGCTAAGTGGTTTGCACAGATCACTTCTGAAATTGTTAAAACCAAATATGTCAAAGGCAGACCTATAAGACAATGGGTACCTCGTAAAGAAGGAGCTCAAACTGAAGGTCTAGATTGCAGAGTTTACGCTTTTGCCGCACTTCGTGGCTTGGTAAGAAATTGGAAACTTGATTTGAATAAAGCAGTAGAAAATCTACAAAAAATCCCACTCAAAAATCCTGACGGGCAAAATCAACAAAAATTTCAAACAACTAACATGCGCCGCGTCAGAAAAGTAAGAAGCCGAGGAATAATTTAAAATAACCAGTGAAAAGTTTCGAAGAACAATTAACCGAAGTTGAGCAAGCGATTTCCGACATTTTGTTAAACGCCCAAGAAGCTTGGTATAATGGCCAGAGAGTTAGGAAAGCTGATCTTACCACACTTGAACAACGCGAAAAAAGATTATTAGTACAAATCAAAAGAAAAAATCACGGCGGCATCAGAGTTAGGGGAGCAACACCAATATGAAAAGACTACCAAAGATTCCTGAGAACTGGCTTGATAAAACTATATCCTACATAAGCCCGCAAACTGGTTTAAGAAGATTAGAAGCAAGAACCAGACTAGCGATTGCTGGAGGTTATACAGGAGCCAGAAGAGACCGCAGACAAACTTCAAATTGGAATGTTGCGAGAACGTCCAACATTCCGTGTCAATTTAAAAGCTAGATTAAAATAAGCTGACGTTTATTTTAACTTAGCAAATTACTAATTTTAAATTGACAAACTTTATGACAAAAAAGCAACAACCAACGACTCTAGATTCTTTCAAACGTGAAGCAATAGAAAAAATCTATCAAGGAAAGCCCTTAACCCAGGGCTACCGCATATTAAATTCCACCCCCAAGGGAGTGTCCATAATTCCGTGTCAAATTTCTATTTAGGCTAAATTTAACCTCAG
>CAZUPN010000176.1:0-2054 GCA_964622015.1 uncultured Rhizobiaceae bacterium | reverse complement strand
GTTATATCACATTTTAATTAATAACGAATGAGTAATACTTCACAAAAAATTGCAATTGGAATTGATTTAGGAACAACTTATAGTTGTGTTGGTGTTTGGCAAAATAGTAAGGTAGAAATTATAGCAAATGACCAAGGAAATAGAACTACTCCTTCTTATGTTGCATTTAATGGATCAGAAAGATTGATTGGTGATGCAGCAAAAAGTCAATGCGCTCTTAATCCGCAAAATACTGTTTTTGATGCAAAAAGATTAATTGGTAGATCATTTAGTGATCAATCTGTACAAAAAGATATGAAACATTGGCCCTTTAATGTAAGTGCTGATGCTAATGGAAGACCTCTTATCAATGTTAATTATCAGGGTCAAGATAAATCATTTAGACCAGAAGAAATTTCTGCAATGGTATTGGTTAAAATGAAGGAAATCGCAGAGTCATTTCTAGGACAAACTGTGACTGATGCTGTTATTACAGTTCCAGCATATTTTAATGATGCCCAAAGACAAGCTACTAAAGATGCTGGTACAATTGCTGGTTTGAATGTAATGAGAATTATTAATGAACCTACCGCGGCAGCATTGGCATATGGACTTGATAAACAAAGTGAAAAAGAAAAACATGTGTTGATTTTTGATTTGGGAGGAGGAACTTTTGATGTCAGCATTTTATCAATTCAAGATGGAGTATTTGAAGTATTGGCTACAGCTGGAGACACCCATTTAGGAGGTGAAGATTTTGATAGTTTGCTTGTTGATTATTGTGTTGAACAATTTAAGCGCACAACAAAAACTGATATTTCAAATAATCCCAGAGCATTAAGAAGATTAAGAACATCGTGTGAAAGAGCTAAAAGAACTTTATCATCTTCTACACAAACTCAAATTGAGATTGATACACTTGCAGATGGAAAAGATTTTAATATTACAATTACTAGAGCTAGATTTGAAGATTTATGTATGTCTTTATTTAGAAAATGTATGGAGCCAGTTGAAAAAGCGTTAATGGATTCAAAATTAAGTAAATCTCAGATAACTGAAATTGTATTGGTTGGAGGATCAACTCGCATTCCAAAAGTTCAAGAACTTTTGTCTGAGTTTTTTAATGGAAAATCATTAAATAAATCTATTAATCCCGATGAAGCTGTTGCATACGGTGCAGCTGTTCAAGCTGCAATTTTGTCTGGTCATCAAGGTGGAGGATTAGATAGTGTCATTTTACTGGATGTTGTGCCTCTTTCTTTAGGAATTGAGACAGCCGGAGGAGTTATGACTACTTTAATTAAGAGAGGTACAACAATTCCTGCAAAAAAAGTTCAATCCAATTTTTCTACTTACGCAGATAATCAACCAGGAGTACTAATTCAAGTATTTGAAGGTGAAAGATCAATGACAAAAGATTGCCATAAGCTAGGTGAATTTCAATTAGAAGGCATTCCTCCTATGCCACGCGGAGTTCCCCAGATTGAAGTAACATTTGATGTAGATGCTAATAGTATTTTAAGTGTATCTGCTGTTGAAAAATCTACTGGAAAAGAAAAAAAAATCACAATTAAAAATGATAAAAATAGATTTTCAGCTGAAGATATAGAAAAAATGGTGGCAGATGCAGCAAAATTTAAGGCACAAGATGATGAATTAAAAGGTATTGTTGAAGCAAAGAATGGATTAGAATCATATTCACATCATGTGAAAAGATCATTATCTGAACCACAATTTAAGGATAAATTATCACAGGACGACATTAAAACTATTGAAGATAAATTGTCATCTATTGAACAATGGCTAAGCTCTAATCAATCTGGACATCCCAAAGAAGTTTATGAAGATAAACAAAAAGAACTTGAACAAACAGTAATGCCAATATTTGCAAAAGCTGCAGGAGGGCAACCTGGAGGAATGCCAGACATGAGCAGTATGGGAGGAGTTCCACCTCAAGCTCATTCTGATGAACCAAAAATTGAGGAGATTGATTAAAAATTGATTTTATATTTTTTTAATTATTATTAATTTAAATTTGACAATAATTAAAGCACAAATGAGGTGGACAATAAAAG
>CAZUPN010000175.1:0-2065 GCA_964622015.1 uncultured Rhizobiaceae bacterium | reverse complement strand
CAGTTAAACCACAAGCAAAAAAATGATAAATATCTTCTTGGCTACCATCTCCGGATAAAGCAATGATAGGAATATTCTGATTGATCTTTCTGATTTCTTTAGCTGCTTCATCACCATTGAAGGGTGGCATATTGATGTCGGTGATGATTAGATCAAATTGTGGGTTATTGTAGTCTTGGTTGAGACTATTTTTATAAATTTCTAGCAATTCTTTTCCATCTTTAGCTTCGGTTATTTTTATGCCATATGATTTTAATTTTCTTTTAGTCATCATACGATTCATTTCCTGATCATCAGCCAAGATGATATTTTTGTCTTTTAGGATTTTTTGATATTCCTCTTTATTGCCTAAATAGAATAAATCATCACCGGTATTGATTAACCATTTGGCTATAGTTCTAAAGAGCATATTATCACTGACTGATTTTTTAATGTAATCATTGGTGGTTAATCTTATTTCTTCAGTGTTTTGCCATATTGAGGTGTGAGCAATAATTGGTAAATCTTTTTTAAATTCTTTGATCTTTTTAGTGGTTTCAATGCCGGTCATTTCTGACATATGAATGTCCATCAGTATTAGATGATAGTCATTATCTTTGGCAAGTTTTATGGCTTCCTTGCCACTGGCAGCAACGTCACAAGAAATATAGAGTAAAATATTTTCTATTTTTGATTTGGTAGAAAGTAGATTGGTTTGTTGATCATCTACTAGCAGAATTTTTCTTTGTTTAATTTGCTGATCTTTGCTGTTTTTTAACGCCTCAGCTTTTGCTATTTCTTCTTTAGTTAGCTTTGGAAATAACATGGAAAATTTAGTCCAGCTGTGATTGCTACTATTATTAACTTCTGATTCGCAGATAATATCACCACCAAAGATTTTCATATTTCTTTTACAAAATGCCAAACCTAATCCGGTGCCATCTTTTTTTCCAGAGGTAAAAAAATCACCAAATAATTTAGGAATTATATTGGCAGGAATTCCGGGTCCAGTATCGTGGACATAAATTGAATTATATTCTTTGCTGTCAATAATTCTTTCTTCAGTTCCAACTGTAACAATTGAGCTCGGATATTCTTTTAAATAATAAAGAGCGTTTTTAAGCAAATTATAGACGATGAAGGTAAAACGTTCTGGAACAGCGCTAAAGATGAAGCTACCATTGTTATTACCATCTAAGGGCTCATGATTTAAGTTTAGCTTAACTTTCTGTTTTTCACTTTCTTCTTTATAACCGAATTTCTCGATAATGTCTGGCAGGATTTCCTTAGTATTTAGGTAGATAAAATCATTTGAATTGATTGATTTATTACCAAGGTCAGCAAGAGCTATATTAATTATTTCATTGGCTTGTTCAACTGAGTCAAAAAGCAATAAAGCTAAACTAGTTAATTTTTGTCTATCGCCTTCATCAATTATTGCAGGTAAGTTACTCAGATGAGATCCGATTAAATTAATAGTGCTTAAAGGATTGCGGATTTCATGAACGATTGAACCAGCAAGAGAAGTCATTTGTAAATGTTGTTTATATTTTTCTGAATTTACATATGCCATTCTGTTGACATAGCTGGATATAAAACCAAAAATAGCTGTGGATATTATGACTATAGAATATGATGTTATATTAAAATGTGGTTTTAGTGGTAAAGTATTGGGCGTTGTCATATAATAAATTATTGCTAGCCCTATACCAATCAATAAATCAGCTAGTACAATTAGCCAATTAGGAACGTATAAAATCAATATAAAAATCATAAATATTTCCCAATATAACCATAATTCGTTGAAATTGGTTTTGAGAAGATTGACGGTAAATATAAATGGCAAAACAAAGATCACTGCTAAGTGCCAGTAGCAATAATGCAGGGTTCTCAAATCTCTTTTACTATAGACAAATGGGAAAGAAAGACATAGCGCAACTGCAATCATTCTTAAAAGAAAATTCTCATAAAGATGGAATATGTAATAAAATATGAATGGAAAGGTAAAATGTGCAGCACCTCCCCAGATTGCAGTAACGGTGCAATGAGTTTTATCAATTTGCACACTTTGATTCCAAGAATTTTT
>CAZUPN010000174.1:657-2100 GCA_964622015.1 uncultured Rhizobiaceae bacterium | reverse complement strand
ATGAAAAAATTAATGATGACGATATTAAAATTGGCGATGACAATAAAATATTTTTAACAATTGATGAAGTTTCGGTTGGTTTTGTTAGTGGCGGAGTAGTTGATTTTACCCGCGATTTAGGCAGTTCCTATTTTAAAATTATCAATCCTAATGCCAAATCCAGCTGCGGCTGTGGTGATTCTTTCTCGGTTTAATCCGCTTTCATTACGCCTTTGGCGAACTGCAGCGCGATTTAATTTATAAAAAATAATTAAAATGCAAAATTCTTTTCAAAACATCATTCTTAATCTACAAAAATATTGGGCCGATTATGGCTGCGCTTTATTACAACCACTCGATTTAGAAGTTGGCGCTGGAACTTTGCACCCAGCAACAGTGCTGCGCGCATTAGGTAAAAAGCCGTGGAATGTTGCCTATGCCCAACCTTCCCGCCGCCCAGCTGACGCGCGCTATGCCCGCAATCCAAATCGTGTTGGACATTATTATCAATTTCAAGTTTTACTCAAACCTGCCCCAGACAATATTCAGGATTTATATTTAAAAAGTTTAGAGGCAATTGGCATTGATACTAAAAATAACGATATCAGATTTGTTGAAGATGATTGGGAAAACCCAACCGTAGGTGCTTCTGGTCTTGGTTGGGAAGTTTGGTTTAACGGAATGGAAATTTCCCAATTCACCTATATGCAACAAGTTGGTGGCATCAAATGCGAATTGACTGCTGGCGAATTGACTTATGGCTTAGAACGCATCGCAATGCATGTGCAAAATGTTGATAATATTTTTGATATTAATTGGAACGGCAAAGACGGAAGTGAAAAAATTACCTATGGTGATGTATTTTTAGAAAATGAAAAACAACATTCTGCCTATATTTTAGAACACTCCAACCCAGAAATTTTATTCCGCCATTTTGCTGATGCTGAAAAAACTTCACAAATTTTAAGCGAGAAAAAACTTCCAATTCCAGCCTATGAACAAGCTTTAAAAGCTTCTCATTTATTGAACTTACTTGATGCCAGAGGAGTGATTTCTGCAACTGAGAGAGCTTCTTATATTGCTAGAGTGAGAGATTTGGTGAAGGCAGCTTGTGAACTGATTGTTACTCAAACAAGTTAATTTCCATCGCATAGCCGCCACCCTTATAAATCGAGGCGTAACGGTCATTTAATTGTTTGGCAAATAGATCAAAATATTCCCCATCTCTATCTTCAACTTTAAATAAAATTTTGGGGTTTTTATCTTTTTTACTAGTCTGGTAAATATCCCAAATGCGATATCTTTTATGCCCACCTTTATAAGCAACACTCATTTTTAAATCAGCATCAAAGGTTGAATCGACAACATTTATTTCCCATTTTTTATCTTTTCTTTCCTTAGCAATAGCAGTTAAAGAGACAATATTGGCAACATCTGATCCTAAATATTTATTATCAACTGTCC
>CAZUPN010000174.1:0-647 GCA_964622015.1 uncultured Rhizobiaceae bacterium | reverse complement strand
GTCCTTAGCAAATATAAATCAAAAGCAACAACTCTAGGATTTTTAGACACTTCCCAAAATGAAACGGCATTGATTGCATCAATAGTGTTTTCATCAACTTGATTAGTGATAAAAATATTTTCAACTGCTTTAATTAATTTTGGATAATCTTTAAAAACATCTCGCCAGCCAATCACCTGGCTGCTTTTTGATGAAAGTTTGAACTCACCAGTTTCAACACCATTTTTATAAACCATTTCCCATTTGGTTATATAGGGCTGATAAATGATTTGTTTTTCTGGAAAAAGTTTGGCCATATTGACAACGTAATAACCACGCGAACCATCAGGACCAACGCCCAAACCACCGTAATTTTCCTTCAAGAATTGATCAAGATTTTCTATAAAATTATAGTTAAGTTGCTTAACCATTTTTTTTATTTGATTGTCTTTCTGCAATTTCTCTGAAGCAAAATTAACCGCTAAATTATAGGATTTTATTGCCTCCATCACTATTTTTCCGTTATCTTGCAGCCTATCTGAAGCGAATTTAAGCATCTTGCCACTATTTTTTACTGCCAGCAACGCAACCTCTTCATCATCTTGTAAGCGATCCGAAGCATAAGCAAAATTCTTCGGATTAATCTTAATCATTTTAGTAATAAAATT
>CAZUPN010000173.1:0-2155 GCA_964622015.1 uncultured Rhizobiaceae bacterium | reverse complement strand
ATTGCTGATTTTCAATAGCTCTATTGCTAATCGGTCTATTTAACCAGCTATAATAAATAACCACTCTTGGAAACCTTCATAAATTTACACAAAAACCAAAATTGAAAAATCATCTTTATTCTTCTTGATCCAAGCGTACTTTACTGCAATTGTTTGGCAAAGTACACGGGCAGCCTTTTTTAGCAAATCACGCTCCTGCTTAACCATTGCCAATTCTTTCTTAAGGGGCTTGATCTCTTCAAAACAGGCAGCTTTATTATTGCTCATATTCTTTTGATTAATTTGATTAGAATCTGAATATTTATCTATCCAGCCATGAAGAGTATTGTGATTAATACCTAAATCTCTAGCAGTTTGAGCAACTGACTTGTTAGAATCAATGGCAAGCTGAGCCGATGATATCTTAAATTCTAAAGGATAATTGTTTTTTTGATTGCTGGACATAGTCTTGATTTTTTATTGTTGAAAACTGTCCAAAAAATGGTAGCCAGATCAGTAGAAAATCTACAAAAAATCCCACTTAAAAATCCTAATAGCCAAGATCAACAAAAATTTCAGACCACTAATACAAGACGTATCAGAAAAGTAAGAAGTCGAGGAATAGCTTAAATTTAATAGCTTTCAGTACCTTTGTTTAAAATATCAAGATAATCTTGGTAAACGAATATTTTATTACGATCTTTTCCTGTTATTTCTTTGACAATATCCAAGGATTGTAATGCGCCTAAACTTCTTAAAACCGTTGGTAAGGATATTTTGCAGACATCCTTGATCTTGGAAGTACTGGTAATTGGATGGCGTTGCAGGTAATTATGTATAGCTAATATAGTAGAAGTCGATTTTTCTGATTTTTCTATGATTGCCAGATCTCTTTTAAATAATCTTATTATAGCCTGCGCTGTTTCTGTAGCCTGATTAGCTGTTTCTATTATTCCAGTTAGAAAAAACTTAATCCAAGATTCCCAATCGCCGGTTTGCCTTACTAATTGTAAATGGCTATAATATTCTTTCCTGTTAGCTTTAAAATAAAGGCTAAGATAGAGTAACGGTTCTTTAAGAATTCCGTTGGCACAAAGCATAAAAGTTATTAACAATCTTCCGAGGCGTCCGTTTCCGTCAAGAAATGGGTGAATCGTTTCAAATTGTAGGTGAGATAGAGCTGCTTTGACTAATATTGGCAATTTTACATTTTCATCATGAAAAAATTTTTCAAAATTATCCAGACATTCCATAAGATGCTCAGGAGATGGCGGTACAAAGATGGCATTGCCTGGTCTTGAGCCACCTATCCAGTTTTGTGAGGTACGAAATTCTCCTGGCTGTTTGTTGCAACCTCTGGTATTATTCATTAATTTTTGATGGATTTCTCTTATAAGACGTAAAGATAAAGGAAGCTCTTTTAAGCGTTCAAGGCCATAATTCATGGCAGAGACATAGCAGGATACTTCACTAACATCGTCAATTGGAACTCCTGGAGATTCGTTATTTTCAAATAGTAAAAGATCGGATAAAGAGGACTGGGTTCCCTCAATTTGAGATGATAATACCGCCTCTTTACGGACATACATATAAAGAAAAAGCTTGGAATCCGGTAATATCATGCTAATACCATCAAGACGACCCAGAGCGGTATTTGCTTGATCTAGTAATGAATATAGCTGATTGACATCAATTGGTGGCTTGGGAGGTAATGGTTTAGGAATATAGGTGTTATAGGATTCTCCGCCTATAGCCAAGCTCTTAATATAATTGCCTATTCGATTCTTATTTATCATAATTTTTACTATTAACTAACAAATTTAGCCATTTATGTTACTTATATTAAAATAGCTAACATAAATGAAATTAGCAAGTATTTAACTAACATAAAATAAGATTGGTGTTAGTTAATCCAAATCAACTCACGTCTGTGAAAGCAAAAGTGCAAACCCCAGAACAACAATTAGCCGAGATCCAGCAAGCAATTTCCGACATTTTGTTAAACGCCCAGGAAGCGTAGTATAACGGACAGAAAGTCAGAAAGGCTGACCTAGATATTTTAGAACAACCCGAAAAAAGATTATTAGTACAAATCAAAAGAAAAAATCACGGCGGTATCAGAGTAATACTAAATCCCATTTATAATTCCATATATTACTTGAATTTATATTACCAA
>CAZUPN010000172.1:0-2202 GCA_964622015.1 uncultured Rhizobiaceae bacterium | reverse complement strand
AATGATACGATTTCTGGTATATTGGGGGTGGAATTTAATATGCGGTAGCCCTGGGATCAAATTTTTGTGTCAATTTTGGATTTTCCATTCTTTTTGATATAAAGCAATTGAAAATCTTGACTTTTGGGCGTAGCACATAAAAACTTTTAATGTTTAAAAGCCTTTTATAACTTAAAAAAATTCAAAATGAGTAGATCTAGAACTAACCTACCACAACACGTTACAGAACTTATGTCATATATAGGAAAAGGAGATCATGATAAGTTTGTTGAAGTTTTTGAAGACAATAGTCCATTTAACATGCACCATTTTTTAAATAGAGTACTTACGCAACACGATTCAGATACTACTACCCCCGAAATCAAAACTGGGCAAGAAAGAATTGCTGAGTTTCTGTTTCAAAATTATATTAATTCGGCTCTTAATGGAGATAATTCAGTTTGGCAAGAAAAAGATCATGATACTGGAGAAACTATTAACTTTAGTTCTTCAACTGTTGCTGGTCATATTTCACGTTGCTTAAGGAGAACATATCTTAAAGAGTCTCTTGATAATATAAAGTTGCAAGAAGTTTTAGAATTTACTACAGCCGAGAGACAAAAAATCATGAATTCATTATCTACTAACGAATATGGATTGACACCAGATGAGCAAATCCAAATACTTGATCATCTCGATGAGCAAGTTGATGAAATATTAGATGGAAGAGAAGCAACTATACTATTATTTGAAGCTGACAATGTTTTTCAAAAAATGCTTGCAACTTTTAAGACTAGTGATGCTGCACAAGATGAAATTTGGAATATTAGATATATGCTTGCAAATACTGACATTCCAGTTTCTGACAAAATAAAACAGCTTCAAACTTCCTTAACAAATTTGGCCAAACTTGATCCTGAGTTTAAGAAAGAATTTAGCCAATTTTTACAAAAAATAGGAAAATCAGTTGGAATTGTTGCTGATGATAGACCAAATCGCGAAGAAACTGGACAAACTATACAGCCATCTGCACCAAGACCTGACATAATAGGAGATGAAAACCCACAATCCTTAAGGCCTGATTTAATAGATAACGAAATCCAAGGAACAACGGGAAATCCCTCACAAAAAACAGCAAAACAAATACAAGATGAAGAAGAGGAAGAGGCAAGAAGAAAACTAGCAGCGGGGCAAAATGCTGGCACAAACAATAGCAATCACTTTTCTAGTTCATCAGAGTTAGATCAAACCAAGCTTGCCGCAATTAGCCTTAAAATGGCCGCGATATTAGCAATTGCCTTGGGTATAGGTGGTCCAGCTGGGTTTATTTTGGCAGTAGGATTTGCAATGATAACTAACAATATCGCCAATGGTAAAGAAGTAAGCTATGCTACTCACCTAATCAAACACAAAATGTGGAATCACAAATTAATGAGGATATGATTAAACAACTTCTCCAATCTTCTCAAAATCAAGCCACCCCTACTTATCAATCAAAAACAGAAGCGAATGGGAGACTCATGAACAAATTAGGTGGCGAAGTATCACAAATAGACACAACGCTTCTTAATCGGAAGGATAGGCTTGAAAAAACTAACGCTAAACAACCAGCTCAAAGAGCAAGGACTGATGAAGTCCTTGACAAAAATTCACCACGCTCAGTAAGTACTCGTGGCGGTAGTGATACTGATGAAGGCCACCAAACATCACGCTAAAGAATTACGCAGCAATTCTTATTTGTAGCACTAGCCTTAGACACTAAAGTAGAAGGTGGCTTGAGAGCTATCTCAACCAATTCGTCACTAATGAATGATGGGCTGGTCTTTAATTTTGTTCTACCATCTTCATCTTTTATAGTTTTATCTTCTGTAACACGTAAATTTTCTGCCACCCCTTCTTGTTGTAATCCAGCTATTATTCGATATGCATCTGCTCTGCCCATGAGTTTTGCTTTAGTTTTATTATCTTCCACAAAATTGGCAAGCATACCAGCTAGACCTTTTGATTTTAGAGACTTAAAGCAATCTCTAATTTCAACAGAAACTTCTGCCCCTTTTAGCTCTTTTAGCTCTTGCTCTTTGCGTAACGTCATCTTGATCGCTAATTTTATGGCAATCTCATCGAAATCTTCAATGTTAATAGCTACTGTTGCAATCCTTGATAAATTCCTTATGGGCCTGTTGAATTCCAATCTCCAAAAACCTAAATTTTTAATATTTTTTC
>CAZUPN010000171.1:0-2206 GCA_964622015.1 uncultured Rhizobiaceae bacterium | reverse complement strand
AAGCAGTTGGAGTATTTGGCAGATCGGGTCAGGAGATTGATGGAGATAGTGATTGATGTTTGTGGTCAGAGAATTAATCAGGACCTATCTCAAGCTGGTGTTATAAAATACCCTGATTAAACAATTAAGTTTTTTTGTCAATGCTGCTAGTACTAAACATTTAATAAAATTTTCTTTCAATTATTTTCTAACTAAATTTAATCACCGATTTCATCATAATCCAACTAAACCATGAAACCAGAAACCAACTTAGACCTCCTAAAAAAACCTTTCGATTTTCCAACTTATCCCCAAGATGGCATTAAAAATGTCAAAATCACAATGATGAGATTAAAACCTTATAATGGTGAATGCGACGTCACTCTCAAAATACCCAAGAATGGCAGTAGAAATATTCACGAAATTGTTGCAGAACAAATTGATTATAGTGGCTCTATCGTTAATAGCTTAGTAGTTAAGGAAGTAGAACTGCACATAGAATTTTATGATCAAAATAATCAAGAGGAAACTAACTCACATTTTATCAAAATCAAATCTTCAGGAAAATATGAATTAAAGAACCACGGTGCAGAAAGCATCGCGATTATTAGCAAATATCTAAAATATTGGGGGCTGGCAATTGAACACCATAATTAATCATCATCTGGGCAAGGAATCATTTCTCCTGGCTTGCAAGATATGCGAACAAGGAAATCCTGCCATTACTTATGATTCAATTGACAGTGGCAACAAACAAATAGAAAACTTGATCAAATTAAAAGCTTTTATAATTGATAAAAAATACTGGCTGGAAGGTGAGGATGGTGAATATATTGATATTGTTCACAATAACAACAGGGTAGGATATTTTAATAAAAATAATCAATTCGTTGCAATTTCCTATAATGATGTATGCAGCTATAAACTCGATTTTAAATGGATGATTAAAACAATAAGCAATAATCTTGAGATTGTCAAATTGTATCCGCCAGAGATGATTATAGATAATATATTTTGGAGAATTGGAACAATAAAATTAGGAACAGCAATCCCGATATTTTTTGCTAGAACTATCAATCATAAAAATAATTTTGAAAATATCTATAAAGCTCTTTTGAACAGAAATGGCATCAGCAAAGGCGTAATTCTAACTACCTCAGTCCCACCTCCACTCGGATATAATCTTCCTGGCAATCACAAAATTATTTCACTCAGAGATTGCTTAGTACATGATAGCAATAATTTCCACATTGACCAAAACATCATCAAAGCTGCAATTGAAATAAAAACAGAATCATTAACACGACAAGAAGGATTCTCAAATGGGTATAGATCGGGTTATTTCAGTGGTGCGGAATATACCTTTAGCAAAAAACAAGCTGCTATAATTGAAGCTCTACACAAACATGGTGGCAAGATTAATAAGTATGAATTATTGGCTGAAGCCAACTCTGATCAATATGATCTTTACCGGATGTTTCGTGATAGCAAAGGTAATTATCATCCAGCCTGGGATGTTCTTATCAAAAATGATGGAAAGGGGAATTATTGGCTGAAATATTAAAAATTGACCGGAGCTACAATCATCAAAAATCCTAGGGCAATATACATACCAATCATAATCTCTTTTACAGGTTCTTTAGTTTTACAACACAACATCACAAAACCTACAGCACCAATAACAATAAAAGAAAATAGCAATTTTGAATAACTTCCAACAATCTCATGACTGAAAGATTGTGAATTGACAAAAAGCGTAAAAAGAGCAAGAAAAACACCAATAGATAGTCGGGTTAAATATTTGTCTATTTTTTTTATAAATTTTGATTTGTTCATAATTTTAAAGCTAAATTTTCATTTTAAGAATTTTTTCAAACTTTAATATTTCTAATAAATCAAAAACCAAAAGTCACATCTTTTTTCAAAAAAAGTGAAAATTGCACCTAAAATTGCCCCCTTTATTACCCATAAAATTAACCACCCCCCATTTTAAGCTTGCTGTCATGATTAATTGATCGATTGGCAAAACCTTTCTCTCAATTGATCTATTTTGGTTTATTTATCAATCAAGCAATTCTTAAAATGATTACAGAAATCTATCTGACTGAGAAAGACCTTGCTAAAAAGTGGGGCCTTTCACCTAAAACATTACAGCGATGGCGTTGGCTTAAGAGTGGACCAGTTTACATCAAGCTTGGTGGCCGTATCCGTTACACATCTGACAATA
>CAZUPN010000170.1:0-2209 GCA_964622015.1 uncultured Rhizobiaceae bacterium | reverse complement strand
ACAATGCCGCTTTCCACAAATCAAAAAAGACGATAGAGCTTATAGAGTCAGCGAGGGTTAGATGAAAATAGGAAGAAAAAAGCGGTTAGATTTTTGTTGAAAAATTGGGGGGTAAAATGTGAAAAAAAAGCAAAAAAAGCACCAAGATTTTTAATTATGCCAAAAAGTCTATCTTGATGCTAAATATAAGGGGAAATATAAGATTATTAGGGAGCAACTTGAAATTTTACTGAGATCAGTAATTATTAGCTATGATCGAAGAATTGGAGATCAATATAAGAAAGTTCTGCTTGGGGCCACCACCACGTAAACCCGACGTGTGTATATGTCTTGACTGGTTACGTTGTTTTTATGACGTATACACCCCAAACAGCAATTGACCATTAGTAACCTAGATCAATCTTGGAGAGGAGATTAAGGTCAGTATTTTTAGCCGTCAAGAGGATTTATAAATTTTTTTAAAATAATTTTTAGGTGGTAAATTTAGCCCAAAATATGGCTTTTAATTTTGCCGTTATAAGACAATTCATATCAGGAAAGTTTAAAAAGATCTTGATGCTAAAAATAACATGACTATCATCTCCGCCAAGCAGGTTGTACAAAACTAACTAATGTATAGTTAGAATTAGAGAGATGACATGCGATATTCCTTACATCTAGAACAAAACTATTATGATAAACCGCGTTATTAGACAAAATTCCAGGATAGCATTAACTAATTTATTTTTTTGGTTCTCCGTCTATTTATTTTTACCAATTCTTCCATATTTTTATCATCAAATCGGCCTGTCCAATCAACAAATCGGATTATTAATAGGTGCATTTTCTTTGGGCGCAATATTACTCAGATTTATTTCTGGCAGAGCTGCAGATTTTATTGGCTGCAACTACATATCATTACTAGGATTAATAATATCCCTCGTGTCAATCTTTTTGTATTTTTGTACAAATAACTGGTTGCTACTTTTAATGTCTAGATTTACACATGGCGCAGGAAGTGCCTTATATAGCTCCGCTGCAATTACCATGGTTACCTTAACTAATAAAAATGAAGACATAAAAGAGGCAATATCTTTATATACTCTATTTAGTATGATGGGAATTGCAATATCAACTGGGTCAGCATTGTTAATATATAATCATTCGGATATTAATTCAGTCATCCTTATTGGCATATCTTTTACAATATTATCTCTTGTGTTTTTCCCGCGTAATTCCAAAGTTAAGATTATAAAAGCAGTTACAAATAACTCGAATACTGATGTCATAAAAAATGTAATTTTAAATCATAATATTTACCGACCAACAATAAACCAATTTTTTATATATTTTGGTTACAGCACGATAATCATTCTTTTGCCAATAATTACTAGCAGTAATTCTCAAAATTATTTCTGGCTGTTTTATGCAATAAGCATTGCATTTTCAAGATTATTAGTGAAGCAAATCACTAACATTTTATCAAATAATACAAGTTCAATATTAATTTTATTATCTCTATCTATCAGCCTATTACTATCTGCCTTAATCAGATCGGTTTCTATATTACCCATTATCGGCATATTAACCGGTCTTAGTGTTGGATTAGCAGCTCCTACCTTTGTAGCCATTATTACTACACACTCATCCACTTCTAATCGAGGCAGCTCAATGGGATTTTTTAGTACAGCAATAGATTTAGGTATGGGTTTAGGTTCTGTTTTTGTTGGTCTAATGGCTTCACATTTTTCTTATAAATTTATTTTTTTATCATTATGCATAATTAGCACAATGAACATTGTCTCATTTATACTATATTTGCTCCAAGGCACAACGAAAAAACTTGCAATATGAATAAATTTCTAAACAACAAAAAAGCCATTGAGTTTGGCAATAAATTTTGGGATAGAACACAAGAATGTGGACTAATAAATATTACTGCCAAAAACCTGGGACATGGCAAACTAATGGTTTCTGGAAGTGGGCATGTGTTCGTAAACATGTGTTCTTATTCTTATTTAGGGCTAGATTCCCATCCATTGATTATAGAGGGTGCAATTGAAGGAATCAAAGAATCAAATACTTTAAATTCCTCCATTTCTAGAGTAAGGGTTGGTTTAGAAATATTAAAAGAAACCGAGAATTTGTTGTCTAATTTATTTGGAGCAGAAGCTATTATACCAAATCCCATTTATAATTCCATATATCTAACATTACAAACACTCCTAAT
>CAZUPN010000169.1:0-2218 GCA_964622015.1 uncultured Rhizobiaceae bacterium | reverse complement strand
GATTTGGGTATTGCTGGACCATTTGCAGATTGCCAATAAACTCTGAAAGGCCCCACATTTGTTGCCAGTCTTCTTAAATCTAACTCCAATTTGCTTGGCTGTCTAACGCCTTTAGAAACTGATGTCCAAAGTGTATTTTCTTTATTTGGAGTCCAGCGAATTTGTCCACTCGGCATAAAATTATCGCCCGTCATATAATGATGTTCATATTTTGAACCAAAAATCACATCGAGTTTTTCAGGGATTATTGAATAAGTATCTTGGATAAAAGCATTCACTAGATTACTAGACTCTTCTTGCGGATCATAGGAAACAACTAATAGATTATTAACTCTACCGTCTTTTAATACATCTTTTGTGTGACGCATTGCTGCGCCTATTTTTATCTTGTTATTTTCGCCAGCTTTTAAGTGATATTCTAAGTCAACTTGAACAATATCACGATCAATACTTCCTAATTGTGATTTTCTTGAAGTTTGATCTATGTAAGCATGTAAATTAACGCTATCCGTCTTATTTATTGTACGAATCCATCTTGTATCAAGGTTAAATCCCACTACTTTTTCGCTATCTCTAACTGCAACAGTTTCTCGAGTTGGAATAAATAAATTTTGATCTTCTTTTCCTTCATGCGCATCAAATGAAAAAACTATTTTATCTCTTAAAGTTTTCTGCCAATCTGCACGAATACCTGCCCTACCCATTTCCCATTCGTCACCTGCATCTTCAAATTGCTTTCCACGCAATACATCGATACTTTTTACATCATTTCTATGTGATTTTTTTGCGTATAATCTATAAAATAAATTATCATCTACCGATAAGCCTTGCCTATATTCAAGACTTCTTTCTTGATCTCCATATAAAGCGGATACATATCCTCCTTGAGTATATCTAGAATCTTTTGTAATAATATTGATAACACCGTTCAGCGTATTAGCACCCCACAGTGTCGGAGAAGTTCCTCGAATCACTTCAATTCTATCAACATCTTCTAAAATTATATCAGTAATATCCCAATTTGTACCCGAAAAAACCGAACTGTATAATTCTCTTCCATCAATTAAAACTAGAACTTTATTATCATATAATCTTCCAAATCCGCGAGAAGTAACAGACCATTTGCTTGAGCCTGAGCGCGAAACTTCAATGCCCGGAACTAAACGCAAAACCTCAGGGATGCTAGTTGCGCCCGATCTTCTAATATCATTTGATGATAAAACATAAACGGAGGAAGTGGCATTAAAAGCAGGTTCTTTTTCTTTTGACGCAGAAATGATTTCTGTATCTTCGATATCTAATAAATTAGAAGTGTTAACTACACCTTGAGCACCATAGGCGAGTTCTACCATTGACAATATCAGTAAAAATAACAAGCATGTGAAATTCTTAATATACCGATTCATTCTATCAAGACTAGGTTTGAAGAGATGGATAAGAGAACAACATAAGGTGTGTAAAATTTATCAAAAAATGTAAAATGATTGAAGCCTCAATTTTTTTTGTTTTAATATAAACTCCGCCGTATAGTAAGCCTGCTATAAAAGCTAGCACCACAAACATAATACCGCCTGAAAAATGAAATAATGCAAAAATTAGCGCAGCTAAAAAACAGGCTAATAATTCTCCTTTCATTCCAAAACGATAAAATAGTTTGGAAAAAGTTCCTTGAATAAAGAACCTAAAAAATAGCTCTTCTACTACTACTGTAAGGCAGATCATACGTATTATCCATATTGCAAGTAATTTTGCATCAATAATTTTAGGGTCAAAGGCTAAATAATCAAAAAGTGTAGCGAAATGAGACAATATTAGGGCTAAAATCAAAAATATTGGAAAAATATGCTTTAATATAAGTTTATAATCATTAAGAATTAGAGGTTTTTTGTTAACTGCATACAGCAAAGCGAATGCTATCAACCCTTTATCAAAATTCAACCACATAGAAAAAGGTGCAGAAAGCTCACTGAGTTTCAGATAATCATATATCTCCCAATTATTATATCCCGGTATTTTATGCGCCATTAAAAGAGCGGAAACAGCCAAAATTAATATAAAAACTATTATTTTTGATATATTTGATAGTGTTTTATTATAAAATAGGTAAAATAGACCAATCATAGCTATAATCGATATGAGCGCTATAGGATTTATAATTTTAGAGAAAACAGCTAAAATTGTTGATCAATTATATCATCAATTAAATGATTTCTACCAA
>CAZUPN010000168.1:0-2251 GCA_964622015.1 uncultured Rhizobiaceae bacterium | reverse complement strand
AAGCTAACACCATTCTAAACCGCAATCAAGATAACCAAATAATAACCCCCAAATCAAGAGTCACCATCGCACCACTGCTCAAAGGCATCATGAATTGCGGAATCTGCAACAATAAAATGATGCCCACCTACACCAAGAAACGCGGCAAAAGATACCGCTATTATATCTGCTTCTCCAAAGCAGTAGGTAATAACGATAATTGCAAAGTAGGAAGAATATCCGCAACTGAAGCAGAAAATTTAGTTATCAACCAGATTTTAAAACTACTCAAAAAGCCAGAATTTATAATCCACACTATCGCCAATTCAACCAACCAACTCCCAGAAAATACCGTTATTAACTCATTCAAACAAATTGAAAAAATCTGGGATGAATTATTTCCAGTTGAACAAGCAAGAATTATTAGTCTTTTAGTTAAAGATATCACAGTCAATTCAGATGGTTTAAATATTAACATTTTTAAAGAGGGATTAAGCTCCTTATCAAATGAATTAATTAACTAAAGCAAAAAAATTAAAAACTATAAAATTATTATGAAATACGCTACCAAACCTATTACAACAAACACCACCAAACCAACAATAAATAACGTAACCATCAACGAAGAAACCATCACCATATTCGTACCAATGGAGATTAAAAGGAGAGGCGGAACAGCAATGATCATCATGCCAAAAAACCCCAACAAAAACCCCAACCCAGAAGATAACCCAAAATACTTCGACAGCAAGCTAATCAAATCAATTGCCAGGGCCTATAAATGGAAAATCATGCTTGACAAATCCTCACCAGACAAAAAACCCTCATCCAAAACCAACCCCTCATCCCTAGCCGAAATCGCCAGAACAGAAAATCTCAGCCCCACTTATGTCAGAAAAATCTTCAACCTGAACTTCTTATCACCAAAGATTATAGAGAAGATATTAACTGGAACCCAGCCAAGAAGTCTAAAACTACAAGATATCGTTACCAACGAAATTCCTGATCTTTGGCGGGAGCAGGAGGAGAGGTGGGGGTTTTAGAGGATTGAGATTGGTTTTGACAAGCTTCATTTTCTTAAAATGTAATGGTGATATACCTCATTTAAGATATTTTCTTCCTTCTCAAATTGCTACACTCCATGCCTTTATATGGGTATATGCAAAACAACTAATTTATCATTTAAATCAAAAAATTAGAATGGTTAATAATTATCAGCTTAGAAGGGGGTGATTGTTTAAAAAATATAGTTCAATGAGCAATCCTGATTTATAATCGTTTTTTCAAATTTTTATAACTCGCTTAAGATTTAAGAAAATGTTGGATGATTTTTATTGAAGATCCCCGTTTACTAGTAGCTTTTTCTCAGTAATGACATCAATTATTGATTTGAATTAAATTCGAAAGCATTAACAAAAAGACTTAAATATTAAGAGTCATAAAAATAATGAACTTGGTATCAATCCAACCCTATAACAATTTAAATATTTTAACGTTGTACAATGTCAAGGGACTCCCAAAAATCAAAGACACCAGAGTATACATATAACAAAATGTATATTGCTATTAAAGATGCCAGCAAAGATAACAGGTTTACCCCGATACAAGGGAATAATAAATATAGACACGTTTCCACTGATTTTCCAATAATTGAAATACAAAATAATAATGATTTATTGGTTAAGAAATCCTCAGAGGTTGGAAGAGGGGGGCAGTCTGGTATGGATGAAAATTTTATGACATCAAAACAAAAGCTTTGGAAAGATCAAGATAAAACTAGAAGTGCCGAAGAGTTTGGATTTGATAAGGCATTTCATAAATCAAGAGTTAGATCCAATGAAATTGTGCATGTCAATCCAAAAACAAAAGAAACCACAGGACATATGGGAGCGTTGTATGATTCTAACGAGGTCAAACCAGGTGGAGGAGGAGCAAGAACTATTGGTTCTCAAGGTAAAAATTCCTTTCATGATAAAAGACAAAAAGCTATAGAAGTTGTTATTGCAGATAATGCAATAACAGCAAAAGATAAGCCAGTTAAAGCTGTGATTGCAGCAACACAATCTGTGATTAAAATACTGTTAAATATAATGATAAAGATAATGCAGATATTATTTTTAAGGGTTTCACCGCTTCTGGATTGGATTTATCAAAAAATAATGAAAGAGAATTAGCGTTAAAATCGCTGCAAGCATCGAGAGATTCAGGAAAAATATTAATTATACCAAAATCCATCTATAATGCAACATAATTAACCCCACAAACACTCTTA
>CAZUPN010000167.1:680-2287 GCA_964622015.1 uncultured Rhizobiaceae bacterium | reverse complement strand
TCCTTATCTACTTATGATTAATATAAACTTAAATATTACCTTTAGTGGTATGCATCTATTTTGACAAGCAAAGATATTAATTAAAGAAAAAATTTATGAATTACAGAAATAAAATTATCACAGTTTTTGGTGGGTCAGGATTCATTGGAACATACGTGGTTAAGGAATTAGCTAAGACTGGAGCAAAAATAAAAGTGATTGGTCAACATGCAACCTGCGCATCGCATCTGAGAACAACTGGAACCGTTGGTCAAATTGCTTTAATTGATGCAAATTTAAATAATAAAGAAACTATTGATAAGTTAGTAAGCGGTTCAAACATCGTAATAAATTTAGTTGGCATTTTATTCGAAAAAAAATCAGCTAAATTTCAAGACATCCACACTAAACTTGCAGCAAATATTGCCGAATGTTCTGCAACGCATAATGTTGAACGATTAATTCATATATCAGCCCTCGGTGTTGATAAAGCCAAAACCTCAGAGTATGCCAAATCTAAATTTGCCGCTGAAAAAGAAGTACTACGACTTTTCCCAAGAGCTACAATTCTGAGACCTAGCGTTGTTTTTGGACCAGAAGATAGTTTTATAAATCTATTTAGTTGGCTTAGTAAAATATCACCAATACTACCATTAATTGGTGGTGGTCATACTTTATTTCAACCTGTATATGTTGGCGATGTAGCAAAAGCTGTAATTACTTGCATTTCTTCACGAGTACAGAAAGTATGTGGGAAAACATTTGAGTTAGGTGGGCCAATACAATATTCATTCAAAGAAATTCTGCAATTAATTCTACAAATCTCTGCAAGAAAGCGCTTACTGCTACCTATTCCATTCTTCATGGCTAAATTCAAAGCATTTTTCTGGGAGTTTATGCCGAAGCCACTTCTCACAAGAGATCAAGTTGAATTACTTAAATATAATAATATTCTTACTAAGGAGAATGGTCTAAATACTTTAGGCATCAGCCCTACTCCAATGGATACAACTATTGCAAAATATATAAAGTAATTAAATTATAATCCAACAAGCGCTTTTGAAAATTCATTTGGCTTAAATTCATTGAGGTCATCGATTGCTTCTCCTACGCCAACGTAATGAATTGGCGTCTTAAATTTCTTAGCTATTGCAACAATAATACCTCCCTTGGCAGTACCGTCTAATTTTGTAAGTATTAATCCAGATATATTTACAACCTCTTTAAAAGTTTCAACTTGCATCAATGCGTTTTGCCCCGTTGTAGAATCCAAAACTAATACAGTGTCATGAGGCGCAGAATCATCAATTTTTTTAATTACTCTAATTATTTTAGCAAGCTCATCCATTAGGTTTGATTTATTGTGCAGCCTACCAGCGGTATCAATTAGCAATACATTAAAATTCTCAATCTTGGCCTTTTCTAAAGCTTTGTATGCAACACTCGCTGGATCTGAATTTTCAGCACCAGTGACTATTTCACAGCCCACTCTATCAGACCACACCTTTAACTGATCAATAGCTGCGGCTCTAAAAGTATCACAAGCTGCTATTAAAACTTTTTTGCCAGAAGATTTATATTTTGAAGCCAACTTCCCACTTGTTGTGGTTTTTCCATTACCATTTACC
>CAZUPN010000167.1:0-670 GCA_964622015.1 uncultured Rhizobiaceae bacterium | reverse complement strand
AAACTTTTCGCATATGGATGAAGTTGCTCTTCAATCTTATTTGCTAAAAACTCCTTAATTTCAGGCTCAGTAATTTGCTTATTAAACTTCTCTTTTGCAAGAGCGGAAATTATTTCTGTAGATGCAGCTGAGCCAACATCAGCCTTTATTAGAGATTCTTCCAACTCATCGAGCGCATTTTGATCTAAAGTTTTATGAGTAAAAACTTTTGTAATGCCTTCTGTGATTGTCGTTGTAGTTTTAGTTAAACCACTTTTTAATCTACTAAACCAACTCATATATCTTTTCCGCTTTAGTTATGCTAGAAATATAGCATATTAAGATATAAAAGTTATAGAAATATGTTGTCATTTTTTCCCACAGCTTTTTTAAGTGGATTTGGAACATCAATGGGCCTAATAGTAGCTATAGGGGCGCAAAATGCCTTTGTGTTGAAGCAAGGAATTCTTAGAAATCACATACTTATAATCGCAATTTTATGCTCATTTCTTGATGCAGCATTAATTATATTTGGTGTTGCTGGCTTTGGGGCAATTTTGACATCTAATGCTATCTTGATGGATTTAGCGAGGTATGGAGGGGCAGGATTTTTATTTTGGTACGGCTTAAAATCTTTTAAAGCATCATTGTCAAAAAACGAATCATAGTCATATATAAAATTTTTATTATT
>CAZUPN010000166.1:0-2340 GCA_964622015.1 uncultured Rhizobiaceae bacterium | reverse complement strand
CAGTAACGGTGCAATGAGTTTTATCAATTTGCACACTTTGATTCCAAGAATTTTTTAGAAAAGATTTGAGGTTCATATCAACTATTCATTTTATTATCCAATGCTTATTTTATTTTCCAAATATGACTTAGGATTTGCAGCAAAATCAATGGTTAAAGATGGCATCTTGTAAATAAACTACCTCGATTTCCTGGGTAGGGTAGTTTATTAAACAGTAACTCTACTGTGTTTGTTATATTTTTTAAATAAAGTTAATCTTCTTAGGGTATCTTTTCGTTGCCGATGCTCGTTAATTCCAAAATATAAGGATCAGATGAGAGAGTTTTATCTGAAAAACTGGGTATATAATAAATTGGATTTCTTTAAAAACTCTATTTCTTGTCTGGTCGATTCTCTATTTAATATTTTATTTCGATGTGGAAATCTATAAAATTGCAGAATCGCATCATAATGAGCTTTAGCATATCTATAGGTTATTTCATCTTGCAGCTCTTTAAACAATTTAAGCGATAATTTCTGATCGGATAAATTTTCGCTATGCATTAAAGGCATATAAAGAAACTTAAGATGGTTTTTATCTGAGATCTGTTTATTAAAACCAAGCCTTAAGGCTTTTTTAGTTAAATTAAGGGCTAACTTATCTGAATCAAAAGCTCTAGGATCATCTCTAAAAATATTACGCGAGAATTGATCAAGAATAATTATTAAAGCCAGCATAGAAAGGGGGTTATTATGCCATGTATCTAACTCAGAGTTAAACGCTTGCTGATATAGAGGTAAAAATTTATCATTTATTTCACGGTCAAATTGTTGATCCTTTATAAACCATTTATTTTGATTACTAAACCAGAAATCAATTACTTCATTATAATTCATTATTGTAGAAATATTTAATTTACTTTCAGGTTATTAATGAGTCCTCTCTTGCTGTCAAGGGTTAAGCAACTTCTTAAGACGGCAACTCCTTGGGTTTTAATCTCTTTCATAATGAATGACCTCTTTGCCTCGTCCATCACTAATAAAAATGGGTGTTAAAAGGGGCTATGATGGGATCGAGAAATAGCGCTATGTGGTGTATCAAGTTAGCTGTTAAAGCATAAAAGATAGATATTAACCAAAAACATTGTCAATAAATTCTAACAATTTTTGTATTTTACCTTATAAATAGTCATTTTGATATATATTTCTAGAACCCCCACCTGTCCTCCTGCTCCTGCCAAAGATCAGGAATTTCGTTGGTGACGATATCTTGTAGTTTTAGACTCCTTGGCTGGGTTCCGGTTAATATGCTCTCAATAATCTTTGGCGATAAGAAGTTCAGGTTGAAGATTTTTCTGACATAAGAGGGGCTGAGCTTTTCTATTCTGGCGATTTCAGCTAGGGATGAGGGGTTTGGTTTGGATGAGGGTTTTTTGTCTGGTAAAGATTTGTCAAGGATGATTTTCCATTTATAGGCCCTGGCAATTGATTTGATTAGTTTGTTGTCGAAGTATTTTGGGTTATCTTCTGAGTTGGGGTTTTTGTTAGTGTTTTTTGGCATAATAATAATTGCTGTTCCGCCTCTCCTTTTAATCTCCATTGGTACGAATATGGTGATGGTTTCTTCGTTGATGGTTAGGTTGTTTATTGTGGGGCTGGTGGTGTTTGTTGTAATGGGTTTGGTAGCATATTTCATAATGATTTTATAGTTTTTAATTTTTTTGCTTTAGTTAATTAATTCATTTGATAAGGAACTTAATCCTTCCTTAAAAATGTTAATATTTAAACCATCGGGATTGACGGTGATGTCTTTGACTAAAAGACTGATAATCCTTGCTTGTTCAACTGGAAATAATTCATCCCAGATTTTTTCAATTTGTTTGAATGAGTTAATAACAGTACTTTCTGGGAGTTGATTGGTTGAATTGGCAATGGTGTGAATTATGAATTCTGGTTTTTTTAGTAAGGTTAAGATTTGGTTGGTAACTAGATTTTCTGCTTCGGTTGCGGATATTCTTCCTACTTTGCAATTATCATTATTGCCTACTGCTTTAGAGAAGCAGATATAATAGCGGTATCTTTTGCCGCGTTTCTTGGTATAAGTAGGCATCATTTTACTACCACAGATTCCGCAATTCATGATGCCTTTTAGGAGTGGCGCAATAGTGACTCTTGATTTTGGGGTGATAATTTGATTATCTTGATTGCGGCTTAAAATAGTGTTGGCCTTTTGCCAGATGTCTTTTTTGATTATTGGCTCATGCATGCCATCATATGTTTGGCTTTTATGCTCTATGATGCTAATGTAAATTTGGTTTTCTAAAATCCTTCTGACATTTTGTTTGTTGAATTTTTTACCTT
>CAZUPN010000165.1:0-2395 GCA_964622015.1 uncultured Rhizobiaceae bacterium | reverse complement strand
CAAGAAAAAATATTAAAAATTTAGGTTTTTGGAGATTGGAATTCAACAGGCCCCATCACGAATTAAAACTGACCTGGTATTGTTAAGACGAGTTTCTGATTTGAATGCTAAAGATTCAAAATCTTTTAGGCGGCAAAGGTTCTTTAAACTATCAGGTTCAATTGCCCAGTATTTGGCGATTTTTAGAATTTCATGCATTGTTTTGTTGTTGTGGTTTTGTTAATAAACAGATAAAACAAACTTGATTAATTCTTGACAAAAGAGATGTTTTGTAGTACATTCCTAACAAGTTATTATATCTATGTATTACAAATTTTAAAAATTACCTTATGTCCGATACAATAATACAAGTCAGAGTTGATTCAAACTTAAAAAAACATGCTGAAGATGTTCTTTTGGCTATGGGTTTAAAAACCCCAGAAGCAATTAGAATGTTTTTACAACAAACCATTAATGATCAGGCTTTACCATTTCAGCCAAGCGCTCATAAGATGCCAAATAAAACTACTCTTGAAGCCTTTAATGAAGTAAAAAACGGCAAATATTCTGATTTAAGTTTGACAGATTTTAAAAAATCACTAAAAGCCAGATAAATGAAAATAATCAGGCAATCTAATAGTTTTGTGCGTGATTTAAAAAAAATTAAGAAACGCTCAAAGAAGCTAGATAAACTTTATTTAATTGTAGAAAAGCTTGCTAAAGATCAAAAACTTGAACCTAGCAACAGACCTCATAAGCTTTCTGGAAATTATGCTGATAAATGGGAATGTCATATTGAACCGGATTGGTTATTAATCTATGAAATTACCGAGGAATTGGTAATATTATATACAACCGGAACTCATGCAGATTTATTTTAGAGAACGTCCAACATTCCGTGTCAATTTAAAAGCTAGATTAAAATGAGCGTCAGCTTATTTTAACTCAAGCAAGTTATTAATTTTAAATTGACAAATTTTATGAATAAAAAACAACAATCAAATCAACGATACAGTGACCTAGATGCTTTCAAACGTGAAGCAATAGAAAAAATCTATCAAGGAAAGCCACTAACTGGCAAAGATGGTATTTTTACTGATATGATCAAAGAAATACTAGAAACTGCTTTAGGTGAAGAATTAAACCAGCATTTACAACAAGAAAAGCAATATACCGGTAATGATTTTGATAATCGTAAAATTTGACACGGAATTATGGACACTCCCGCATCATTTTTTTGAGTAAATGTAAAAGCGCATCCTGTGATTTGTGATCATCGATTAAATCTAATTTTTCAATCAATGGCTTTATTTTTAGCTCTTCATCCTCGCTACAAAAAATTGCAAATTCATTATTTAACTGCTCTTCAATAATATTTTTTGCCTCTTTCTCATCTGAGAAAAAATAGACAATATCAATATCTAAAGCCTCAGCCAATTTAGCCAACATTGCACCATCAGGATTATATTCACCAGTTTCATAAGAGCTATAGGCTCTAGGATGCATACCAATTTTATTAGCCAGCTCCTTAGAGGTAAAATCTCTGATTTCCCTTAAAACCCTGATTCTTTCTGAAATTATTTGATTAGATATCGTAACTTTAGACACTTTTTCCCAATTTTTGAATAATTTGAACCATTGCTTCTTGCGCTGAAGCATCAATTTTAATGAATTCTCTGACAAACTCATTAATAAAATATCTATTTTCCCTTTTAACCATGATTTTGGTTAATTTATGATTCTTACCAGAAAGTATAATCTCAGAATCAATCCCGGTTAAATCCTGATTAAATAATGTCGATAATTTTACCACCGATGCCCCATCAAGCTTCTTTGTCCCTTCTTCAAAAGTCTTAAAATTATAAAGCGTGATACCAAGCTTTGAAGCTACCTCTTCCTGACTTAAACGCGCTATTTTCCTTAAGGCTTTAACTCTGGTTGCAAGCAATGTTTGATTAATATTTTCCATATAACTTATAACAATAACTACGCTTTATTTACTTAAGAAAAATTATATTTGATAACAAAATAATTCAAGGCAAAGGAGGATTTGACAAGGGCGGCAAAAGCAAAAATAATCAATTACTGGATTATTATCAATTAGAAAATACTGTTTTTAAGTTTAATTTTATAATTTGATGTTTTTTGGCACTTTTAATTGATCCACTAATACCTTATAATTACAGGTCAGACTTGCTTACTTTTTAGTATTAGTGGTTAAAATTAGTCATAGAGGCAGGCTTTACGCATAGCAACAAAACCACAGAAAACAAACCACCAGACCCCCTTTTTGTCAGAGGGCCGGATAATTTTTTTCTAAATAGAAAAATTATTTTACTGAATTTTTTAGACCCTGTCCTGCTTTAAACTTAACTCTTTTGCCGATTCAAGATCAGATTGGCAGCCAAAATTTGCT
>CAZUPN010000164.1:0-2406 GCA_964622015.1 uncultured Rhizobiaceae bacterium | reverse complement strand
GGGGAATGGCTTAATCTTAAATAGCTTGGGTTAGATTTGTGATGTTAATTCATGCTTAATTAACTCGTGTCAATTTAACGCCAAAATGAATCTAAAAACCTACTTCCTAAATTCAGTTCTAAATTCTAGCAAAAAAGGCTCTTGTGCGTTTTTGGCTGATGCTTTTTTTTGCAAGAAATTCAGTTTTAAAAACGAAACAATAATTTTATGAATAAATTTTATATCAGAGGTTTAAACGAGATATCTAGGGTCGTGCTTACGATGCTTGTTATAACTTTAACTTTAAATGTTGCTTCTGCTAAAGATATTGAATTGGCGTTTAAGAAAGATAAAGAATTAGAAAATAATTTCTTTAAAGTATTCCCGGCAACACCAGCAAACAATAATGATGAGTCAAAATATGAAATCTTTTTTGCTAGATATGATCTAAATAATGATGGAAAGGATGAGTATTTTGTACAAACTAAATTTAAAAAGCCATGCCCAAACTATACAATGCTTTCATGTTTTATCTTTGGTATATATGATAATAATTTTAAATCAATTTCGTATTCTTATAGTGGATCTGATGCGGTAAAAATCTCTGACAAAATACATGGCGGATACCATGATATTATGCTATATTATTTTTCAAAAGAGCGAGATGTTAAGGAATTTATTGCCTTTGAAAAAAAATATCAGAAATATACTTACTCCTTTATCGATGTGAGTAATCAAGAAGATCTAATTGCCAATAATAAAATAAAGCCAATAAAAAATATTTATGTAGTAAGAAATGGTAAATCCGTACCGGTTAGTCCGCCACATTATAAGAGTAAAGATAATTGTGGGAAGGCCTCAGAACTATTTCGATGGAGAATTGGTAATAAAATTGGTAATGAAGAAAATGGAGAGAGTTTGCGTAAGTATTACGCTTTTGATGTTATAGATGCCGGAGGTTTTTACTTGATGAAGGACTTAGATGGCAAGATAAGGATTTTCTTGGAAGGTAATGATGAATTTATTCGCCCTGACGAAGTAAAGGATTTTGTCAATAAAAATAAGGGAACTGAATATGCTATTGGTGATTCTTACTATCCCTATGAATCTTTGGGTGAGCAGCCAATATGGAGTCTAAAGCCTTCGACGCGTTATAAATGGGCCTCATCAGACAATAACAAATATTTATACCTAAAGCAAAAAGATTGCATAGTAACTTTTTATAAAGGTAATGAATTCTGATCTTAGAAATCGTTGTATTTTTATAGCCTTCTTCGTATAAGAAAAACATAATTTTTTAATTTAACAACCGATAACATATAATATATGTCTAAACAGAAAATTATTCTCAATATTTTTAATACTGTAAACATTGATAAAATAATAAAAATCATAGCTGCGGTGTTACTGTTATTTTTCCTAACTACCAGCCTATCAATTGCTATTACACCTGACTACAGAGATTATTATTTTAAAGGTACTATTGACCTAAAGAAATATCCCCAATTCAGAAATTGTGGTTATAAAGAAGGTATAGAGGTGCAATTCAACATCTATGACAACAAGATTTTTGCTGAATGTGAAAGCGAATATGGATCGCAAGTTTCTGTTAAAATAAATGATGGTATTTATGATTTTGTTACAGAAGATGGTATTAAAATTAGAATTACTTCAGCAAATGGTAAGATAGCCGATTTTATAACAAATAATAACAAAGAATTAAAAGATAAAAAGAAATTAAATTTTAAAAATGATAGTTGCAAGATTGCGGGATTTATTTCGAATTTTCATGATACTTACCAATTCAAAGAATTCCAAAATGGATATGGAATAAATTATAAACAATATAGCATAGGATCTAATGCCAGGATAATTGATGGTCATGAAATAAAGGATGATTATTATGATTTTTCCTCCTTCTTTATCAATCTATACAGATATAAAGGTGAAATATTAGTTAGTAACGTCGATATTAATGGCAGTATGCAGGCAGAAAATGGTATTTATTGCGCTAAGGTTTTCAATCCAAAGAAAAAAGAATTAATAATCATAGATTGCGATACCAAAAAAAAAGATATTTATCTGAAATGGGAAAATTGCATTATCACTGAATATAGCGGCCAATTTGAATCAACCAATAATTAAAAAGGAGTAAAAATGACAAAATATTACGGAAATCATGGAGAGTTATTAAGTCTTGATGGAATTGTGGCGCCAGTCAATTGTCCTAATGCCAGAATATCAAGTGGCTACAATCTGAGAATAGATCCAAAAACAAAGAAGCCAAATATGTTCCATTCTGGTATAGATTTCAGCACCTCTGGAGCAGATAACATTAGTACAATATCAGTCTTAAGCGGAACTGTTATTCGTTACGGGCCTGTTGAATTCCAATCTCCAAAAACCTAAATTTTTAATATTTTTTCT
>CAZUPN010000163.1:0-2428 GCA_964622015.1 uncultured Rhizobiaceae bacterium | reverse complement strand
GAACATGCGCACATGGTTTAGGAAACCACTGCTCTATCCCCTGAGCTACGGGAGCTTTAATATTTGAAGCGTGATTCTAAATTATCGAGTTGATATTATGCAATATCTAATGCGATTATTTGATTAGCTTCTTGATTTTTTCTATTGGTTTTAATTCCTGCGGTAACTTATCTTTTTGAGCAATTTTATAGCCAGAAACCCCAATTGGTTTAATCATGCAATTGAGTGATCTTTTTTTGATTTCATGATTTTCATCTTTGCATAAATAATACCAATTGATGAATTATCTAAATCGGTCTTTAGATAATCATCAATACAAGAAAGGTAAAAGCCCATTTTGCCAGCATATTGCGGTTTAAATTTGCCGGTTTTTAATTCCAGCACTATGTAGCTTCTAAGTTTAAGATGATATAAAAGCAAATCAATGTAAAAATCCTGATTATCAACTTACTAGATGATATTGCTTACCAACTAAAGTAAATCCACTACCTAATTCTAAAAGAAATTGAATTACATTATCAATTAAAGCATTCTCCAGCCTTTTTTCTTTTAATTTTCCCTTGATATCAATGAAGTCAAGATTATATCTGTCTTTAACTAATTCTTCGGCTAGATCCGATTGTTTTGCGGGTAGTGTTAGTTGAAAGTTATTAACTTTTTTATCATTTGTGGCTTGTCTGCTATATAAATCAGAATTAATTTGGTGAATTAGGACATTTCTTGACCAGCCATTGACAATAGTTTTTCTACTAGATAAATCTCTCATTTGCGGGAATTCAATCTGTAAATCTCGTGAAATTTTTTCTATAACTTTCGTTCCCCACCCCTCTTTTTCCTGACGATCAATAATAATTCTTCCAATTTGCCAATAGCATATCAGTATCTCCTTATTAACTGCTAAATGAGCCTTGATTTGAGCGGTTTTGATAAAGGACTTTAAATCTTCTAAAGTTTGAAGGTAATGTTTAGTAGTTTCGATTTCTTGGTGCATAGTTTAAGGTTTTTATTTGGTTAAAAATTAATAATAGCGCTTAAATCCTATATCAATAATCATGATTATCAATTCTATTTAGTGCTATTATAAGGCAGTTTTTAAAGATCGCTAAAGACGGTGTGATTTTTTTTGCCAATTAATTTTTAATCATTTATACGAAGCTAGATACCAAACCATAAACCATTTGATAGTAATTTTAATTTTTTAAAAAATGGATCAGCAAAAAAATAATTTTGTCTCTAAGCAAATTACCGATAAAATAGCTGCAAATAATGGTTTGGAGCCTTATTTGAATTTTAATCATTCGATAATTTCTGATTATTTTAATCTCAAAGATGCTGCAATTTTAGAAGAAATTAGCTTTAATGATTGTAAATTTGAGGCCCCGTTTGAATTTCGGGATGTGGTTTTTGATCAAATGGTCAGTTTTAAATATGCGGTTTTTGAAGGTCCGGTAACTTTCAGTAAGGTTATTTTTAACGATATTCTTGATCTGCGCTCTTGTGTTTTTAAAGATCAGGTGATTTTTGATGATGTGGAATCAGGTAATAAAATCCTGCTTAATGATTCTGAATTTAAAAAAACAACCGAAATCAAAAGGTCAAGATTTAGAGATGATGTTTATTTTAATGAGGCGGTTTTTGAAGATAAATTATCGATCTCAATGTCTTTTTTTGATGATAAAGCATTATTTTACAATACGATTTTAAATCATTTAGAAATTAATAGCTGCGAGTTTAAAAGATTATTTGATTTATCCTGTAACAACCAAATTAGCAATCAAACCTTAAATAATTTCAATTGCCTTAACTCATCTTTTCTTGGCAATTGCTCATTTCGTGAAAGAAAATTCTTAGGCATTACTATGCTTAGAAATCTTGATTTTAAAGTGGCGCCACTTTTTGCCAATGCAGTTTTTGCTCAAGATATCAGCTTAAATAACATCAGATTCTACGATGCTAAAAGCGAAGAGGCTGAAAAAAATTATCGAATTTTAAAAGATGTTTTAAGTAATTGCGGCGATGATAAAAAAGCTGATTTTTTTGAGAAATTAGAAAATAAAACCGGCTATAATATCAATAAACAAAAAACCCGAACCCAATTAGTCAACCTAATCTGCAAATCCTCTAATTTGCTCAGAGAGTCACTGATTAAAGCCAGAAACGGCTTGGCAAAATTAATCTATGCCATCAAAAGACGCGAATATCAAGCAATAACCAGAAGAATTTTTAAAACTAATTACCGCAAATTCTATAATTACAAAAGACTAAAAAACCTAGTCAAATCCTATCTCCACAAACCGGAGATTATCGATACTAATAAGAGTTATACTTTGTGGTAGATTTAGTTTGAAATTCTTAAAATGGTACCAGTGTAATGTTCTAACGAGTATTTACTCTTAGTTTTCTGGATTGCCGCCTCGCCTACGACTCC
>CAZUPN010000162.1:0-2483 GCA_964622015.1 uncultured Rhizobiaceae bacterium | reverse complement strand
AATTTATTTAACTGCTTTTCAATTATTTGCCTTAATTCAACATCGTCAATATATTCTGGCATTACTAGGTTTGATATGGCGGATAGCTTATTGGTTATGCGATGGGTTCTATAAAATTTGGTGAGTGATTAATACCGCTTATGCAGCAAGACCCATACTTACCTTAGACTTGTTTTCGTAAATTGTATGTAGCTTTTGTTGTAACAATTTTTTGTCAGGTAGCTTTGTTTTATATTCTGCCACCATCGTTGGCGAAAGATTTCTACTCAAAGCATATTCTACTACTTCTATATCTTTGCTTTTACAAAGCAAAATACCAATACTAGGATTCTCATTTGGCTTTTTTACATCGCGATCTAGTGCTTCTAAGTAAAAGTTAAGCTGTCCCAAATGATCTGGTTTAAATTTCTCATTTTTGAGTTCAAAGGCCACAAGGCATTGTAAATCCCGGTTAAAAAATAACAAATCAATATAAAAATCACTATTTCCTACTTGCAGCCTATATTCTTCTCCGATGAAGATAAAATCCTTACCTAACTCAAGAATAAAATCTTTCATTTGCGTCACCAGTCCTTTTTGTAAGTCTGATTCATCATATGGTTCAGGAAGCCCTAACCATTCAAATACATAACTATCTTTTAATGTATTATCTAAGTTTGATATTTCGTTGGGAATTGAACTTAGTTGCGCGTTTCCAATCATAACCCTTTCAAAGAGGCCACTATTAATTTGTCTTTCTAACTCTCTTTTGCTATATTTTTCCTGTGAACATAATTTAAGGTAAAATTCCCTCTCTTCAAGAGTTTTAGTCTGGCTTAAAATGATTAAATTATTACTCCAGCTAATTTCTCTCACCAGTGGCGAGAGTTTTTGGGAGTCCTTATAAGCTTCATAAAATTGTTTCATCCTCCAAAGATTTTTATCGGAAAATCCCTTTATCTCTGGCTCTGTCTTCTGAATAAATTCAGATAATTGTGTTACAATGGATTTACCCCAGTGGTTACTATTAACTTTGTTACTAATATGTTCCCCAATTTTGACATATAAATTGATTAATTCTACATTAACAGCCTTAATAGCATCATATCTTGCCTGTTTTATTAAATTAATTATTTCTAAAAATTGTTTTTCTGACATTAGTATTGGCTGTTAATAGTTTTTAGATTAATAAAATCCACCTCATTATTTAATTGATGCGCTATATGAACGATCATAGATATTATTTTTTATTTGGCGATTATTTTCTAAGCCAGGAGTTAAATATCTTGCCAATTGTTTTCTTACCTCATTTATTCCTGATAATTTTTCAAGATCATTAAAGTCGGCCGGTAAGTGATCTTTATGCTCATATTTAAATTCCGGCAATATAACTGTGGCATTATGTTTTATGGCGGCAATCTCCGCTTTTTCTTTGCCGGTATTAATTTCTTTCCAAAGATCATTATCAGCAGCGATAATAAATGCTGTGTTTGGATATTTTGTTTTTAAGTTACCTAATACATGTTCAATATTACCGGCGTCAAAGCAAACCGCCACCGGACTATTGGTAGCTTTGTGGAGTGTAACAGCTGTAGCAAATCCTTCAGCGAGGAAAATTTGATTGTGATCACTATCAATACTAGTTTTGTTATCGGTGATCAAAAAGAAGTTACCTTGTTTTTTGCCGTCTTTTAGAAATATCTTTCGACCATCTCCATCAATATATTGAAGTGACCAAAGTTTATCATTTTGATCTTTGACAGGAATTACTATTTTTCCAGCTACATATTTAATACCATTAATTTTGATGTCATCAATATTTTTGTTTTTGAGATAATTACTCTGGCCAGATTTACTATAAGCATTGAATTGTTGGGTTGCTTTTATGGATATTTCCTCAAATTTATTTTGTTTTTCTATTTCGGTTTGTTTGTTCTTAAGTCTTTGTTCTTCCATTATTCTAGTCATTTCCTCTGCTGATATTTCCTTATATTTTATAATACCATCATCTTTGATATTACCAACCCCCCAGCTATAATATTGATTATTTTTATAATCCCTCACATATCCAGCCTTTTCATGCCAACAAATTTCATATTCCTTCTTTTGGCCAAATCTAACTTTTTTATTGGAACTACTGAATGCTTTATCAATTGCCTCTGACAAGTTGGTGCTGGAATTTAAATTTATCTTATTTTTAATTGCATCTTGGAATTTCTCTTTAATTTCAAATTCAGTAAGGTTTGGCATATAATGTTTGTTGTCACTGGTATTTTTGATATAAGTCTGAAATTGTCTGGTTTTAGATTCAGGCTTTGATTTAGCATTATTTTGGCGAAGTTGACTCCTATTATTAATACTTTGATGTTCAATAGCACTAATACCAATACCGGTATTAGATTCTAATTGCTTAATTGCCGCTAATTTATTGTCGGTAAAAATAGTTACCTCATGTCTTGCACGCGATATTTCGACATAGAAGCTTTTTTGTTCGGTTAAATTCT
>CAZUPN010000161.1:0-2541 GCA_964622015.1 uncultured Rhizobiaceae bacterium | reverse complement strand
AAGGATTTTCTCAAGACAGATGGCTTAGATAATAATGACAAAACCAGAATCATAAGATCATTCCTAAACACAACAAAAAACCAAGCAAGTGTTGATGATGTAATTAAGCTTCTCAAGATAGGTGGTCTAAACGGTTATAACAAAGTCGACATCATAAGCTCATTCCTGGACAATCCAAACAACCAAGTAGGTGTTGATGGTGTAAAGGATTTTCTCAAGACAGATGGCTTAGATAATAATGACAAAACCAGAATCATAAGATCATTCCTAAACACAACAAAACCAACAGAATCAGAAACAATAAAATCCCTCCTAAAAATATTATCCGCTACAAACCTTAAATACGATACTAATAATACCCATAGGTTGTTAATCTTGTCATTAAAACATAGTGATACTGGTGATATTGCCAAAAAGATCAGTGATTTTGCTGATGCCTTGTATCCCAGTGCTCCAATATTGAGAATTGGGCTGTTTGAAAAAAACATTGAGGAGAGATACATCACCAAAGATAACATTAAAGATCTAAATCTCTCCAACATAGAAAATGATGATCTTTTTCCACTTATTGAATTTGCAAGAGAAAAGCTGCAGTTGCAAGAGAGGGATGTATTCAATTTAGTCAGGGGCAGAGCCCACTCTAAATATCAATTTCTGACAGAACTAACCACAAAAAAACAATGGTCAGATTGTTTTACAGATGATGGTTTGGAAGATATTAAAGGTTTATTTGGTGAAGGGGAATTTGATCAGTCACAAATCAGTGTTCCCTCAATGTTCTCTTATTTTGATGTTATGGGCAACATCAATGGTTTGAAGGAAATTTTAAAACCAGAATTCTTAAAGGAGATAAAAGATAACTTCCAACCCTCAAAGAAGATTTTGTGGATTGGTGATGCGGAAATGAATAAATTAGGACAACTTCTCGATCTTAATCCAGAAGAGTTAGTAACAAAATATTTTATCAAAGGGCAAGTGCTTTGCGATCAATTCAAGGCTTTAAAGCTGCCAGAATTAAGCGAAGATTATATCAATCAATACCACATTAACTTTAACACCAATCCAGAAAAACTTACCCAAGAAATTGTCCATCATCAAAATAGTATGGATCATCAATTCAGAGAACTTTTGTTATCTCCGAATGCGGATTTAGATAAGCTAAAAAAATTCTTTTTATTATCTGGTTTGAATGTTGTAGCAATCAATGATGAGAATTGGAAGAAAATTCAAGACAACTTCTCCGAATCAAAAGAAAAATTCGCTTATATTTTTTCCCAGCCAAACGGTCTAGAGAATTTTGTTCACAGCATATATTCAGTTAATGATGGCTGTGCTGCCAATATTGGCAATCAAATCAATATTATGGTTTATCGGTCTTTGTGTAAATCACCAGAAGACACCGTGATGTTTGCGATTATGGAAGATAAAATCATCCGCTCCATTCTCAATAGTGGCGCAGATGTGATGGGCGGGGCAAAAAACCCTCTGGAAGTAACTGCAATTACAAACTGCAATATATCTCCAATTGCATTGCTAGAGGAAACGGCGAAATACTTTAGTGAAGAAGGCAATAAATCAGCAATGTCTGGAAGTAGTAAATTCATTGAAGAATTTATGAAAAAAAAATATGGAGAAGACAAAGGCCATAAAATTGCCTCCAAAATCATAGACACTATTTTTGAGGACATAGACGATACAGATCAATCAAATCAAAAAGCCAATAAATTTGCTGCTTTTCTTGCCATAGAGGCTGTTGTTGGAGAGGCAAAGCTACCCGTAGAGATGAAGAATATTAGAAAGGCAGAGATGGAAAAGTTGTTTGATGTGGTAAATAGTCATATTACCCCACCTCCAAGCTCTGTGGAAAATGTATCAGGAGAAAGATTGGGTGGTAACTCATATGAATTGAGTAATTCTTAGGTAATTAAATTCAGAGCGTCCATAACTCCGTGTCAATTTAAGAGCTAGAATAAAAAATCGTAGTTACCTGATTACCTAGATTCCAGCCTTCGCGGGAATGACAAACTGGTTATAGAGTTTTACAAAGTCTTTGGCTTATTGTCTTAAACCAACTTTCGACAGTTGTGGGCTTGCCAGTCAAATGATTGACAATAATTTTTTTAAAAGGCAGAAATTTATTATTGGCAATTCTTAAGGTTAATTTTCTGAGCAATTTAATGGCGGCGAGATTATTGGTGAATAAGCTGACAATAAAATTAGTGCCTAAATATAAAGGCTTGGTGGCTTTGATGTGTTTTGATTGATATTTTTCTAACACCATTAAGCCGCCAATATCAAGGCGTTTATCCAGTGCCAATTTTATTTCTTCAGCCAAAATATCTTGGCCAAAAAGCCCCAAATTAAAACCGTGAGCAGTTACTGGGTGCATACCAACTGCAGCGTCACCAATTAAAGCAAAACGATTGCTGATAAATTTATCAAATCTCAGTCGCATAAAAATATTTTAGTCGTGGGAGCCGAAGTTCATTCCAAGGGACTAGATAAAACTCCAAGAGGCAGAAATGTTTCTGTTTTATTTGG
>CAZUPN010000160.1:1058-2571 GCA_964622015.1 uncultured Rhizobiaceae bacterium | reverse complement strand
CCGCTCCATATTGAACCTTGCAATGCTTTTAACCGAAAGCCAAAAAGCCAAAGAAATTAGAATTAGAATTTTAGACATTGCTATTTCCGTTATTACCCAAAAATCCGGTGGTCATACAAAATATATTAATCAACGAGACTTAGATTATCTACCTGCCACTTTTCAAGAAGAAAATTACCGCAAAGAGTTTACCTCTGCTCTCAGAGATTGTATCGAGGGTAATAACTGGAAATATGGCAAATATACTAATTTGATTTATAAAACCATCTTCGCCGAAGACGCCTCTGAATATAAAAAAATATTAAATCTATCCCATCAAGATAAAGCCCGTGATACATTTTATACCGAAGTTATAGATGTTGTTGCCGCGTTTGAAACTGGCTTTGCTGAAGAACTATGTAAAAAATCAAAGGAATTGAAGCGTATGTTATCAGTAAAGGAAGCTGATGAATTATTTACCGCTTTTTCATCTCAGGCAGTGCTCAAACCTTCTATAACAAGAGCTAGAGTTGTTATGTCAAGTCGCGACCTAAATTTTAGAGATGCTCTCCACAATAAACTTGAACACTATGTTCAATCCGTTCCTGAAGGCGATTATGAAAAATTTTTAGGCGACAGAAGTAAAGATTTAGAAAAGCGTATAAAAGAAGATTTGGAAATGTACAAAAGGTTAAAGGATAAGTAATAATGGCAAGAAATTATATTTATTTTGACATCAAATACGCCCTCAAAACTCAAAACATTGTTATTAGTGAATCTGGTGGTTTATTTGGCGTTAAGGATCAAGGTTGCCTGGAAAGTGTTTTAGAAAATATCAAAAATGATTTATATTATCCCAGCTTTGTTGATAAGATAACACATCTGGTTCACTCCCTTATAAAATTTCATACTTTTAATGATGGTAATAAAAGATCTTCCATTGCGCTTGGGGCATTCTTTCTTGAGGTTAATGGTCTAGATTTTTGTGTTAGAAAGTTTCAAAACGAAATGGAAAATATTGTTGTTTGGGTAGCGGAAAACAAAATCAACAAAGATCTTTTATGGAAATTGATAGATAGTATAATTTTTGAAGATGATTTTAGCGAAAGCCTGAAATTAGAGCTTTTAGAAGCAATTACATAAATTTTAATATAACTCAAAATATAAAATGACAAAAATCGCAGTTATTGGAACTGGTTATGTGGGATTAGTTTCTGGGCTTTGCTTCGCTAAAATTGGGCATGATGTTATTTGTGTAGATAATAATTCTGACAAAATTTCTCAATTACAAAACGGCGAAATCCCAATTTATGAACCGGGTTTAAAAGGAATTTTGGATGAGGCGGTTGCTAATAATAAAATTGTTTTTTCCACTGATTTAGCAAGTGCAGTACAAAATTGCCAAGCCATTTTTATTGCCGTTGGAACACCGCAAGATGAAAAAACTGGCAGTGCTGATTTATCTTTTGTTTTTAAAGTTGCTGAGCAAATTGCTAAAAATATTAACTCCTACAAAGTAATTGTTACCAAATCC
>CAZUPN010000160.1:271-1048 GCA_964622015.1 uncultured Rhizobiaceae bacterium | reverse complement strand
TGCCAGTTGGCACTAATTTACAGGTGCAAAAAATTATCAGGAAAGTTAATGAAGATGCCAATTTTTCTGTTGTTTCTAATCCAGAATTTTTGCGTGAAGGCTGTGCAATTGAGGATTTTCTAAGGCCAGATCGAATTGTTGTTGGGCTGGAAGATGAGGCTGCTAAAAAAATTATGATGGAAATTTATAATTATTTTAACGGAATTGCACCACTGATTTTTACAGATATCACAACTGCTGAAATGATTAAATACGCCGCCAATTCTTTCTTGGCGATGAAAATTTGTTTTATCAATGAGATTGCTGATTTGTGCGAAAAAGTTGGCGCAGATGTGCGCAAACTAAGCCAAGCAATTGGTTTAGATTCTAGAATTGGAAGTAAATTTTTAAATCCCGGCCCTGGATTTGGCGGCTCGTGTTTTCCAAAAGATATTTTAGCGTTAGAAAATATTTCCAGGAAAAATAATATTGAATTATCACTGATTAACTCAACCATCAAATCCAACGATAAAAGAAAAGTTAAAATGGCAGAAAAAATTATTGCTGCTAATGGTGGAAATGTTGAAGGAAAAACTATCGCAATTTTAGGCTTGGCTTTCAAAGGTAACACCGATGATATCCGCTATAGCCCTGCAATCACCATCATCAAAGAGCTAATAAAAAAAGGCGCGAAAATTCACGCTTACGATCAAGAAGCAACTGCCAATACTAAAAAAGAATTAGGCGAAAATTCAACAATTCAATATTTTATAACTCCTTACGAAGCCATAAAAAACA
>CAZUPN010000160.1:0-261 GCA_964622015.1 uncultured Rhizobiaceae bacterium | reverse complement strand
AATTTAAAAATCTGAATTTATCCAAAGTAAAACAACTTCAAAAAAGTAATGTGATTGTTGATCTCAGAAATATGTTAGATGCCAAAAAAGCCCGCGAAGCTGGATTTAAATATTTTGGAATCGGCAATTAGATAATGATCAATTATTAATGGTTAATGACTAACGAAGATGCTCTAACTCCTTTCATTAATCATTAACCATTAACCATTAATAATTGATCATTGCTCTCGTAGCTCAGGGGATAGAGCATTGGTTTCCTAA
>CAZUPN010000159.1:0-2604 GCA_964622015.1 uncultured Rhizobiaceae bacterium | reverse complement strand
AACGGATTGTATTTTGTAATGTCATCAATAAGCCCATGCCTTTGGTTTGGTAAATATTTTTCTGTACTGCTTATGTATCTATGTCCTGCCAAGTATTGTGCTTTTCGTAAGCCTTCTATTTTGAGCCACCCAGTAATTACGGAAGCCCTTATTTGTTTAAAGTTGAGTAGGTTTTTATCAATGCTTTTTACTTGTTTTGTGAGTATCCGCCCGACTAAGTCCATCTTTCCAGTAATATATGAACTTCTGATCTTTGTAAAAAAGATATGGAACAACAAATACAGATGTACGCTTTAGTAGAAGAATGGAAATCATCCAACTTGACCAAAGGAGATTTTGCCGCACAAAAATCTTTACGGTATCATAGCTTTAATTACTGGATAAAAAAATATAATAAAGAATATTCTTTAGAAGAATCAAAATCTGAGGTTTCATTCTTTTCTGTTCCAGAAAAGGTCAGTGAAATTAAAAAAGCACCATGCTTAAAATCAGTTGATCGGAAAACGATGAGTATAGAACTTCCACATGGTATAAAAATCACAATTTACTGATGTTAGGTTTAAGTTCACAAGTCAAGTATCACATGTGTTGCACGTTGATTGATATGCGGAATGGTTTTAATGGTTTATCGGGTCTGGTACGCAATTATTTACAGAAAAGTCCGACAACTGGCGATGTCTTTGTATTTATCAATAAACCAAAAACACATATAAAACTCCTTTATTGGGACGGAGATGGTTTTGTGATATTTTACAAACGATTGGAACAAGGAACATTTGATATTCTTATAAATGATTCGACATCTAGAGAGTTAAAACGAGAAGAATTATTATTGATTTTAGAGGGAGTAAAATTGCAGAATTACAAGAAAAAAAAGAGATATTTATCAAAAGAAAATGTTAATTAAAACCCTTTTAAACATTGGGTTAAAAGAGTGAAATTAAGTATTTTTGATACATGGAAGAAATGCAAGATTCATATGATAATTATACGAAAAAAGATCTTTTGAAATTACTCAAAGGTCAGCAGAAAATGATTTCAAAAATAGAATCTAGCAACACTAAATTAGAACAAGAGAACAGTTATCTGAAATTTCAAATCGAGCAATTTAAACGGGCAATGTACGGCTCTAAAAAAGAACGTTTCATTGCTTCTGAAAATCCAGAGCAGTTAACCATCCCTTTTGAAGTGGATGAACAGAAAGTTACCGAGGCTGTTGAAGTAGTTGTAGAAGAAATCACCTATGAACGAAAAAAAGCAGGATCTAAAAATCATCCAGGACGTTTAGCTTTACCTTCTCATTTATTGGTAAACGAAATCATTTTAGAGCCAACCGAAAATGTCGAAGGACTAAAATCGATTGGTCAAGAGATTACAGATGAATTAGAATATTCTCCCGCAAAATTATACATCAATCGATACATCCGAAACAAATACATCACTCCAGAAGATGAACAAGGAAACCAAGAAGTGAAAATTGCTTCACTCGATTTTCGTCCCATTCCAAAGTGTATTGCTGGACCAAATCTGTTAGCTCAAATTGTAGTTGATAAGTTTGTAGATCATTTACCATTGTATAGACAGATTCAGCGATTTTCAAGAGAAGGTGTAGATATTGCTCCGTCTACGGTTGATTCTTGGGTTAAGTTAACATCTCAAATCCTTCGTCCTTTGTATGAATGCCATTATCAACATACAATATTAAACGGATATTTACAGGTAGATGAATCACCGATTAAAGTTCAAGACAAAGATAAGAAAGGAGCTACACATACTGGTTATATGTGGGTGTATCATGCACCAATAATGAAGAGTGTTTATTTTGATTATCGAAAAGGAAGAACACAAGAAGGACCTCAAGAAATGTTAAATGAATTTGAAGGTTATCTTCAAACGGATGGCTATGGGGCTTATCATCAGTTTGGTCTAAAAGAACATATTACTCACATAGGATGCTGGGCACATGCTCGAAGGTATTTTGAAAAAGCATTGGATTACAACAAAGCAAATGCTTCACATGTGATGTTACTGATTCAAAAACTATATAATGTAGAACGAAAGGCAACTTTATTAAAGTTAGATCCTGTTGGAAGAAAAACCTTACGATTAGACGAATCTCATCCCATTTTGAATGAAATAGGAACCTATATTGCTGTGCAATCAAGAATAGAATTACCGAAAAGTCCTTTGGGGAGAGCATATGAATATTGTCTGAACCGATGGGATACTTTACTCGATTATCTAAAAGATGGAAATCTGCTAATCGACAATAATCTTATTGAAAATGCCATTCGTCCGCTAGCACTTGGAAGAAAGAATTATCTTTTTGCTGGTTCACATCATGCAGCTAAGAATATTGCAATGTATTATTCTTTTTTTGCAACCTGCAAGAAGAATGAAATCAATCCTATCAAATGGCTATGTTATGTCCTGAAGAATATCAATAACACAAAAGTACCGGAACTTAACAAATTGTTGCCCCAGCATATTGATCGTAACTTATTGGAGTAGATAGACGTGGTTCGTCGGGCGGATACGTTAAATCACGGATAAAAAAAACTTTGGTTATTAAGAGGCATACCTCATATGTTAACCTTTAAATCC
>CAZUPN010000158.1:0-2737 GCA_964622015.1 uncultured Rhizobiaceae bacterium | reverse complement strand
TTTTAAATAGTCAATATGAAAAGACAGATTGAATAATCACCATGATTGCTGCAGTTTGAGCCATAGCCTCAATGATTAAAACTCCGGGCATAATCGGTTTATCCGGAAAATGGCCCATAAAATGCGGCTCGTTAAATGTCACATTTTTAACCCCAATTGCACTTTTACGAGGCTCCATTGCGATAACTTTATCAACCAATAAAAACGGATAGCGATGGGGAATGCTTTTGATGATTTGTTCAATGTTAATTGGTAATTTTACAACCATTTTAAACTCCTTTATTTGTTATTAAGACTAGCTAGAAAACTAGTTTATATGTGAGAAAAAATCAATTAAATATCACAGCAATTTATTTCTTTGCCAAAGGGTGATGTTTAAACACCAGCTCTTTGAGTTTAGAATCAAGAATATGGGTATAAATTTGAGTGGTAGAAATGTCGCTATGACCAAGCAATTCTTGCAAAACTCTAAGGTCAATTCCATGATTAAGTAAATGACTGGCAAAAGAATGACGGATCACATGGGGATGAACTTTGGCCGGGTCAATTGAGGCCTTAATTGCTAATTCTTTTAGCATTTGATTTAATCTTTGTCTAGTTAAATGCTGATCTAAAGTCGAATATTTTTTGGTAGTATTTTTTTTGCCATCCTTATTGCTGCGATATTTACCAACAAATAGCCATTTGGATTTTTCCTGGCCTAAATTCTGCCTTAGAGTCAAATATTCTTTTAAAATCTTAATTGCCGAAAGATTAAGCGGCGCTATTCTTTCCTTGCCGCCTTTACCGCTAACAATTAAATAATTTAAATTATCATTTTTTTCTAAATTATTATTTTTAATTGATGAAGCTGCAGAAACTGGCAATGATACTAATTCACTTACTCTTAGACCGGAAGCATAAAGCATTTCAAGCAAGCAAGACAAGCGAATACCAAATTCTGATTTATCATTATTTGCAGTATTTAATAATTTTAAAACTTCCTCTTCGGTAAGAAATTTTGGTAATTTTAATTCTGATTTTGGCCTTTCAATATAGGCAACCGGGCTCAAATTAATGATATTTTCTGCCAATAAAAATTGATAGAAATTTTTAATTGCTGAAATCTTTCGCATCAAGCTTGAAGATTTTAACTGACCTTGATATAATTGCTGAAAATAATCCTTGATATTTTGACTATCAGCTTCAATTATTGAGACTTTGTTGCTAGCCAAAAAATCCGCAAATAATGATAAATCATTGCCATAGGCACTAATTGTATTAGCCGCAAGACCATCTTCAATTAGAATTTTTTCTAAGAAATTAGTAATCAGATTTTTTGCCGGTAATTGTTGATTATCTTTCATTTATTAATTTATATTTGACTTAAAAATTCAGTGAAATTCAGCGATCAAGGGATTATAATCAGCAAACGTAATTATGGCGAAAAATCTTTAATTATCAAAATTTTTTCCAATCACCATGGAATTTTTAATGGCTTTGTAACTGCCGGTAAATCGCCAAAAAATCTTACCATAATACAGTCCGGTAATTTGGTTTCATTTGAATGGCGATCAAGAATTGAAGAAAATTTGGGCCAATTTTTTGCCATTGATTTAATCAAATCATTTTCATCAAAAATAATCTTTGATATTGAAAAATTAATCTGCTTTAACTGCCTGATTTCAATAATTAACAGCAGTTTTTTAGAAAGAGAAAAACAATCTTCTTTATTTGAGCGCCTAAATTTATTTCTAGAAAATCTAGCAAATCATGATATAAAAAAGAAACAATATCTTGCCGATTATATCAGATTAGAATTAGAAATCTTAAAAATTTTAGGCTATGAGATTGATTTATCTTGCTGCGCTGTCACCAATCAAACCAATGATCTGGTCTTTGTTTCTCCCAAATCGGCCCGCGCGGTGTCCTTTGAAGCTGGTCAAAATTATCAAAACCGATTATTAAAATTACCACCATTTCTACTTGACGACAATCTTGAATATGATTATAATCAGTTATTAGAAGGCTTTAAATTAAGTGGTTATTTCCTGGCAAAACACATATTTAACTGCGATTTTAGGAGTGCTAATACCGAGTTACATCAAATCAGAAATAAAGTACAAAATTTAATAGCAAAATTTGATGGTTAAATTTAGAATCGCAACCAACGAACGGAAGGATGGCCGAGTGGCTGAAGGCGCACGCTTGGAAAGCGTGTATAGGAGCTAAAACTTCTATCGAGGGTTCGAATCCCTCTTCTTCCGCCAGCCTTCGCCAAGGCTACGGCTGGCTGCGGCGTTAATGATGCAGCAGATTTTGATATTTTGTGGGGGAGTATTTCTTGAAGGCTGTTCGCCGCTTGTCCGCCGTAGCTTTAACGAAGAAGGATCTTACCAACAAAGCTCAGGCTTAATTAAAGTAAAATAAACCTAAAAAATAAATCAACATGTAATACACCTATATCATAAAATCCATCTTAGACCAGACCAAGACTTACATTGGCTGTAATTTGAATCTTAAATCACGATTAAAATCTCATCATACCGGCAAATCAATCTACACAGCAAGATCCAAGCGATGGAAATTAGAAGTTTATATTGCGTTTTTAAGCCCTAAAAAGGCTTTAGCATTCAAAAAATACCTAAAATCAGGATCCAGAAGAGCATTTATAAAAAACATTTTTAAATATCAGATAGCGATGAGTAATACCAAATCCCATTTATAATTCCATATATCTAACATTACAAACACTCCT
>CAZUPN010000157.1:0-2758 GCA_964622015.1 uncultured Rhizobiaceae bacterium | reverse complement strand
TTTAGAATTTTGGGGAAAAAATTTGAATTATTGTTGGAATTCAACAGGCCCTTAAACTATATTTTAGTGAATTAACGCTGATGAGAGCGATATTCCGCAAAAATTTCTTCGGTATTTTTCCAGATTTTTTCGAGTAGCATTGCTACCGGTTCATTTGATTCACCAATATTAGCAATTCCTTGGCCACACCATAAGGACATCAGGTCAGGATTTTTTTGTTTTGCCGATTCTTTTCTAATTATTTGAGTTAAATAATGTGGAATTGGGTAATCTGGTATTTTTTCATTGGCCATTTCTCTCATAAATCTTGTTTCTATTCCTCTTGCTGGCTTTCCTGAATAACTTGAAGTTATAGCGGTAGATCCGCTTGTTGATTTACTGGCTTCCTTTAATGCCGCTTTGTATATGGGATTAGCTCCGCTTTCTGCTACATTAAGAAATGCTGTTCCCATTTGCACAGCAGAGGCGCCAAGAGTAATAGATGAAACAATTCCGCGAGCATCCATAATGCCACCAGCTGCAATTAATGGCCGATCAACTTTATCGACAATAGAAGGTATTAATGACATCATCCCAATCATAGACCTTGAAGTATTGGCAGTAAAACTACCGCGATGACCACCAGCTTCATAACCTTGGGCAATTATTGCATCAACACCCGATTCTCGTAATATAATAGCCTCTTCAAGGGTTGTTGCGGTTCCTATCAAATAAACCTTTCTTGCCTTAAAAGCTTCCAAATATTTTTCAGGTAAAACACCAAAGGTAAAACTTAGGATATTTATCTTTTCATCTAATAATGCCTCGGTAATTTCAGAAAAATTATCTGTTGGTGGGGTAATAATTTCAGTTTCATCCGTTAATTTTAACCCCAATTCCTGTCTAAAAAGATTCAAACGGCGCTGATAATTGCGAATTGCTTCCTGATCAGAATTTATGTGATTAGGTGGTATGAATAAATTAACGCAAAAAGGATTTTGAGTCAGGGTTTTTATTTCTCTGATTCCGGCAATTACTTCTTCTGTTTTTAAATAACCTGTTGCAAATGATCCTAAGGCGCCAGCATTAGAAACCGAAGATACTAATTTTGGGGTAGTAATTCCGCCAGCCATTGGCGCCTGAATAATGGCTGGAAATCTAAGTCCAATGTCTTTAGCAAATTTTACTGCCCGTTGTAATCCTGTGGATACCATAAATTTTCTCCTTACTGTTTTTTAAATATCAGTTCATTTTTTAAGTGGAAAGTGGTGTTTTAAGTAATCTGGAAACAATGATACCGTTGATCAAATGAGAATCGATAATCTCATCAATATCCGCAGTATCAGAAAAATTATACCAAATATTATCAGGGAAAATAATAATATTAGGACCAGTTGCACATTGTCCAAGGCAGCCAGTCTTAACAACCTTAACACGCTTATCTGGATTTATTAAATGGCGCTTAATGTTAATTTCTTGCCGACAATACTCATATATTTTTTCTGAAGCGCTTGAGGCGCAACATTTTCCTACCGCCTTCTGGTTACAACATATGAAGACCAATTTATCAATAGTTGGCATATTATTACCTTCATTAGACATAACTATATTTTTTCTGACTGGATAATATGCCATATGCCATCAAACATAGTGGCTCTAGCTTCCAGTAATCTTATACCAGATTGTAAACATTTTATGGCTTGTTCTGGTGTTTTAACCAAGTCTAGCATTTCCCTAAACCATGTTTTACCATGCTCTAAATCTACCGTAATATGAATCTCCCAGAATTCTAAGTCTTTTTTTGGCAGTCCTGATTTCGTAAAACCTTTTAAGATCTTTTTCATTTGCTCTGGCATAGTAAGCTCAAGAAAACCAAAGCCTCCCATTCCATAATAGTGATCGCCTGACAAATATGCGGCATAGGTTTTGGCATTAGCTAAATGTAACGATTCTGCAAAAGGTAATATTTCATTTGGACGTCCTAATGTGTCAAAATTTTTAAGAAATAGCTTTGGATGAGCCATTGAATTATCCCCCGAGCCTAATTCATCATAAAAATTATTTGCAAGTTCTGTTCTGTGCTCTAAAGGCGTAAATAAACTAAGAGTGACAATAAAAAGATGGAATAAGCGATTATTGACATAATAATTTGAGATAAAATGTAATACTGCTTTTTTAGATAATCCATTTTCAGACATATGGGCTAGCAAAGGATGGTAATTGATTCTGTGAGAATTTGCCTTATCCATCATTTCTTGAACAGCAGATTCCGGACTAAAATTATCCTTGCAATCTAATATAGCTGTGGGAATTGTTTTAATCTCTTGATCTAATATGATTTTTCTTAATATTAGTTCAATTACTGGTGTAAAATCTTGAACTCTGTTTTTTCTGGTAATATCGTTATAATTTAAGTAGAATAATAAATTTTGCACCGTGTTCCATGCAACTTTATTTCTTTCAATAAATGCCTGATGAGATAAGTTTTCTATTATAGGAGAGAGATATTTAATTTTATTCTGAGTTTCCTCAAAAGTTTTTGCAGAAAGGTTATTATAAATATCTTCTGGCAGAATTATTGATACAGGGATTGTATCATAATCATTGAGTATACAAATTTTGATGTTTTTCATATCTTTCTTTGGTTAAGAGATTAAGATTTTCTCAAGCTTAAGAAATAAAAACCACTTGTCAAGATATTTATAGATGAGATTTTATTTAAGGGCAGGGCTACCGCATATAAATTTTCATAGACAAATATAATTAAACCGCTATCTGC
>CAZUPN010000156.1:0-2763 GCA_964622015.1 uncultured Rhizobiaceae bacterium | reverse complement strand
CTTTTGCTTGATTAAGATTAAGTTTATAAGGCTGTTTTTATGAAGATATTATCTCTCACGAAATAATTTCATTGTGCCTACCTCAAATTAACTAATAATCGATTAATTTATGAAAGACTCTCTTCAAAAACAGGCTTGTAAGCCTATTCCATCTGGCTTTAAGCTATCCTCTAAGCCTTTATCCTCTCTGACTATAATTAGCGAATCTGGTATAAGACAGCTATCTGGCGAACCAGCTCCAAGAATTCATGCCGGAATTGATCTTAGAGCTGCAATTGGTACAAATGTTTCTGCTGCTCATGATGGAACGGTAATTAAAACTAGCTGGACTAATGGTGGTAGTGATAAGGAAGATAAGATAGGATATGGTCGAGTAGTAGTAATAAGAGATGAAGCAACCAATATGCTAACCCTCTATGCCCATTTAAGTCAATTTTTAGTAAAAAAAGATGATGAAGTTAAAGCGGGAAATTTAATTGCCAAATCTGGTAATAGTGGTAAGAGAGATGCACATCTTCATTTTGAAGTAAGAGATGGTAATTATAAAATAGGTAATCAGTTACTTTGGCAAGTAATCAAGCAATCAGGTGATCATAGTCTTGGCGCTACTAATGAAGGTTATTTAAATCCTCGTCCTCTACTTGGTGATTTAGCTCTGAACTTGGCCAAGCAAGAATTAGGATTGCAAAATATAGCAGATGCAGATTTAACTGATGCTCAAAAGGCTCAGATAGAAATTAGGTCTTGTAGTATTTTTAGTTGTGATGTTATTGCTCAGCCTGCTTCGATTTCTCTTGAAAGCGATAGGAGAAATAATACTTTCAGTAAAGTTTCGGGTAACAGTAAAGATCTTGAATTTTGTTTTCCTGATTTTGTCGAAACTAAAATTGGTTTTGATACGATTGATACATATGATAAGACCAAAGACAATAAACTGATACTAGATGGCCAAGAAGTAAAGTTTGATAAAATTCTTTGTCTTAAAGATGATGACGGTAGAGTAGTCCATAATATGTGGGGAGTGCAGCATAATAATAAGTGGTATGCTTTAGTTGCGGCAGAAGAACGAGAGTTCCGAGGTTGGCAACAAACAATAGTTTCTGGTTTTGGTCAAGATCTGCTTATAATTCCAAATTTTGATTATGATTATAAAATTGATTCCTATGGCTATCAGTTATTGACAGCTGATAATGCAATTAAAATTAAAGATTTTGATTTTAAGAACAAGGGATTTGGGATAGGACTTGAAGATTTAAGGGGTGAGGTTTTAGTTGAAGGTTTAGGGGGTGCTGAAACCATCTTACTTGCGAATGGAAATTTTGTTGTAGTCTGGAGTGAAGTTGCCGGTGATGCAAGCTACTATAATGTGTTTGCCCAAATATTTGACCAAAATGGTAATGAAGTAAGAGGTAAGTTTGAAATAGCCAGCGCTTGTTTTGAATGTGAAAATAGATATAACGTAAAGATTCCATTTTTAGTAAAATCTTTAACAAATGGAAATTTTATTGTTTTACATATGGATTATAGTGTAATGTCTAGTGATTCAAGGTATCCTGCGTTTGCCCAAATATTCGATCAAAATGGTAATAAAATAGAAAATGAATTTCAAATACCGTATCTTGAGAATTTTGAATCGATGAATTTACTTGCAGATGGAAATTTTATTTTTACTGTTGGTAACTATTATTCTGAATTTCTTGGTTATTATGATTGCTCATCATTATTTTTTCTTCAAAGCTCTAAAACTAGTCTATGCTGCAATTTCGACCTTGGATGGCTATCCTTTATGAATGGAAAGATTGTTATTACGAGTCCTGGTTATTTATTATATGTATCAGTAGTTGATCAAATTGAAATATTAATTGATCAAAATGATCAACCATACTGTAATCCAACCTTTATAGTCCATGACAAATTTATCGGCAATGGCTATCTACCTTCAATAACCTCCCTCACAAATGGAAATTTTGTTATAACTTGGCAAAACGAATACCAGTTTGCTCAAACTTTTGATCAAAATGGTAATAAAATAGGCGATGAATTTCATATTAATAATGCCGTACAATCTAAGGTGATTTCGCTTACAAACGGAAATTTTGCCGTAGCATGGAAAACTCATAATAATTATTATGATAATGATATATTCGCTCAAATTTTTGATCAAAGTGGTAATAGGATAGGAAATGAATTTCAAGTAAATAGCTGTTACAAGAAATCTATTTTTTATGGCATAAGCTTTTCAGCTACTCATCTTGCAAATGGGAATTTTGTTGTAGTGTGGCCTGGTAAATTTAAAATTATTGATATCAACCATCTTCCTTTAACGCCTTACTTACAAATATCCTCAAACCCATCCCCCCAAGCCATCACATTACAGCCAGACATAACCCACATAAGCTCCAGCAACGACGATACCTTCATCCTTCCGGTTATAACCCCCGGTAGCACTGATAACATTATCAGCTACCAAATCAGTAATTTTCGCATGGCTGGCAATGATATAATCGATCTATCTAACTTTGCCACAGACGTTAAAAAAGCCAGTGCCAAACAAGCCAATAATCTACAACTATCTATCTTTTCTCGCAATATTGATACAGTAATCACAATTAATGGTACCAATACCGAAGTAGTTTTGCTAAATTACGACATCACTCAATTTAAGCCAGAATATGTAGTCGGAGCTAATATAATAATTGAAAGTATTGCAATCCAAAACCCCAACCAATCCCCAACCTACACCCAATTAGACGCCACAATCAA
>CAZUPN010000155.1:0-2805 GCA_964622015.1 uncultured Rhizobiaceae bacterium | reverse complement strand
AGTGGTATTATGGATTGTTTTATTTTAGTATCAATAGATTTTTAGTTTGGTATAGGATTGCTTGGTGAATATATCGGGAAAATAATCGAGGAAGTTAAGCAACGCCCATCTTATATTTGCACAGAACGCATTCAGCACGGTAAAATCAGGCCGTGGGAAGAAAAAATAACTCATGATTATTACGCGGTTGATTGAGAATTATATTTTAAATTGCAAAAAATATTAGCCTGTTGTCGGCAGAAATTAATTTTGATCTTTTGGATACTGATTGTAATTTTTCTTCTAAAATTTTAAGCTCCTCTGAATTGTAAAATTTAAGATACTGAGTGCGATCAATATAAACACCGCTAAAGTTAAATTTTTTTAATTCCTTGATAAATTTATTAAAATCATATTTGATAATTTTTTCTTGCCACATACTTGACGCCCTACCGTAAATTGCAGGCGAAGACCATCTTAAATTCTTGGAAGCCAAATATGGTCTAACCATATCGTAAGTACCACCTTCAGGAAAAATAATAATTGGTAAGATAAAAATAGCTGAATTCTTGGCTACTGATTTTTCAATTCTGGCTACAAAATCGTAGTCATTAGCGACAATATCAACCTCCAGATTTTGAGAATCCCTAACTCCAACTTGATCAACTATCGCAAATAATAAAATGATTATTAAAGCAATGTTAAAAATCACTTTAGAATCCGTTTTCTTATAGAGCTGATTGAGAAGAATGCCAATTAAAGATAGAGAGATAAAAGCAATAAAAACTGAAAATCTGGCATGAGCTCTTATCAATGGAAAAGATATAGCGATTAGCATTACTAAGCCACCGACAGATGCAAATAAAATTGATAATAAATTTAAACTAGCAAGATTAGAAATTAAATTTTGATCTTTTTGAGCTAAAGAAAATCTATCAATGGTTTTTTGTAATAGAGTATTTTTGCCATGATAGCAGATTGCAAATAACCATAATAATGAAAATATCAAGCCAATTGAGCCAACAATACCTAGAGATTCTGACTTGCTTTCAAAAGAATGCTGTAAGTCGATCGTTACAAATTTTTTGCCAATATTGGCAAAAAATTTCAGATAGTGATTTTCTATTGGTAACAATAAATAAGCCATTTTTAGACCATAGCGCTCGCTTTCCCATGGACTCCTGACTACCACTAAATTATTAACTCCATATTCCAGCCAATATTTAAAACTTGGCATCTGTATATAAAATGATGTTAGGATTATAAAAATAATACAAATGACAATCGGTGAATTATTTTTTTCACCCTTAAGAGCTTTTATCAGTAAAACAAAGGTTAAAGTAACGCAACTACAATAAGCATAATAAATCCCGCTTACACAAACAAATAAAACTATCAACAAACAAAAGTAGAATCTGGGATTAACGCCAAAAGATAATTTATTATTTTTATAAACAAATGCCAAAACTTTATTTTCTAAAAACCATAAAGACATCATGATTACCAGCGGAATAATATAATAATTAGCAATAAAACCATGATGGGTATTGCGATAAAAATGAAATGGTAAAAATGAATATAAAAGCGATACAACTAAACATATAAAATGCTCAATTTCTATACTCCTTAAGGCAATAAAGCTCGTAGCTGAAATCATTAGAAAACCAATGATAAAAAAGCAATTTGCAATCAAATAAATATTGCTCGAAAAATATGATAAAATTTTTAGAATTATAATATGAGAGAGATCGGCATTTATAGGAAAATCATAGAAATTAAACTGATACGGCATCCCAACAAATCCATTAACATCAAACCAGCCACTATCAATAATGGTCTTGATAATAAAATGAAAAAAAAGATTATCACCTTCATAATCAAAAAGTGGTAATCGCAAATCTACTTGCCATGGCTTAATTATAAATATCAATATTACCAAAGTAGCGATCAGAGTGGCGGTAAAGAATATTAAATTTTTATTGCCAATATTTTTCATATTTCAAAAATTACTTTTTGCTATCAATTTGAGCCTTAGTAATATTAATAAACTCATCCATAGTGACGATTTGCTGATTTTCTTCCCCTAATTTACGTACTGATAATGAATTACTTTCGACTTCTTTTTTACCTACCACTAAAATATAAGGAATTTTCTTCAGTGAATGCTCGCGAATTTTATAATTAATTTTTTCTGAATTTAAATCAGCCTCAACTCTTAATCCTTGCGCTTTTAATTTAGCAACTACTTGTAAAGCGTAATCATCAAAATCATTGGTAATAGTTGCGACTACTATTTGAATTGGTGACAGCCATAAAGGAAATTTGCCGGCGTAATTTTCAATTAAGATACCAATAAATCTTTCAAAAGTACCAATAATTGCACGATGTAACATCACCGGGCATTTCTTGCTGCCATCATTTGCAATATAGCTAGCCTCAAGTCTTTGCGGCAAAATATAATCAACTTGTAAAGTTCCACATTGCCAGCTACGACCAAGAGCATCAGTTAAATGAAATTCTAATTTCGGACCGTAAAATGCACCCTCACCTGGACTAATTTCATAATCAAGACCGGCAAATTCTACCGCTTTGGTAAGAGCGCTTTCAGCCTTATCCCAAGTTTGATCATCACCGGCACGAATTTCGGGGCGGGTAGAAATTTTTACTTTAATTTTATCAAAACCAAAATCATGATAAACCTCCTTTAACATCCCACAGAATTTAGCAGTCTCACTATTAATCTGATGTTCCTCACAAAAAATATGAGCATCATCTTGAGTGAAAGCACGCACTCTCATAATGCCGCTAAGCGAGCCAGAGGATTCA
>CAZUPN010000154.1:0-2814 GCA_964622015.1 uncultured Rhizobiaceae bacterium | reverse complement strand
TCGCTCATTGAATCAACAATGGTAATAATAGTGTCATTAATTCTGCTGAGAAATAAACCATTATCATCAAATGACAAATCTGAATGTTGATTGAGAAGATCTGACAACATATCGATAAATACATCATTGGAATATTCAGATCCAAATTGTGATAAGGTGTTTAGTTGTAAGTGTTTAATCAAAAAATTTAGATAGATATAAGGGCAAATTTTTATTAAATGACTCTCTAGTTCATTGGTTGGAGCTCTAGTTGATAAATTCATAATAGAGATAATGTAACTAATTATTTGAATGTCTTCTATTATGTTGGTTTTTTGTGTAGCAAATAAAAACCTTGGAACAAATATTGCTAGCTGTTTTAATCTTGGATCGGTATTAGGATATTTTGTATCAAATGACTTTTCCAAGGCGTCAATATCTATTGTGTTGCTATCATTAATAACATCTCCAAAAATTTGTCGTAGTACTTCTTTCATTTAAAATATGTCAAAAAATTTAAACATTGATAATTCTCTGTATTTAGAAAAAGTCAGTAAAATTATCGCTGATGAATATGGCTTCTCCAATGCTGCTATTGCTGGTATTCCGCTTGATAAAAACAATAATCCATTGCCGCTTTATACTTATCCAGCCATTGAATATCTGAGTTCATTTGATTTTACAAATAAAAAAATTTTTGAATTTGGTTCTGGGCAATCAACTCTTTACTGGTTAGGGAAGGGAGCTGATGTTGTTTCGGTTGAAAATAATTTGCGTTGGGTAGAAAAGTTAAAACCAGATTTAGCAGGTTTAAATCATCAATATATTTTTGCCCAAAAGGCAGATGATTACATAAATTCAATTTTAAAATTTCCAGATTTTCATTTTGATTTGATAATTATTGATGGTGTTCCTAGTCGTTATTTATGTGCTAAAAATGTTGTTGCCAAAATTAAAAAAGATGGTTTAGTAATTCTCGACAATTCTGATTGGTATCCAAACACTGCAAAATTTTTAAAGGAAAGTTTAGATTTTATTCAAGTCGATTTTTACGGTTTTAGGCCTTCCAGACCAGATGCGGCGGTGACTTCTTTATTTTTTAGCCGAGAATTTAATTTTAAAAATAAATCGAATCGTAGGCCAAATTATGCAATCGGCGGCAAAATTAAACATTCAAATCTAGATGGTGAATAAACTTCTTTTTATAATATTTTTGTTATTCGCAAATAATGCGTTGGCTCAGCAAACCATTGATACCAATATCATAGGTGAGCAGAAAGATTATAAAATTAAAAAAGGTGATCGCCTCTTCAAAATTGCTAGATTAAACCATTTAGGCGTTGCCGAAGTGATGTTGGCAAATCCACAAATCGATGATCCAGCATTTATTTACGCTGGTCAAAATTTAACTTTGCCACTCGGCCATATTTTGCCTAATGCTCCAAGAGATGGCATTATTATTAATTTGGCAGAATCACGACTTTATTATTTCCCTGCTGATAGTAGACAAGTTTTTACTGTGCCAATTGCTGTCGGTGCTGAAGGTTCTGGAACTCCAATTGGTAAAACTGCAATTGTTAGAAAACGCGAAAATCCAACTTGGACACCACCAGCAAGTTTAAGAGAAGAAAATCCTGATTTACCAGAAATTGTGCCTGCTGGGCCAAATAATCCGTTGGGGAAATATGCTATGGATTTATCTTGGCCAAGATTTTTAATTCACGGAACTAACGATCCAAAAAGCATCGGCAATAAAGAAAGCCACGGTTGCATTCGTTTATATCCTGAAGATATTGAATCTTTATTTGCTTTGGTGGAAATTGGAACAAAAGTACAAATCGTTAATCAACCAATAAAAATTGGTTGGCTGGGAAGCAAAATTTATATTGAAAGCCATTTGCCTGCAGAACAAACTGGGGACATTGATAATACTAAAAAAATTATCTGTTCTAAAGTTAAAAATTGTGATGCCAAAATTGATTGGAAAGAAGTTAAAGAAGTGATTGCAGCAAATGATGGAATGCCTGCTGAGGTTGGTCATAATTGAGTTCGTCATCCATTTGATAAGTCGGGATGATGCAACATTGGTTATTGCTTGCAAAAAACTAACAACAGCGATTAATTTTTTCCCATTTTTCTTGCTCTCTTTGAGCAAAAAATTCCTGTTTGGTCAAAGCAATTTGCCCGTGATGTTCTTTGTAGAAATGTTGCAGATATTTTTGATATTGGCTGTTGCCGTTAATCATCATCATAAATTTGCGGATATTTTTTATCTCATATTTACTAATCAAAATTATCATCATATCCAAAATCACTACCAATAAAAGCAGCGCAAAAAAACCAGTCAAACCAGCGACAACATATTGGTTGAAAATCAACTTATCAGCAATAGCCATTTTTTCTGGTGGAAGAAGATTGTTGGCAAATTTATCCTTTAAATCTCTGGCTCCAGCTAATAAACCAATTCTAATATTTTGAGAAAATAATTTTTGCCAAGAAGCGCTCAAAGTGATTGTTGTAAGCCAAATTAACGGCAAAACAGAAACCCAAAAATATTGAGATTTTGTGGATTTAATAATCATTGTTGTGGCAATGCATAAAGCAATTGCCGCTAAAATTTGATTGGCAATTCCGAAAAGTGGCCACAAAATATTTACACCACCATTTGGATCAATCACACCATTATATAAAAAATATCCCCAAGCAGCGACAACAATAAAGCTGGTGAAAAAAACTGATGGATACCAAGCAGTTTTTCCTAAAGGTTTATAAAAATTTCCCAAAACATCTTGGAGCATAAAACGACAAACTCGCGTGCCAGCATCGAGTGTGGTG
>CAZUPN010000153.1:0-2817 GCA_964622015.1 uncultured Rhizobiaceae bacterium | reverse complement strand
CGGTTTTAAACCAACCATGTCCTATTTTACTGTGAGTGCTAAATCTACTTTCGTCGATCAGGGTGGTCAATTTACATCAAATGACTGGATTAATAAATTATTAGAAAATGGCATAAAGATTAGCATGGATGGTAGAGGAAGATGGGTAGATAATGTTTATATTGAAAGGTTTTGGCGTACTGTAAAGCAGGAACAGGTTTATATTAACCCAACTGATAATATTGCTGAATTAAAACAGCAAATTAGCCAATTTATTAATTTTTATAATTATCAAAGACCTCATCAGTCATTGAATTATAGAACGCCATCATAAATTTATTACCAGGATTGTAATTATAAAAGTAATTGATTTTTAAGGAAAGAAATTGCTAGCTTAATTAAGCTTATTTAAGCAGTTTAAAACACAGTTAAATTTCCATGGTGGGGTTTAAGGGTGTTTTTATGGGAATTTTGAGGGAAAAAAGTCCACAGATTTTTTGGAGAAAGTGGTCTGAAGGTAAGGGTGCAGTTATGTCATTGCCATTTCTCTCAAGATAGATTTTTGAGATAACATCACTACATTAAAATAATTATTAATTTTAATCATCAAGAAGAGGTAGGAGTTGGGGCAATGTATTGTGATTTTTTGATAAAAAGAATAAATGACTTCTATAAAAATGTAGTTTTTTCAAGAAAAAATAAAAGACCGCTACCGATAAATGGTCACTATAATGAAAATTCTATAATACTGGTCAGCAATGATTATTTAGGGATAGCAAATCATCCAAAAATTTTATCTGCTCAGCTGGAGTCAATCAAGAAACAAGATAACAAGATTGTTATGTCCGCGGTATTTTTAAAAGAAAATAGCCCACAAGGTTTATTTGAAAAAGAAATGGCAGAATATTTTGGTTATGAATCTTCAATATTATGCCAATCTGGATGGGCAGCAAATGTTGGTTTATTGCAGGCGATTGCTGAAAAAGATATTCCTGTATATATAGACTTTTTTGCCCATATGTCTTTGTGGGAAGGAATTAAAACAGCAAATGCAAGAGCGGTGCCATTTTTACACAATAACGTCACTCATCTTGAGAAACTGTTACAAAAAAATGGTCCGGGAATTATTTTAATTGATTCTCTATACAGCACTACAGGCGATATCGCTCCAATTGCACAAATCGCCAGATTATCCCAAGAGTATAGGTGCACTTATGTAGTTGATGAATCACATTCGGTTGGAACTCATGGTTTTAAAGGCTCTGGTCTTGTTAAAGAACTTGGGCTTACTGATCAGGTTGATTTTATAACCTTAAGTCTTGCAAAGGCATTTGCTGGAAGGGCTGGTTTAATAGTTTGTTCTAAAAAATTTGCCGGATACTTTCCTTATGTATCGTATCCAGCAATTTTTAGTTCCGCTCTGCCTGAACATGAGATTGCTGCTCTTAGAGCAACTTTAGAAGTTATAAAAGAAGCTGATGATTTAAGAGAGGCTTTAAAAACAAAAGCTGCATATTTGCGAAAAGAATTAAAACAATTGGGATATCAAGTTCAAAGCCAATCTCACATTGTTTCAATTGAATCGGGTAGTGAAGAAAAAACAGAAATTTTGAGAGATGCTCTTGAGGAACGAAATATTTTCGGCTCTGTTTTTTGCTCGCCTGCAACACCTAAAAATAGAGCTCTGATAAGACTTTCTGTTAACAGTAAAATATCTTTTGAAGATTTGAGACATATTGTTCAATGCTTTAAGGATATTAAAGATAAAGATATTTTTTGAAATTGACGATGCAAAACAATGTTAGGAATGAATTAATCAAGATTTTTGATTACGCAAAAAATAACCTGTTTTTTGTTGGTATATTAGGTTTTGTTGGGTTCCCACTTTACTATATTGTGTGGAAATATTTATATCCTCAACCTTATGAAAATCTGACCTTTAGAATTGTATGCGCAATCTCTGTTATTCCTTGGATTTTTTATAAAAGGCTTCCTGACTTTTTTATAAGAATTTTTCCTGTATATTTTTTCTTAACCATATTTATTTGTCTCCCGCTATTTTTTACATTCATGCTTTTTGCCAATTCCTTCTCTCATATTTGGCAAATGTCTTTTCTTGCCGCTATTTATCTAACTATATTGTTGTTATATAACTGGATTTTTGTTGTGGCAATGTTTCTTCTTGCAACCGCACTAATACTAATTGCAATTCCAACAATCAATATGAATACTTCTTTTGACAATGTAGATTTAAATTAATACCAATATTACTTTTCGCTCTTGCCAGCGGAACTCTCTGTCACAGAACTGAAATCAAAAGTCAGTTCAAAATAAAAAACTTCAAATCATTTGGTGGCAGCATTGCTCATGAAATGCGTAATCCTCTTAACGCTATAAATCTACTAACCGCAAGAATAAAAACTCTAATTTTAACTGATGGTAGCAATGTTAAGAAGCAACTTGAGTTTAATGAAATTGAAGAGATTAACAAAAATTTAAATATTGTGCTTGGTTGCACCACCAGAGCTTCTGAAGTGATTGATATGATTTTGGCCAATTTAAAAGAAAAAACCAAACAGCAAAAGTTGGAATTTTTATCAACTTCTGATTTGCTCACCTCTGCAATTCAGGAATATGGTTTTGATCACGAAAATCAAAGGGAAAAAGTGATATTAAACACTAAAGAAAATTTCATTATTAAGGTTGATAAAACTGCTTTTACCTATGTAATTTTCAATCTTCTTAAAAATGCTCTATACTACCTAATACTAAATCCCATCTACAATAAAACATAATTAATATTACAAACACTCCTAATAATTTCTGGCGTTAACATAT
>CAZUPN010000152.1:442-2864 GCA_964622015.1 uncultured Rhizobiaceae bacterium | reverse complement strand
ATGAAAGCAACTCTACAATTAAAACTAATGTATTAAAGTATACCGCAACTAATACCCATCTTTGCCCAAACTGCATAAAATTATCTAAATTTTAGCCATTTGTGCATTTGTAAGCCACTGTTTTGTTTGAATTTGAGTTTTAAAAGTTGCAATGTTGTGACCCAAAATATCATTCACCTCTTGACACCATGCTGGCGATCATGTATAATTACGCCATTATGTATATCAGAAAAGTAAATAAAAAAGACCAAGCAAGCGGTAAAGTATATGTTACATACCGCTTGATAGAAGGTTATCGCAATGCCAGAGGAGATGTTAGGCAGCAAGTTTTAGTCAATTTGGGGGCAGGATTCAATGTTGACCCTTCGAATTGGAAGTTGCTTACAGATCGAATTGAGGAGATATTAAGCGGTCAGCCAAGTTTATTTGGCTTATCTATTGAATTGGAGCGCGAAGCGCAACAAATAGCTAGTCGAATTGGGAAGCGTCAAGCCCTTAATCAGCCGACAGAGTTGGCGCCTACAGATAGAGAACACCATGCTGTAGATCTGAGTAGCTTACAATATAGTGATGTACGTAGTATCGGTGGTGAGTATGTTGGGCACCATGCTGCTTGTCAATTAGGTTTGCCTCAATTATTATTAAAACTTGGATTAAGTCAGAAACGAGTAGATACAGCATTAGCTAGTATTATTAGTAGATTATGTTCACCCGCTAGTGAGTTAAGCATATACGACTATTTACAAAATGATAGTGCCTTAGATGAGATTATAGGTGCTGATTTTAATAGTTTATCATTAAAAAGTCTATACCAGATATCTGATGTGCTGTTAAAGCACAAAGAAATGATAGAGGAGCATTTATATACTGCAGAAAAAGACTTGTTTAATTTAAAAAATATAATAACCTTATTTGATATAACTAATACGTACTTTGAAGGTAGAAGCCTGGTTAATCGAAAAGCTAAATATGGACGATCAAAAGAGAAGCGGTCTGATTGTAAATTAGTAGCTTTGGGTTTAGTTTTAGATGCTTCTGGTTTTCCTAAGAAAAGTAAAATATTTCCAGGTAATGTGAGTGAACCATCAATCCTAGCTGAAATGATTAGTACGCTAAATGGTAATACTGAGGCCACAATTATTATGGATGCTGGAATTGCTACCAAAGATAATATCCAGTATCTAAAAGATAATGGTTATAATTATATTGTGGTTAGCCGTAGCCATAATTTAAGTATGCCGGATACAGAATTAATAACTGTTAAACAAACTCCTGGCAATACAGTTAATACTGCATTAGTTGAAAATACTGAAACTGACGAAATTGAGCTTTATTGCCAGAGCGAAGCCAAGATGGAAAAAGCCAAAGAAATTGTTACTAAAATGACCCAGCGCTATGAAACAGAATTAGAAAAGCTAGCGGCTGGTTTAATTAAAGAAAAGTCAACTAAAAAATATGATAAGGTAATGCACAAGTTAGGTAGATTAACTGAAAAATATAGATCCGTTAATATGCTCTACACTATAACAGTTACTCCAGATGAAAATAAGGTTAATGCCATAGCAATTAATTGGACTAAAAAAGAGCATGTATTACATAAAAAAGAAACTGGGATTTACTGCTTAAAAAGCAGCAGAAAAGATTTGAGTGCTCAAGAGCTTTGGGAAACTTACACTATGCTCACCGAGCTAGAGGCTGCATTTAGAAGCCTCAAAACTGAATTAGGCTTTAGACCAGTTTATCATCAAAAAGAAGAGCGAATTGATGGACATTTGTTTATAAGCATTTTAGCTTATCACTTATTACATACAATTCGCTATCAATTAAAGGATCATGGAATTCACTATAGTTGGGATACATTACGTAAGCAGCTAAGTCGACAATATCGAATTACCAGCACTTTGCAATTAAAGGATGGCCGGTCGGTAAATATTAGAAAAACGAGTTTGCCTACGGCTGAACAGATGGAAATTTATAAGGCATTAGGTATTTCTAATTTACCTGGAAAAGTTGTTAAGACATTTATTTAAGATGTTGTGACCCAGGTGTTTTTGAAAATTGCTGTAAGCCTTGTGGCATAAGGGTTTTTGTTTTTAGATGTCCAAAGATGGGTATAGGGTTAAAACTAAAGCTTCCGCGTATAGCAATAACTGGATTACTGACTTAAGCTTAACTAAAGGTAGTGTTGCCTTAGTGGCTAAAGCTGGTAGGGCTAGATGGCACATTGAGAATCAAACGTTTAATACACTTAAAAATCAGGGATATAATTTTGAACATAATTTTGGTCATGGTAAGAAGAATTTAAGTACGATTATGGCATATTTAATGTTTTTAGCTTTGTTTATTGATCAAATACAGGAAGCAACTAACAAAGACTTCCAAAGTGTTTTGAAAAAGATGAAACGTAAATTATACTTATGGC
>CAZUPN010000152.1:0-432 GCA_964622015.1 uncultured Rhizobiaceae bacterium | reverse complement strand
GATAAGTTTTATCTTTATTCAGTTCTTTTTAGATTCATGGGATGATTTATATGAACTAATTGAAAATAAGAATGGTAGATACAATAAATATTTTACTTTAAGTGAAATTAGAAAGTTGTTTAATTCATCTACCTGATAACTATTAATTTACTATTTTAATTCAAACTTTTAATTTAAAAAATTTAACCAATAAAAAATTCCACACCACTAAAACCACCATCATTTTTTTATTAAATCTGAGGTGGGCTGATAGTGTTGCACCTAAATTTACATGGTAAGAAACTAGTACAGTAGCGGGAGCCGCTGAAATTGTATGACGAACCTTGACATAAATAAACAACTGCGCTATAATAATGTTATTAAATAATACAAGTATCTACAGAGCGCATAAATTATATAAGGGGTAATAATATGAAATTCAATAAAACAATT
>CAZUPN010000151.1:0-2874 GCA_964622015.1 uncultured Rhizobiaceae bacterium | reverse complement strand
TAATGATACGATTTCTGGTATATTGGGGGTGGAATTTAATATGCGGTAGCCCTGTATTTAAGGGGTCGTTAAATCTAATTCTTATACTACGCATAAAGCATTAGGTGCGACTGCTTTTTAGATTTTTACAAACTCCTTCTCAATAGCCACGGCAGTTTCATACCAATCACAAAACTCCTCCTCGGCCATTTCCAAAATTTCCGATAATTGCCAGTTAGTTATTTTCGAGAGGATAATGATGGCTCTTCTAATATCCCCTCGGATTTGAAAAAATCTAAATAGGTTTTTTGTAGGTTAGCGTAGTCGCTTTCATCAAGCTCTTCAATTATGGTTGGCGATACTTCACAAAGATTGGCAAAAAGCCGGATTTCCTTTTCTTCATCGGAGGAGTTTTTCATTTTAGCTACCAAAAGACGATCTTTGATTTTTGAACGTCTCATGTGTAATCTATTAATAATTTCACCAGTTAATTCAACTGGATATTTGAGTTCTATTATTTCCATATTTTTTATTAAAATGAAGATTTCTATAAAAGTAATTACTAACGCTAAACAAAATGAGGTTGTTCAAGATTTTGTTGATTTGGCTGGAGTTAGAATGCTAAAAGTTAGAGTTAATCAACCGCCGGAAGAGGGAAGGGCCAATAAGGCAGTGATTGAATTGCTGGCCAAACATTTTAAAGTGAAGAAAAATGCTGTTGATATTATTTCCGGAGAAACCTCCAGGAATAAAATTGTTGAAATTAATTTTGATTAAACGAGTTAAATTCCAAGTGCTCTTCGAATATCAACCAGCTTATCCTGACCACCAATAACTCTGGTCATATTATCAATGTCAATTTCAATGAGCTTTTCACCATCAATTTCAAGTGAGTAATAACGGCAGGCAATGGTGCATTGTAATGTAGCTTTTTCACCAGCAGAAATTTTCCCCATATCTATCTCAGTGTACATGCCGCGAAGTTTTACGATCAGTGATGAAACGTTACTATCATCTTGCAAAGCACCACGAAGCGTTACTTGAACAGCATTACCACTAACCAGACCGAACTGTTTTAAAATATCCTTGTCATATTCAAGCAGAGTAAAAGAACCTTCCAGTTTTTCGATACCCATATCAACAAAAACCGGTGAATCCATGCCACCAGCACGAAACTCTTCGGTCTTGATATTAAGTTTAGGTAGATTTACTTCTTCAACTTTGCCTACGTAGCCGCGTCCATCAATGAATAAATTAAAGTTCTTTAAAATTTTAGGGATCATTTTATTTTTATTAATTGGTTACTTAAAAATTTCTTCGAGGTAATCATCAACCATCCTTGACCGAAGTGTAATATGCTCAGCCGGATAAGGCGCTGTAAAATCAAAATCAAACGATACTTTACCTAAAGCAATTTGATCAGGAGTATTTAATTCAGGATTAACAAAGGCACTTCCACCAATGATTGCTCCAATGCTTTTTAGATATCGCAGATAGTTATTTATTCCTTCCAAAACATCTTCGATATAGGTCTTGGTGATATTCCTATCCACCGCCCACATATGAGCTTTAAGAAGAGAATCATTGATCATGTCAGCAGTTCTGCGCGTTTGTAAGAACATCCATTTTGGATCAGCGGAAGTTGTTCTATTGCCCCACAATCTGAATCCGTCTTGCTGAATTATAGTGGCAATTCCATGTTCATTTAGATAGTTAGCGGTGCTGTTCGTATCACCCAAAGCAAAATAAATTGGTTTAGAAATGCCAACAATGCCATTGATAATCATGTTGGATGGCGACCACCAAAATCCTCTTTCATTATCAGATTTAGCGATAAGTCCCGCAACTCTTCCCGATGAAGGTTGCTCAATAATTGTATTATTTGCTGTGTTTAAAACTTTCACCCAAGGAAAGACCGGATATATTCTTGGCGATCCCCAATCTTTACAGTAATGAAGCGCATCAGTTTTATTAGTATTTGGACAATCGGCAATAATCACGGCTCTTAGTGATTCAGCAACAGCAAGCAATTCTGCAACAACCGGATTTGCCACTGGCTCATCATCTTCATCAAGAGGAGTCTGATGAGTAAATCCTGGTGCAATTAAAATGCGTGGTTGAACACCAACTTCAGAATTAGCAGCTAGCAAAGCAGAAACCCCTTTATATTTTCCAGTCTTACTATCAACACCGCCAACAATATCAGTCAAAGTAATCTTGGTTGGATCAAGAACGTTAGATGTTAAATGAGCTGAGTTTGTCGGATCAGCAACATTGATCACCACAACCATCGCACCGGTCTGTTTAAATATTGCATCAAGTGCTAATGGTATACTGAAGTTGGCGTCAGAGCCAAAAATCTTAACTGCCTCTGATGGTGAACCTAAAATCAAAGTTGGTGTGTTTACCGGTCCTTTGGAAGCAGTTCCAACCAATCCAATTACTGAAGATTTAACCGTTTGTATTGGGCGCGCACCATCATCTATTTCGATGATCTCTACGCCATGTAGAAATTGTTCGGTCATAGTTATTTTTGTATTTTGGTTAAAATTCTTTGCTCAAATTCTTTCAATAAATTCCAGATAGCCCCGGTAGATTCTGCATCCCTAATTGAGGTTTTTATTTCCTGGGCTTTTCCATCAATGTAGATAGAAATATTAGCAAATTTCTCGGCTCGTTTAATAATAGTTTGTACCAATTCCAAGACTGTAATCTGTCTGTTTTCTGCCTCTAATTTTAAAGCATCAAGATCATCTTTATTTGGATTATCAGATGCCGCAATGCGATGGGCAATTCTAGCTTTAGCTTCATATCCGGCAATTTTACCAGGCATTGAAGATAATAATTCCACGCGATATTCTTCAGCTATATCTTCAAGAACTAACAAAGCATTTT
>CAZUPN010000150.1:0-2942 GCA_964622015.1 uncultured Rhizobiaceae bacterium | reverse complement strand
TGGTAATATAAATTCAAGTAATATATGGAATTATAAATGGGATTTAGTATCATTTGGGAATAACTGTTTATTTTTAATAATTTTCCTTAAGGAGCCCGTCGCAAATCCACCTTTCTAAAAAAATCCAACTTCAAAAGATCTAGCTCAAATTTTTTTCTCTAATTTTTTTGGAATTTGGGGTTTTTTGGGATTTGCTAGCTCCTTTTGAGTTTTGATTTGTAGTTTTTTTGGTGATTTTTGTTTATTTTTTACGTTTTAGGCGCAGCTATCCCTTGTTTAGGTTGCTAGCGGTGGAGGTGATTCAGCCAGAACTACTAATCTTTTAAAGTTAAAGGTAATTGCCTGCATGAAGGCAGAAAATTGATTCTTGGCAATTCCTCGATATCTGACTCTTTTGTTTTGTTTAGAAAAAACATGCTCAAACGGAGCTCTAATTGCACTGTAATAGCGATCAAGTTTGGTGCGCCACGAAGCGCAAATAAGCTAACTGCTGAAAGTGCAGCCTTAGAAGTGTTGACCTAACACACTAAGTATCGAGTCTTGGGTTTATTATGGTAACGTAATAGATTAAGCGTAGACAGAAATATTACAGGCCGTAAGTCTTAGGACTGAAGCAATTGAGCCCCGTTATTTCGCATTTTGAGGGATTGCAGATTGCGTCGAACTACAAGAATGCAACATCACCTAAATCATTAATTAGGCAGATTTAGGTGGAATCCTCGGGGTCGAAGAGCGTGGCATGTAATAAAAGTTTAGTTGTGAACGTGGGAGATCCTATAGTCCCTTTGCAATAAGAAAGATTCAAACCTTTAGTAGAGCAAAGTATCAACCAACAAGTATAAAAGCGAGGAAGTTGAAACAGATATAGGAAGTCAGATGGGTCGTAGTAGCTAAGTGGATTTAATTATCCATGAAGCCAAGGACCCTGGGTAATTTCAATCTTTTTAAAGAAATGTTATGATTACAACCGAAAATCAAATAACAACAACAACGAAATTAAAAAGAATAGCATGGCTATCTTCAAAAGACAAAAGCAAAAAGTTTAACAACTTAATGCATTTATTCAATGAAGAATCTCTCACTTCATGTTACCATGAGCTAAATGGAAAAAAGGCTCTTGGAATAGATGAAGTGAGCAAGGCTGATTATGGAATAAAGCTTCAAGAAAATATCCAAAATCTAGTTGCTAGACTAAAAAGTATGAGCTATATACCAGGACCCCTCAAAGAGGTTAAAATACCAAAAGAAGGAAGTCCAGGTAAGTTCAGAAGTTTAGGTATCAGCAATTTTGAGGATAAAATTGTTCAAAAGATGATGCAAAAAGTCCTAGAGAGCATTTACGACCCCATATTCCTAAAAGGATCCTACGGATTCAGACTAGGCATTGGATGTCATGATGCTATAAAAGGACTAATAAATCACCTCTACGAATATGAAGCAGAAACCATAATCGATATAGACTTAGCTAACTTCTTTGGCACCATAGATCGAAAGATAATGCTAGAAATATTGCAAGAAAAGATTCGGGATAAAAAGCTATTAAGATATATAGTTCGGATGTTTAAAGCCGGAATATTATCTCAAGGCGATTTAACCGTTTCCACCGAGGGTGTAGTACAGGGTAGCGTCTGTAGTCCAATCATTGCAAATATCTTCGCGCATTATGTAATCGACCAATGGATCGAAGAAGTGGTAAAGAAACATTGCAAAGGAAAGGTAGAAATCTTTCGCTATTGCGATGATGGAGTAATTGCCTGCAGATATGAAGCTGATGCCACCAGAATCAAAGCTGCACTTACCAATCGACTCTCTAAGTACAAACTAAAGCTTAATGAAGATAAAACCAAAATGGTTAAATTTTCTAAAGCCAGTACTAAAAGAGGAGAAAAACAAGAAAGCTTCGATTTCCTTGGCTTCACCATCTAGGGTGTTAAATTAATTTTGTGTCTATAATTTCTAAAATCTCATCATTAGATTTTAGCAATAAACCAATTTTTTGATAAAAAAAGCCATATGCAGCTTAAAACAACTGGAGCGTAGCGGAAGTTGTTTTAAGCTGCATATGGCTGCCCGAATTGCTTTTGGCAATAAAGGTAAGTTATTTCTCATATCGTCCTCAATAAACGATTTTATTAACAAAAATAAACAAAATAACTTATGAAAAATTTAAACACTAATTTAAGTGATACACAAGAAATATTTAATCAAATATTTCAGGGTAAGAATCCCGATATTCGTCAATTCTTAATTGACGGGATATCTGATTTATTAAACAGAGCATTTATTGCTGAAAGATCAATTTATCTGGATAATAATAATGATAGAAGCAACAAAGCCAATGGATATTCTAACCGTAATATTAATTTTGGCACCAGTACAATCCCAATATCTATACCACGAGATCGCAGTGGCAATTTTTATCCCTCAATGTTACCAAAATATGGCAGAAATATTGGAGGAGAATATTTAAATATTTTAGAAGAAATAATTTTAAATGCTAAAAGCTTTAGATCAATTGCAAGCACAATTAATGCTCTTGGATTGCCTTATAGTAAAGAACAGCTTGAGTCAGTATTAAATGACCTGTTTGAAGAAGCTAAAAAATTTAACTTAAGACAGCTTAATTCTGATTGGTCATTTGTTTATGCCGATGCTAAGGTCATTGATATGGCAGAAGAGACTGGTAGTATAAAAAAGGCAATTCATTTTACAGTAGTTGGAGTTGATATGAATTGCAAAAAGGAACTATTGTTCAGCATGGCATTCTTTGGTAATGAATCTTTGGAAATGTGGAAAAAAGTCATCACTAATTTAAAAAATCGGGGCTTATGTCGAGTCTTAATGTTTATTACCGATGATTTGACGGGTTTAAATAAATTACTTTGCCAATTGCTGCCAAATACTGATCATCAGCGTTGTTTAGTACATTTAATGAGAAATTT
>CAZUPN010000149.1:0-2957 GCA_964622015.1 uncultured Rhizobiaceae bacterium | reverse complement strand
TCGAACGTCTGACCTACAGCTTAGAAGGCTGTTGCTCTATCCAGCTGAGCTAAGGACGCAGTTGAGATCTTTTTAAAATTCTTAAAAAAAATCGGGATTTTAAAAAAGAAGGGGTGATTAGTTTTATAAAAAAATAAGCTAAAATCAAGTCCTATTTGGAAATATTTTTGATCATAAAAATTTATCTATACTTTTAAAAAAGTTATTATTAAATAATTAATCCCGTCCTGCGACAGATTCATTTTCTTTTCAAACAAATTTTTAAGGTATTTCAAAAAATGGCCAAATCTAGCTTTTCTCATATCTTTGACATGATCAAAAATAACAACATTAAATTTATTGATTTTCGTTTTACCGATTATCGTTCTAAATGGCTACATATCAGCCATTGTGCAGATCAGATCGGCGAAGAAGAGTTAAAAAAGGGAATTTCTTTTGACGGATCTTCAGTTGCAGCCTGGAAGGAAATTAATGAATCGGATATGATTTTATTGCCACAAACTGACACTGCTTTTATTGATCCTTTTGCTACCATTCCAACCCTCGTAATGACTTGTGATATTATTGAACCCACCACTAATTGCGGCTATGAAAGAGATCCAAGGCATAGCGCTAAAAAGGCTGAAGAATATTTAAAATCAAGTAAAATTGGTGATGTTGCTTATTTTGGCCCGGAACCAGAATTTTTTGTTTTTGATAATATCAGATTTGAAAATAAGCCACAATCAAGTTTTTACAAAATTGATTCCGAAGAAGGATCCTACAATAATGGCCGCAATTACGAAGGCGGCAATATGGGACATCGCTCACCAATTAAAGGTTCTTATTTTGATCCAATCCCGCTTGACTCTGGACAAGATTTAAGATCAGAAATTGTTGAAACTTTAAGACAAATTGGGGTTGTTCCTTTACTTCATCATCATGAAGTTGCCAATTCACAATTTGAAATCGGTTTTAAATATAACACTCTTACTAAAACCGCTGATGATGTGCAAAAATTTAAATATGTCGTTCATAATGTTTGCGCTGCCTATGGCAAAAGTGCCACTTTTATGCCAAAGCCAATTTATGGCGATAATGGCTCTGGCATGCATGTGCATCAATCGATTTGGAAAGATGGTAAAAATTTATTTATCGGCAAAGAAAATGCCGGCCTTTCGCAATTAGCGCTTTATTATATTGGTGGCATTATTAAACATGCTAAAGCAATCAATGCTTTTTCTAACCCGACTACTAACAGCTATAAAAGATTAGTACCAGGATATGAAGCGCCGGTTTTACTTGCTTATTCCTCAAAAAACCGTTCAGCATCAATTAGAATTCCCCATGTAACTAACGAAAAAGCTAGAAGAATTGAAGCCCGCTTCCCTGATCCAAGTGGCAATCCTTATCTAACTTTTGCAGCATTATTAATGGCCGGAATTGATGGTATTAAAAACAAAATTCATCCAGGAGATGCCGATAATCGTGATTTATATATTTTGAGCCCTAAAGAGCTTAAAAAGATTCCATCAGTATCTCACAATCTTCATGAGGCTTTACACGCTCTTGATAAAGATCGCGAGTTTTTAAAGCAAGGCGGGGTATTTAGTGATGAGCAAATTGATGCTTATATCGAGCTCAAAACCAAAGAGGCTGAAAAATACGATCAAATGCCACATCCAATTGAATTTGAAATGTATTATAATTCTTAAATCACGGAATTACGATTGCATATTTTTTAGATAAATAGGATTTGACATCGGCGATCTCTGATAATTTAAGGGCTCTTTCAAAGATAATAATTTCTGAAATTAACCCATTGAATTTTTCGCTTTGATTAGAAGCCTTTGCTCCTATGTAAAATAAGGCATTGGACAGGCTGGTAGTTGGGTTAATAGTGCCACTATAGTTAGATCTATTATCATAGATTTTAACTGCGCCCGAATTGCTAATGGTTAAAATTGTAGCCATTGGGGTGTTAATGCTATAAGTGGCACCATAAAAATCATTACTTTCGCCACAAAAACCATAAGCGCTATTAAGCGTGATTAACCCAGCCCTTTTGCCGCTAATTGGAGTAACGGAATTTTGATCTAGAATATCTGAGATACCAGAAACATAGCTATTCCATACTGCAATAAAAGTAAAGCTGATAGCTGCAGGATTAATTGGAGTATTACCCCCAGCAGCAAGAGAAGAAAATAGATATTGGCCACCACTAAATCTTAATGATGGTACGCCATTAATCCCATTCATTACATAAGTTGGACGAAGCCCACCAGTGCTACTAACAACAACATCATTAACACTCTGCGGATTATTATCATTCCAGGAAGATACTAAATCACCATCTTCTGGATTTAGAGCATTAGTTGCGCTAGTAATTGCACCATCATTGGTAGTTTCAAACCAGGCCACCATATTGGGCATTGACGCTACCGCTGAGCTTTGAGTTAAGTTTTTTGCGATTGAAAGTTTTGATTTCCTAACTAATCGTGAGCCTTGAGTCACTCCGGCAATTAAAATTCCGATGATTAAAACTACGATTGATAATTCAATTAAAGAGAAGGCTTTGTTAAATTTTTTTTTATACGCAACATTAGTCATAACCGAATATATTTTGCTTTATTTTAGAGACCAGTATCTTAACGAAAAGAATTATTACTTTTTTCAAATCTTAATTAAATGTCAATAAAATTATACACTTACAAATAATAATTACTAATTTGTCATTAATATAACCCCAATAATACCATTTCCCATCTTTACACATACTATGCATAACTAGCTCCACAAACACTTTTAATAATATCCGAAGTTAAACTGCCAACAAATTTACACACAACCCTTTCTAATTGCAGAAGAGTTTTATAAATTCTATTCCTGATTGTATGATCCTTGATATATTGCCAAAGCTTTTCTATGGGCCTGTTGAATTCCAATCTCCAAAAACCTAAATTTTTAATATTTTTTCT
>CAZUPN010000148.1:0-2970 GCA_964622015.1 uncultured Rhizobiaceae bacterium | reverse complement strand
AAGTTTAATTAGATTTGGTTAAATTGATAGGGCGGGTTTACCAGACGCTTACTTTGAATCGCAAGATTTACTGGATCACCTTCTTGATTAGCATCATCGGGATAGCCATCAACTTCATCTAGAAATAAATAGCGAATTGGCATTGAGCGCAAACCTACAGCAGAATTTGCACCAGTCATAACTAAAACACCGCCTGGAAATTCTTTCATCAAAATTGTATTGCCACTATCTCTTGCCCTTGGGTCTTTTACTTTTTCTTTAAGAGCTGGACAGTTTTCAATTGCGGGATCAATCCGCATTTTTGAAGTGCGTTTTGCAGTTTCAACGGTTGGATTTACAATGAGCATTGGTCCTGGTGCGTGATGAATTACAAAACCCATCCAGTTATTGCCACATTCTGTTCCACCGATTTGAGCGCCTTTCATGAAGATTACTTTTTCGCAAGGATGATTTGGAGAAAGGCAATCCATTATTTCTTTTAGATATGGAGTTCTGTCAGTCCTCCATGTTCCTGGCTCAGATGATGAGATGCTACTTAAAATCCTATGACTATCTGCCCAGGCAGAGACTGTAAAATTAGGATCTGGCTTTAGGCCTTCACAGAAATTTTTAAAATAAAGGTCATCATAATTTATCATTCATTTTCGATAGTTCTTGTAGGGCTTTTATCAGCTCGGTTTTTAAAATTTCTTTCATCTCAAAAATATTAGTCTTGCCAACCAACTGCGGAATAACACGATCTGGAATGTTTAAAATTCTATCTCTAGTCATTCTTGCTGCGTTAAAGGCTGATATTTTTACATCATCTACTGAGATTAATTTTTTTGATTCTTTCTCAAATTGTAGTCTGATAAGTTTGGCGCTATAAGCTTCTTTTATAGCTCTGCTTTGTTGGTAGCTTGGTCCAGCTAAAGAGGAAAAATTGTTGCTTGTATTTTCTGAAATATTTGCAGTTTTAATTTGTGCTGGATCGGTGTTTTTTTGCCAATCTTTATCTGCTATTGTTGGGTTTACTTTACCATGTTTGTTTTTGGTAATTCGTCCTTGTTTTATTGCTTTTCTAACTGCTGCCTCAGTAACGCCGCGATGTCTGGCATAGGCTCTTAGTGAGAGTTCCATGTTTGATAATCATGCTCTTGGTTTGTCATTCAAGTTTTTTGGCCTAATTTTTCTGTTAGATTTTCTACTTCGGTTAGCAACATCAAGGCAAAATCTTTTTCTCGACTGTGAGTATCTTTAGGAAAAGCATTTATTTTTCTTTGAGCAATTTCTATAGCTTTTTTGCCATGTTTTTTTACTAACTCCTGAGCTTTAATTTGTGGATTCTGGTTGTTGCTGTTCATCAGTTTTTCTTTTTAAAATATCGTTAAAATTATTGCCAGTTTTTAGCAATATTGCTTCTTTGCCACTAAAATTCTGCCAACGTTTGATAATAACATCGACATATTTTTTATCCAGCTCAATCATTCTACATCTGCGATTGGTTTGTTCACAGGCGATAAGTGTTGATCCTGAACCGCCAAAGCAATCCAGAATAATATCATCAGTTTTGCTGGAGTTGAGGATAGCTCTTTTACAAAGCTCTACTGGCTTCATGGTGGGATGGAGTTCGCTTTTGTTTGGCTTGTTATAATACCAGACATCGCTTTGATTTCGATCACCACACCAGTAATGATCGTTATTCTGTTTCCAACCGTAGAGGATTGGTTCATATTGCCTCTGATAATCTGATCTTCCTAAGGTAAAATGATTCTTTGCCCAGATGACAAAAGTTGACCATTTGCCGCCTGCGTCAGTGAAGGCTTTTTGTAGAGTGTGAAGTTCGGAGGAGCTCATGCAGATATAGCATGCGCCCTTAGTGACTAGCAAAGCATTTTTACAAAAATCAAAAAGAAATTTGCCGAAATCTTCACCGAGATTGTCGTTAAGAATACTTCTTTTTCCTGCTTTGTTATTATAGCTTTTGCCGCTTTTGTTGATTTTAGCAATTACGTTGTCTTTTAAGCTTTCGCCATAGTTGATGTTATATGGCGGGTCAGTGAAGAGCATGTCAGCAAGCTCGTTTTCAAGAAGTGCCTGATAGGTTTTTTGGTCACAAGAATCGCCGCAGATTAATTTATGATTGCCAAGTAACCAGACATCACCTAATTCAGAGATTGGGTTTTCTTCTGCTTCTGGAATTTCATTTTCGGATTCTTGGTTTTCTTCTGTGTCATATAGGGAAGAGAAGATTTTTTCTAACTCTTGATCTTCAAATCCGATTAGCTCAAGATCAAAATCATTTTCTTTAAGATCAGCTAATTCGTTGGCAAGAATTTCTTCATTCCAGCTAGCATTTTCTGCAAGCTTGTTATCAGCTATGATATAAGCTTTCTTTTGTAACTCGCTTAAATGATCAAGAATAACTACTGGAACTTTTTTTATGCCCAACTTCTTGGCAGCCATCAATCTTCCATGGCCAGCAATAATACCTTTTTTGCCATCAATCAAAACTGGATTGGTAAACCCAAATTCAGTAATACTTGCGGCAATTTGTGCCACCTGAGATTCTGAGTGCATTCTGGCATTTTTGCTGTAGGGGATCAATTCATCGACTGATTTTAACTCAATGTGATCTGCCATTTTTGGTAAAAAATCATTCATATCAGTTAATTGTTTTTTGTAAGATACATTCCATTCGTGAGAGTTCGCCACGCATACGCTGCAACCAGTGGAACCACTCCGTTTCCGCAAGCTCGAATTCTGTCCACCCGATCGGCCATCCCATCAGCCATTCGGTGAAGCGCGGGTTTAAGGTGATTTGGGACTCTGTTCCATTTTTCATAATCTGAGGGGCTTGGCGGCCAAGCAGAGAGTTCACCGGAACATTGGCACTGGCTGTGTCTTTCCAATCTCTCGTTGTTGGGGTTGCCCAGTTCGTTATCATCACTTCCAGCCTCTGTTTGGGATTTCCCATCTCGATTTCTTTCT
>CAZUPN010000147.1:0-3119 GCA_964622015.1 uncultured Rhizobiaceae bacterium | reverse complement strand
CGTCAGCTTATTTTAATCTAGCTTTTAAATTGACACGGAATGTTGGACGTTCTCTCATAACGCGCTGAATTATTTCCACAATAAATCTGTGCTGGTGTTTTATAGCCAAGAGATTGATGTGGTCTTTGATAATTATAAAATTTCACAAATGCCATTAATTGTTCTCTTGCTGATTTAACGCTATCATAACTCTTTAGATAAACTTCCTCATATTTTACCGTACGCCCATAATCTTTCTGAGAATATATTATCAAAGCATCTACCCTTGCCATCCATGCTAATTTTAATCTGATTCTTACTTAACAAATCACACCAACCATTACTGCTGAATTGACTGCCTTGATCAGTATTAAATATTTCTGGTTTATTATGGCTGTTTAATGCTAACCGCAATGTCTCAATGCAAAATTCAGCTTCCATATTGGTTGATAAATATGAAGCTATTATAAATCTGCTATAAAGATCAATGATAGCAATAAAATAGGTAAATCCTTCATCCATTTTGATATATGTCAGATCAGTGGCCCACCTCTCTATCTTTAAATCTTTTAGCAAATAAGGATAAAGATGGCTATAATTAATTTTTTTGCCATTACCTTTTGCTTTAGGAAAAATAGCCGATAAATTCATTTGCTTCATTAAGCTTTGAACTTTCTTACGGTTAATAACTATTCCATCATTATTTAAAAATGCGGTAATTTTGCGGTAACCAAAGAAAGGGTATTTAAGCCAGATCTCGTGAATCTTATTTGCCAAATCTTGATCTAATTGGCTTGGTATAACTTTTTGCTAATAATAACCGCTGCGGTTTAAATTTAGCAGATCAAATTGATTTCTTAGGCTTAATTCTGCAAAGTTAGTATCAATCATATTCATTCTTGACTCCTTGCTTAAAGATTTAAGTTTTTTTTAAAGAATTTATTTTCTATAGCAAGTTCGCCAATATACTTATTAAGCTTGCTGATTTTTATCTCAAGCTCAGCTTCACGATTGATTTTAGAAGATGAGGTAGTATCTGCAAAAATTGAAGAACCTTGCTCTTTTAATTCTTTCTTCCAGGCATTGACCTGACTTTCATGTACCGCAAATTCTCTACAAATAGCACTAATGGTCTTTTGCTGACTTATGGCCTCAATGGCAACTTTGAATTTAAATTCTTTGTTATACTTCCTTCTAATTATTCCTGATTTGGTAATAATTGAAATTGAATCTGGTTGCTTGTTAATTACTGACATTTTTGCCTTATAGTTAGTTTTGATAAAATAGAAAAAATACAGATTTTAGTCTGTAAAAATCCTATCTTAAGAAAAAAATATTTTGGTCCAGTTTTTGGGGGTCACTATAGTTTTTTATCAGCGGAGGATAAGATTTTAATAAAGCGCTTTCACGTGAATTTACGTGGTGGTGTTTTTAAGGAGGTTTTTCTTGATATATTTTATATTAAACGAGAGACTGAATTTGTTGATGGATTGAAAGGGATAGATTGTTTAAAAAATGGGTATGGTTCAAATTTTAGCTTTGAGATATCAGATAAACTCATATCATGATATTGGTTCTTCCGTTTATATAAAGCACTCCTAGATATACCATGCTTTCTGCATAGCTCTAAAGAATTTATAACGCCAGTTTGATATTCTTTTAATATCGACAGAATTTGGTCCTCAATTAAGTTACTTAAAAAAAGAAAATTAATGTTTAATAATGATTTTACAAATCATTATTAAATCGTAAGTGTCCTTTTGAAGTGGGGTCAAATTTGGGGGCTGGGACATAGCTGGCGTATGGATAAGATATATATAAAAGTAAACGGCAATTGGTCTTATCTTTACAGAGTAGTTGATTCAATAGGTAACACCATAGACTTTCTTTTAAGAAAGCATAGAGATCTAGTTGCAGCTAAAACTTTCTTTTGTAAAGCTTTAAGAAATAATGGTTATCCTAAAAAGATTACCATTGATAAAAGCGGCAGTAATATTTCTGCTCTTAACGATATAAATAAAGATCTGCCAAAAAGTCAAAAAATTGAGATTCATCAAATTAAGTATCTCAATAACATTATTGAACAAAACCATAGATTCATTAAGAAAAGAACCAAGCCAATATTAGGATTTAAAAGCTTTAATTCTGCTAGGATTACTATTGTTGGTATAGAAAATATTCGTATAATTCAAAGGATGCAAATAATTGGTGCTGATGATAATTATACTGTTTTTGAGAATTTTAAAGTTTTGATGGGATAGTTGCGACCAAAATCTTGGATTTATTAGATAGCTTGGGGTTGAGTTTGTAGATGCGACAGAACCAGTTTTTTATTGATTAACGAAAATAATTAGTGATTATGCCAAAAGATATTGACGCTACGCTTTTAATTAAAGCAGCAGAAAAGGATTTCAAGCAATGGAAGAAAGAAGATACTGATGAGAAAAAAGTAAAGAAATTGAGAGATGTAATTGAAAAATATAAGGAAGCTTTGGTCATAATGCAGAAGCCGCCAGCAGCAGATAAAAGCTACATTGATTCTATTTATAGAGAAATTTTTAATATTTGTTGTGAACTCGCATATATTCTATCCAATGCTAAAGATATAAATATAAAGGATCCAGAAGAGGCGCTTAGAAATTATCGGGAGGCTTTAGATATAGGAAAAATATCATCCCTAAGTGATTCAGAAATTAATATTACTCTTCGCAATATTGCAGTTACTCTTCGCAATATTGCCGTAACTCTTTCAAATGCAAAGAAGCCAGAAGAGGCGCTTATAAAATATCAAGAAGCTTTGGATATAAGACAAGAATTATCTCCTGACGGTCTTGAAGTTGCGGATATTTATAACAATATTGCAATTGTTTATCATAATAAAGGTGATCTACTAAATGCGCTTGTAAATTACCAAAAATCCCTGGCTATAAAACTAAAATTAGATCCAGATAGCAAAGAGACCTCGGATATTTATTGCAGTATTGCAAATATTTGTTATTCACAAAAAAAACTGGAGGAAGCGCTTGAAAACTATAATAAAGCTTTAGTATCTGCCAATAGCAAGGATGTTGACAAGATACGCAAAAATATTGCAGTTACTCTTCGCAATATTGCCGTAACTCTTTCAAATGCAAAGAAGC
>CAZUPN010000146.1:0-3159 GCA_964622015.1 uncultured Rhizobiaceae bacterium | reverse complement strand
CTTTTGCTTGATTAAGATTAAGTTTATAAGGCTGTTTTTATGAAGATATTATCTCCCACGAAATAATTTCATTGTGCCTACCTCAAATCAACTAATAATCGATTAATTTATGAAAACTTCCTCCTTTAAGTCATCTAATTCTAAATCCATTGCCAAATCTACACCAATTCCCTCTGTTCCATCTAATTTCAAATTAACCGCTAAACCTCTATCCACCCTAATCATAAATAGCGAAGCTGGAAAAAGACAATTAACAGGTGCAGAACATTGGGGAATTGATCTTAAAGCTACAAGTGACACTAATATCTTTGCTACTCATAATGCTGTTGTGATAAAGGCTGGATGGTCAGATAATTGCAATGAGACGATAACTAATCGAGGATATGGCAGAACTTTAGTTTTAATGGATGAAGAAACTAAGATGTTAACTCTTTATGCTCACTTAAGTAGTTACCTTGTAAATAAAGGTGATCATGTAATTGCTGGCCAAACTATAATAGCAAAATCAGGAAATAGTGGACATAGTAATGGCGCACATCTTCATTTTGAAGTAATTGATGGAAATGTAGGTTTTAATGGAAATCCAATATGGCAACAGATAAAAAACTCACCGAATGGAATTACAACCTTTAGTAAAGGAAAAGGAGGAACTTTAGGAGTAAACAACGATGTAGGACGCTTTAATCCTCGTCTTTTATTAGCTGATCTTGCTCTTGATCTAGCAAGACAAGAGCTTGGCTCGCAAGCAACAGAAGAGCAAATAGAAACCAGATCTTGTAGTATTTTTAGTTGTGATGTGGTTGCTCAACCTGCTTCGATTTCTTTGCAGGGTGATCGGAGGGCTAATATATTTACCAGAGCAAATGGTAATGTTAAAAGTCTGGAATTTCGTTTTCCTGATGTTTCTAAAATTGGTAAGGATGTAATTGATGTTAAAGAGGTAATAGGAGCTGGCGGTAAAACAACGGTAAGCAAATTGATGTTGGAAGATCAAGAAGTAACTTATCAAACTTCTAAATGTTCTTGTGTGGCAGAAAGCGATCTTACTGTGGTTAGTAATAAATGGGTAATAAATCATAATGGTAAGAATTATAATTTAAAGCGAGTAAATGAAGAGGGGCAAATTGATAGCGCTGGTAAGGACCTGATGATTATTCCTAGTTCTGATACTTCTGATCAAAATATTATTAAAATTAAGAATTTTAATTTTGATAGGATTAGGCAAAAGGATGCTGAAACGGAAGTAGGTGATTTTGGGGTAGATATTGAGATATTGGGTAATGAGGTTCTAGTTAGCAATGTTACGCAGCCGTTCCCAAGTTATAGACCTATTATTACTTCCACCGTTACTGGGTTAATGGATGGAAATTTTGTTATTACTTGGAATAATATGGAAAGCTATTTTCCTTATATTTACTATAAAATTTTTGGACAAATATTTGATAGTAGTGGTAATAAAATTGGTGATGGCTTTGAAATTCTAGGGCAAGATGAAGGGGAAAATTATTTTGCAATTAAAGGACTTACAAATGGAGGGTTTGTAGTTTTATACCACGGCGAAACGATGCTAGAAAATGAATATAATGATTTTACTCTTCTTACCGTTTTTCAGGTTTTTGATGCGTTTGGTAATAAAATTGGAAATAAAGTTGAGGTTGAAAATAATCTTTCGCCATATTCTATAATACCGCTTTTTAATGGTGGATTTGCTTTAGTAGCCCAAATATTTAATATCAATGCCATCCACACTGACTACGGCTATCTCTGTAATAGTGACAGAATAGTTGCTCAGTTTTTTAATGCTAATGGCAATAAAGTTAGTGATACATTGCAGCTTAATAGCGAATGTCGCATAATTACTGATATATATAATGTAGCTCGTTGCTTTGATTGTAATATCATAGCAGAATATGAATATGAAGTTCCCCTTTATTTAGAGGCTAGCACTCCTGCTTCTAATGGTAAATTTATTGTGACATGGATAGGTTATGAATTAAATAACGGATATTACTCGAATAGAATAATTGCCCAAATTCTTGATCAAAGTGGTAATAAAATTGGTGGCGAGTTTTTTATTAGTCCCGATTATGGTTATTACGGTTACGTTGACAGCTTAAAATCAATATCTCTTACTAATGGAAGGTTTATGGTGGCTTGGCGAATGCAGAAAGGGTCTCCTTTGACTGAAGATGGAGTTTGTATCCAAATTTTTGATCAAAATGGCAATAAGGTTAATAACGAATTTTTTGTTTACCATAATAATTTTTACACTAATAACGTTTATATCACACCAACCAACTATAATATTTTTACAGTCGTACCGCTTAATAACGGCGAATTCGCGATTTCCTTTTTATACGGGATTTCCTTTTCATATAGTACTCAACCATTTATTACTCGGATTTTTGATCAAGATGGCAATAAGATTAATGAATTTGCTCATATGTATGCCACGATTAGTTTAAATAATGGAAATTTCATTTTAGGAGCTTCAGGAATAGATCAAGTCTTTAATTCGTCTGGTATTAAAGTGGGAAGAAAATTCAGTATTATACCAAGTCAGTTAAGTAATTCATTGTCAATAGTGCCATTAGATAATAGTAAATTTGTTACATCTTGGATAACCACCTGGATAATAACACAAAATGATTTTACGAATGATCTTACGAAAAGCATCTTCGCTAAAATTTACGACTCCAACCACCCAACCTGTAACTCCTTAGCCACAATTTCTTCCTCTACCTCTCCTCAGTCGATTTTGCTACAACAAGATGTAATTCATATTGCATCAGGAAATCAAGATACTTTTACAGTTCCTGCTGTAACCGGCAGCTTCTCAATTACCTATCAAATCGGTAATTTTCGCTCAAATGGCAATGATGTTATCAATTTATCAAATCTAGCTTCTCTAGCTTCATTTGGTAAAAAAGATGAAACTAATAAATCTGGCAATTTACAAGTATCGGCTTTTGCCAGAAACGGTAATACAGTAATTGCTATTCGTAATGCTAATGTTGAAATCATTTTAATGGATTATGATGTTAATAATTTTAGGCCAGAATATTTAATTGGCAGTGAAGTGAATATAACATTAGAAACCATAACAATCCAAAACCCCAACCAATCCCCAACCTACACCCAATTAGACGCCACAATCAA
>CAZUPN010000145.1:0-3160 GCA_964622015.1 uncultured Rhizobiaceae bacterium | reverse complement strand
CGAGCTTGATACTTAGATTAAAAAAACCTCGCAAGAACTAGCAAACAGAAATATGACAAGATGATTATGCCAAAATATCGACTGCTGTTGATTGAAACTCGGGCAATTTGTTTGAAAGAGAATCAATATATAACTAAAAGCAAGACTTGTTTGGTAGAATCTTGGAATTGTAGATTAAGGCATGATTTGGCAAGGCTTCAGAGAAGGACTCTTTGTTATAGCAAGAATATTGAAGCTTTAAGAAATGCAGTTTTGCTTTTGATTCATAAAAAAATTGCTTTATCTGTTTTTATTTGACAATGCCGATAAAAATGGTTGATTTTGCTCGACAAGAGAAATTATTGCGATAAATTTCAGTTAGTATTGAATTTGGGGACTTGGTGTAATTTTTTCTTGAATAATTAGAGAGTAGATGATTTGGAGTTGTATTTTGCTAAATTTTTGTATAAGGTGTAATAGTTTTTCTACTCAAAATTAACTTTTTAAGCCTCATCTTTTTGGCCTAAAACTCAAAAGAAAGATCCTTGGCATATCCTGATATAGGTGGTTTTTCTTTTAAGCTTTATCCTTAAAAATATTTCGCTTGAAAAAGTTAATTTTGAGTGGGAAGTGGTATAAGTGATTTTTACCTAAGGTAAGTAAGTATATTGGTAAGTCTTTTAGCTCCATGCCATACGTTCTTTAGATAAATAATTCTCCCAAATTAATAATTACTTTTAATTTCAATTTTTTTAAATTGAATGGGGTTGGTAATGTTAGAAAGTAAATCTAAAGAATATATATCGCACAATAAGGATCATAGTAGGTTTGTTATTGTGCTCATCTCTGCGGTTTCGGTCGCAACCCTGCTGTTTGTATGTTTGTCGTATGTGCAATATACAAAGGATAATCAAAGAATCTTAAAAAAAGAAGCAAATAATATTCAAAATATCATTTTTGAAGTGCTCGATAATTATAATCGTATAAATATTTATATTGGTAAGCGAATTGCTGAGCGTGGAGCTAAAGATTTAAAGTTTATTTTACATCTTTTTAGAGAAGATAATAAAATTAACAATGTCAATTTGTCGCTTCTTTCATGGGCACCGTTTGATTGGGTAGATACCAAAAATTTACAAATCATCAACGATAAGATCGGTATTCGTAGGCATCCTCCTGACATGTCGACCAGAAAATATACGCTATTTTCCTCTAAAAAACCATGGCAATTAATAGTTTCGCCTCCCGTTTTTGGTAATCCTAGCGGGGCTTGGGTTATACCAACTGGTACCGGAATTACTGATAAAAAAGGCAAATTCCTCGGTACTATAGCGGTTGGATTCAATGTTCATGAGTTTCAAAGTGCAATTCAAAGAAGGTTAAATAATACCGATGTTAGTTTTGTGGTGCTTGATCAAGATTTTAATATCATATTTCAATCAACTGACAATCGCCTCACTTATAATGATAATTTTTACCAGAGAAATAGGGCTAATATTAAATTTAAAGAGAGGTCAGGAATACTAGAAAATCAAATATTAGTGGGAAATATTAAATATTCCAGTTATTACAAAATGGATAAATATCCATATGTAATTTTAACTGGATTTGACAAGGATTTTCTGGCAAAGGGGTTCATCAATATAGTGATGCCATATATATTGGAATTCATTATTGCCACTATCTTCTTTATATTATATTTTTTCAAAGTCAAAATTGGTTATTTATTAGATAATGAAAAAAAATTAACCTCATCCTTATATCTTGCTAATTTTGCTAAAGTAAATCTTATCAGGGCCGCCAGTCATGATTTAAAAAATTACATTTTTGGTATTTCTGGCCTCACTAAATTGCTATTAGAAAGGAAAAATATCGGAGATGAAAATCTGGAGATAATAAAATCTATTAATGAACAATCTGATGAACTTGGCTATTTTGTAGAGGATTTGCTTGATACTAATCAAAATGAAACCGGTATATTTTCGCTTGGTAGAATTGAAAAATGCGATATTCATAAATTGATTGAAAGGATGATTTTATTAAATAAAAGTCTTGCAATTAAACATCGAATCGAAATTGTTGCCGATATTGGCAATAACATGCCAAAATTAAGATGCGATGTTAGGAGAATGAAGCAAATACTCACTAATCTTATCACTAATGCCATTAAATATAGCCTTTCAAATACAATTGTAACCATCAAGGCCAGATATCTTAGGGATAAGAAGCAAATTTACATCGAAATTAAAGATCAAGGAATTGGAATGAGTGAGGAGGAAATTACAATGGCTCTTAGCGGTCATGGTGAAAAGATTGATAAATCAGAACTTAACAAGGACATTGATTCGCGCGGTATTGGCATGCCAATTGTTAAAAATTTGGTGGAGCTACATAATGGCAAATTGGAAATTGAATCTGCTAAGAAAAAAGGTAGTGTAATTAAGCTATATTTTAATGTTGCCGATGAGGAATTAAAAACCAAAGAACAGGCAGAAAATAGCGAGGTAAATAAAAGATTGGCCACCGAAGGTAAATATATTTTACTGGTTGATGATAATGCGGTTAATATTAAAATTATTTCGGTTATTTTGCAAAGGGCTGGTTGTAAAATAAAGCATGCTGAAAATGGTGCCGATGCAATTTCTATGCTCGATAAGAAAAATTTTAATTTAATTTTAATGGATGGCGAGATGCCGGTAATGAATGGCTATGAGGCGGCCAAAAAGATTAGAGCGGGAAAATGTTTTAAGAATTTTAAGAATCATAAAGATATTCCAATTATTGCAATAACCGGAAATTCTGACCATGAAACTATTGCTAAAGTTCAAGATTGCGAAATGAACGGACATCTGTCTAAATCTAGCTCTGCTAAAGAAATTCTGGATGTTGTTGAGGAGTTTTTAATTAACAGTTCCAATACGCTTTGATAGCAATCCAGAAAATATAATGGACTGCTGTTAATAAATATCAGCAGCAGTAATTTTAATTATTTTTTGTTGCTGCTCTAAAATTAAATTACCCCCTTGATCTAAATCTTTAAAAATTCCGCTTATTTTTTGATCTTGATTAGTAACCAGAATTTCCTCTTTTAATTTATAAGCAGCTTTAAGCCATAGATTTCTAGTGTTTTTCTTGACTTCATCCACCACCCCAAACCAACCCTCTAAACACCTAATCGCAA
>CAZUPN010000144.1:0-3190 GCA_964622015.1 uncultured Rhizobiaceae bacterium | reverse complement strand
CTTGTCATTTGCTGATTCTGTTCAAGTTTGTAATTGATCGAGGCTGGTAAAAAAACCGGTGAATTAACCTGGAGATTACCATTGTCAGAAGAATATGATGAAATGATCAATTCTGATATTGCTGATATAAAAAATATTAGCTCAGGACGTGGAGCTGGCAGTATTACCGCGGCGCAATTCCTAAAAAGATTTGTTGGTGATACTAAATGGGCTCATCTTGATATTGCTGGAGTTGCCTGGAAAAATAAAGGCGATGCTATGGCATTTAAAGGGGCAACCGGTTATGGTGTAAAATTACTTAATCAGTTAATCATAGATAATTATGAAAAATAATATTTAAAAAATATGAAGAAACTCTTGATCAAGGGCGGTAATAAATTAAGTGGCGAGGTTCGAATTTCCGGCGCCAAAAATGCTGCCTTGCCATTGATGGTGGCCTCAATTTTAACCGAGCAGAAATTGAGTCTTTCTAATGTTCCTCATGTGGCTGATATTTCTACCATGGCTAATTTATTGGCCACACTTGGAATTAAAATCGAATTAAATGGCCTTGATAATGATGGCGGAAATAATGGTCGGGTAATGGTTTTAGATGCCAAAGAAATCAATAATCCGGTCGCACCTTATGATTTAGTATGTAAAATGCGGGCCTCAATTTTAATTTTAGGACCGCTTTTGGCAAGATTTAAAAGAGCTAAAGTATCGCTACCTGGAGGCTGTGCTATTGGTACCAGGCCGGTTGATCTCCATCTTCGGGCTTTAGAAAAAATGGGGGCCAAAATTACCCTGATTAATGGCTATATTGAGGCTATGGTTGATGATCGGCTACAGGGAGCTGAGATAGATTTTGAAAAAGTTTCAGTCGGTGCAACTGAAAATATTTTAATGGCCGCTACTTTAGCCAGAGGTACGACTATTATTAATAATGCAGCTCGCGAGCCTGAAATTATTGATTTAGCTAAATGTTTAAATGCAATGGGCGCCAAAATTACCGGTGCCGGTACTCCGCAAATTAAGATCATAGGAGTTGATACTTTAAGTGGCGCGCGTCACAAAATAATTGCTGATCGAATTGAGGCTGGAACCTATGTGGTTGCTGCCGCTATCACCGATGGTAATCTCAGATTAAATGGCATTGATTCCTGGCTATTAACTGGTTTTAAGGATAATTTAGAAAAAGCCGGAGTAAAAATTACAGTAATTTCTGATGATATAATTGAGGCTAGTAGAAGCTCAAAGATTATTAATTCAGTTGATATTACTACCAGCCCTTTTCCTGGCTTTCCAACTGATATGCAGGCACAATTTATGTCTTTAATGACTATTGGTAATAATGCTTCAGTAATCAAAGAAAATATCTTTGAAAATAGATTTATGCATATTTTAGAATTGGTAAGAATGGGTGCCGATATTACTTATCAGGGTAATGTTGCAATAGTTAAGGGGGTGGCCAAGCTTACTGGTGCCGAAGTAATGGCAACTGACCTTAGAGCTTCGGTTTCTTTGGTTTTAGCTGGCTTAATTGCGCAAGGAGAAACCGTTATTAATCGTCTCTATCATCTTGAAAGAGGATATGAAAGATTAGCTGAAAAATTAATTTCTTGTGGCGCCGATATTAGAATTTTATACTAAGCTAGACCTTTGTAAAATAGCGGCTTCCCTTTAATAATGACCATAATTTAGAATAAAAATATTGTAATAAATTGTAATATTTTGTTGCTTTTATTTTTTTAATGATTAGATTTACCCGCCACTTACTTTTGACTTTTTAAAAAAAGATTTAAGCCTTAAATCTTGTTTAATTTAAATAATATAAAAACAAATTCTATGACTACTAACAACGATATTCTTGATCGAGTAAAAAAAATCATTATTAATCACCTGGGTGTTGCAGAAGAAAAAATTACTGAGCCTGCTAGCTTTATCGATGATTTAGGCGCTGATAGCCTGGACCAAGTTGAATTGGTAATGGCTTTTGAAGAAGAATTCGGAATTGAAATTCCAGATGATGCTGCAGAAAAGATCAACACTGTTGGAAGTGCTGTGCAATATATCAGTGAAAATATGTAATAAACGGAATCTAACGATTTCGTTTGAGCCAAAAATGGCCAATCCTGGTTGTCAGGGTTGGCCATTTTTGTTAGGTTTTTTAAGTTAAACACTATATGAGCTAATTGCCCTTAAAAATCAAAAATTGGCAAACTCAGATTCTAAATCAGATGCTGAAGCCTTATTCTTGCTGATTTTCTGATCTATTTTGAATTGGTGTTATTGTTTGATATTTTTCTGCCCAACTAACAGTTTTTTTGTTATCATTTTCTGATCTTTTCCTGCCAGCTTATTTTGGCGGTTGTCTTGTAAAATATTTTCGCCAATCCATCTACGATATTCTATTTTAGCAGCATTAGGTATTTTATCTTCTGTTGCTTTGCATATTTCGCTAACTATCTGTTTGGTAATTTTCTGGAAATTCGGTCTTATACTAAAATCCATCTATAATACAACATACTAATTGACAATTTCATTGCAAATCCTAAATCATTAATATGGTTTTTCAGGTAGGTGACTGAGGTTTGATAATATCTTTTGCTTAACTTTTCCAGTCTTTTGGTCTCTATAGCCTTCAACCAAAAAATGCCCTATATGGGTTTTGCCATTGATTTTCTTGGAGATGTTTTGTCTTATATAGATTACTGATAGTCTTGAAAAAAAACTTTAATAAACACAACTATTTTCTTGAGTGATTCGATGATGGAATATTATATAACAAATAGATATCAAATGTTGTTGTTTATAAACAGCCACAACAAAATGGCTATAAAAAAGAGGTTATTGTAGTGTTTGTATGGGGTTAGGGCGGTTTTGGAGGTGAAAGCTCGGGTTAAAGATCGATTGTAGTGCCCCTGGGGAAAGGTAGATTCTTTGTTATCAAGGGGTTTGGGAGATTTTAGACTGAAGTCGGGAATAATATTAGCTCGAATTCTAATCATCTTTTCTTTGCGCGCAATAATTATACCAAAATCGATATAAAATACTATATATAGCTTCATCTTTTTGAGGAAAAATTAATGCTTTTAAAGTCGAGCGTATATCAATATAGACAAGGCTTTAAAAGCATTAATTTTTCCTCAAAAATAGGGAGTGTCCATAATTCCGTGTCAAATTTCTATTTAGGCTAAATTTAACCTCA
>CAZUPN010000143.1:0-3219 GCA_964622015.1 uncultured Rhizobiaceae bacterium | reverse complement strand
TCGAGTATTGCTTTACATTGCTCATAATTTCCAGTCATCATATTTATAACCTCATCAGGGTTGCGCTCTATAGCTTTTGATTGATTCAAAAAAGTGTCCGCATGACTTAAATCCATTTTTGGTTTTCTTGGCAAAGATTGAGTTAATAATTTTCCTTCTTCACTATTTGCCATTTTATCTTGAGCATCACGATCTAAATTTTCGCCAGAAAAATATTTAGTTTCTTTAGGCTCATCAGTGATATAACCCGGAACGGATTTTTTATTTTCCTCTGATACCATTTTAAAAGAAGAATTACCATTAGACCCCAAATCTAAAGCTTGATTCCGTGCCTCTTCCATTGAGGTTGCATATAAGTTTTTTAAACAGAAAACTAAAAAGAAAAGAATTAAAAAAACATTAATTTTTTTCATGATCCCCCTTTTGGTGTAATTGATTTAAATGCTTGAGAGCTACTTCTTTTGCTGAACCATCACCTTCTATGATGTGATTTAAAGCATACTCTAAAGTAATATTTCCAGCTATTCTGTCATGCTTTGGTGTTATTAGTTCTCCATCAACTTCTTGTATATTAGCAATGACCACAAAGGTAGGCACTTGATTTATTTGAAATGTAGTGAAAAGCCTAGGATCAATAATCGCCGCAACCTCTTCTTTTGAAATATTCTGCAAAAATTCTGCGGTACTTCTTAAACTTCCTATTAAGCCTCTAAACACCAGAACAGCACCCGATTTTCTAGCTTGAATCATTAGATCTTTCAGTGCAGATTTTGGAATTGATGAAGACACAAAAATCATTAACGGATAATAATTTACACTATTCTTTTTAATATCTTCGGCCTTAAAACGATAATTTTGTAGAAGCTCGGTAATGGCGTCTTTATTCGCCTTATCAATATTATAGTCGATTGTTGGAATTTGTTTGGTTTGTTTAGCGAATAACTCTTGTCTATTATCTTTAAGCCAATTTTTATATTGAGAATAAGGCTCTTTCGTTTTGACTTTTTCAACTTTGTTTGCAAGCTCGCTTGCTTCTCCTAGTTGCTTTTGAAAATTTTTACTTTGCTTAATTTCCTCAACATTATTAATTAATAAAGAAGCTTCCTGCTCATCTGTTGACGCCTCAATTTGATTTACCAAATTTTTTGCTTCATCAGTTTGCTTAGCAAGCACTAGAGGAGATATAAACAACAATGGAATGATTAAAATAATTTTATATTGCACAGCAGTTTCTTTTCCTCCAAATTAAATAATTAAAATCTTCTCCTTTAACAGGAATTTCTTTATAAGTTTCCCAAAAAAAACTTGAACGACCCAAAGGATTACAACCTTGAATAGGATCGGTAGTTGGTACCGGCACTGTAAGTTGCATTCGATATTGACTTTTTTTAATCATTGGCGAGGGAATCGGCGCACACAACGCTTCCGGCCCCGAAGTTATAGGTAATAATGTTTGGCGATGCATTTTAAAAATCATTCTTGAAGCGGCTAAAAGTGAGGACTGAATTGATGTGTTATGAGTTAAGATTTTTCCATTCATAGGATACATTCCGCCCTGACACCCAGAACACCAAAATAAAGGATCAAGAGGAGTCCAAAACGATGAAGCAAGACAATCGGCTGCACAGGCCGCTTGAGCTATCAGATTTCCAAATAAAATCGCCTCAGGATTAATAATGAAAGATAATTCATCATCAAGCCATAAAGGATCAAATTCTGTTATATAATTGATATCTAATCCCGCGGTTGGTTCCATACATAAATAATCGATAACCATTTCAAGTAATGAGAAAACTGGATAATCGTACCAGTGAATATGCCAAGTGGCAGGATTTAATTCTGTATCGGCGCCCACCTCTGGATCACCCCCACTTCCAACCGGTATTCCCGGATCAATTTTTATGCCTCCAATACCTACAAAACAAAATGGCTCTTTGGTAACATCAACCATTTTAAATGGCTCCCAATAACCTATTGTCAAGCCCACCCTAACAAAAAGAGGCGGCGGCGCAGGACAGGTACATACAGGAGAAGGGGGATTTATAGTATCTGGTGTAGGGCCGGGCGCGATAGGAATTGCGCCGAGCGTTATAGGCAGAATGCAACTCCAACAAATATCAGTAATTGGATTAACAAAACGACCCGTACATTTTTTAGCATTTGCTACGGACGGTAATAATATTATAATTGTAAATATAAAATAAATTTTCCTCATAAGGCAACCTCGCTAATCTTAAGATTTTTACCTTCTTGCTCTACAGTAGCTGGCACATATTTTATTTGAAATTTATTTGTTAATTTACTATTTTGATCAAAATAAAATCTTATTTTATGCTTCTTCATTAGTTTTATTATAGGCCCTTTAACCAATATAATTCTTGTTTTATGACCTCTTTCTTTATTTTTCTGTAAAGCAAATTTAACTTGTTCTTCATCGTCACCGTCAATAAAAATAAGGGTTTTTGATAAACTAATTTTTTCAAGAGGATTAACTTTTGTGTTAGCCAAATAAAATACTCTTCCATTTTGATCTCTTAAATCATGATCAAGAGAAATTGAAGGATCAAACAGCCAAGATCTTGAATTATGCGCTTTGGTTATTTGTGATAATTCCTTAGGGCGCTCGATTGATTTCATCATATTATCTTTTACAGTATTCTGAAATTTATCAAGCCTGCCGTCTTTTTTTGCCGCTTCTAGTTTCTCCTGAATTTCTAGCAAAAAATCTCGTTCACGAATTTCGTAAATAGTACCCAAAACGCCGAAATCTTTTGCCATCACTTCACTAGAAAACAAAAATAGCAGTACCAATAATGTCTTTTTCATCTATTAATCCTATTTCTTGATATCTTGAGTCAAATGAGTCTTTATGCTCTCCATAAGCATAAAATTTACCTTTTGGTATAGCTTGTGCGGCAATTACATTAAGAGGAAGGCCGGTTAAAGAAGTCTTTTTTGCCGTCCCTCTTTCCACTGAGCTAACATAAACTCTATTATCAGTTGTAACCTGAATTATATCTTTTTCTCCACCCCCTAACTTTTTAATAAATTTTACATCTTGTTTGTAGAAAGAATTATTTTTTACCCAAAATACAAAAATATCACCCCGATTTGTAGGCTTTTTATTTTTCATTATCACGACTCCTTTAATTGGAAGCGAATCACTATGATTGATTACAACCGCAAAATTAAGGAAGATCCACAGAGCAAGAGAAGACA
>CAZUPN010000142.1:0-3221 GCA_964622015.1 uncultured Rhizobiaceae bacterium | reverse complement strand
ATAATGATACGATTTCTGGTATATTGGGGGTGGAATTTAATATGCGGTAGCCCTGCTAATATCTTCTATAACAGCATTAAGATATAGTTTTTTAAGATTTGCACAATTCGATAAATCAATTCTCCTCAGATTAGGAAATATTACTGTTTTTTGCCCAATAAAATTGGTAGTTGTTCTTTTTATTTCTTCTAGATTGGGCAAATTACTCATCTCTATCTCTTCTACATTCAGACAATAAGCAGCAATATTTACTAGTGTTTTTTCAGTAATATTTGAACAATTGTTAAGCTTAATATTACGCAAATTATCACCACTATTTCTTAGAATCTTAACTAAGCTCTCATCAGTTAAAGTGGTTGCATTACTAAAATCAATTTCTGTAAATTCTACTTCAGATGCTAGGTTAAAGATTATTGCTTGATTTGTTTGAGTAATTGCTTGATTAAATCTAATTCTATTAATAACTTCAGCCTTGAACTTATTGGTCATTAATTGGTTAAACTTTTCGGTTTTTCCTTGTTTTAATTCTTCTACTATATCGCCAATATTAAATAAATTGGTAAGTAAGTAATCATAAGCAAAAGCTGGAGAAGTGGGGTACGCTCTATCACTCATTAATGCTCTTAAATCCTGTTTTTTTCTAATTACTAGACTTTTAGCAGCCAAGGTTTTAGTAACCATTCTGCTTTGAGTTCTACCTTGTTGATCAATTTGGTAATGCTCTTTCTGAATTACTTGCCATCTTTTAAAAGTATTTGGATATAAAGGTGAGTTATGTAATCTCTCATACTCTCTTCCAGCCTTACTTTCTACCCTAGTTAGAATTTGTAGATGAGTTATCGGCTGATCTAATTGCAATAATTGCCTAATATTATTAAACTTGGCAAAAATGATTTCTGCAATTTCAGTTGGGAAGGCAATTGGAATAATTACCGGATTTCGTTTATCTTCTTGATATAGTTCTTCGATCTTTTCAATGCCAAAAAGACCAAAGTAAAGTTGATTAACTGCTTCTAATCTATAGAGCCATTTTTTTAGCAACTCTTGTGAATTTAGACTTAAGAATTCCTCTCTTACTTCCTGATCGATTGCTTGATTCATTTGGTTCATGCAAAAAAGGAAGTTTTTCATCTGTAGAGTTGTCACTTCCCTGCCAAGCATATCTTTTTCTAACACCACTGATGGGAAGAAGCAGCGATCATTATCAATTAAAAAAAGATTGCCATTGGTGAGAATGATATTATCGGGTTTTGCATCCTCATTGGTTATTAGCAAGGAAAGTAAAAATAATCTCGAAAATAACATGGGAGAAATCGTATCCAAAATATTTAGAGTTGTTTCTATGCCACTATATTTAAATGTTGTGGCTAAATCTACGTCTCCCATTGAATCAGAAGCAAGTACCGGAAATGATTTACCATTAGCATCAGTAAATTTAATTAATTCTGAATTGTCGGTACCTTCGCCAATTAATAATTCACAAAAAGCAATGGCGGCAGTTTGGATTCCTGGGAATTCAGGATTGAGTTTGAAATATATTCTTTTTCGTCGTTGATTGATGGGCAGAATTGCTAGAGTTACTTTTCTGGTACCATGAATGGCATTATCTTCAAACTCACCTGTTTGACTAAATAGCTGGGCTTGAATCTGAGGCTTTAATAGTCTTCTGCCTAAATTAATACTTTCAATCATGATTCTACCTTCTGGGGGTCTTGTTTCGTGAGTAAAAGTTCCGTCACTTTTCTTTTTACTAACTATCACCCAGTCTTTTTGTTCAAATTCTTCTGTAAATTGCAATAGATTAACATGCCAGTTATGAAGCCTAATATCGGTTGCAACTCTACTGCCATCTTCTTGTGGGATATTATTAATTCCATCAATGATAATCTGTTTATTGGATTGTTTTGCAAAAATGGTGATTTGTTCAGTGAAAATTGAGCGGTAATAATCATCGGGCAGAGATTTATAGAGATTAAAATAGATTTTTCTAGCTAATTCAATTGGAACGGCGTTTAAAGATTTGATGGCGATGATGATATTGGTTATCGTACTATCTTCAATTTGATCATAGGAGATTTGGTTGGCATTTTGAGTTAAGTTATTGTAATATTCTTGATCGGTGATTAGGACTTTTTGCTTTAATGATAAATCAAAGATATTAAAATTATCAAGACTTGGTATTTGCAATAATTGTTTTAGGGCTTTCTTAATCTCCAAATCCTCAATTATGCCAATTATTGATTTTAGATTATCACTTAGTAACTCTCTAACCTGCTTATTAATTGATTTTTTTTCATCGAAACTATAAAGTTTGGTGATTGCAGCTTTTTGAGTAGTGCAATATTTAAAAACTGCAGTAACTAATCTAGCGGCAACAGTTTCATTGATATTTATGGCGGTAATCGAAATTCTTCTGGTAATTAGATCAATGAAAGGAGAAATAGTTTCGGTACTGGATTTTGATTCTATAACTTCTTGTTGCATGATTTCGATTTCTTTACTATCGGGGATAAGAGTAGCTACTTTATCTTGCAGCTTCTTATGTCGATTTTGCCAAAACTTTATATGTATTACTCGATTGTCGGGTACAAAGATATTATCATCAGGGAATTTTTTAGAAGCTACCGCTTCATGAATGATTGGAAATATTTTGTTATGATTTCCAGACATTGCTTGTTTTATTTCGTAGAGGCAATTATCTGATTGGAGATATTTTTTATTAACAAAGCAGATGAATATGCATTCTTTGGCATTATCCATAAATTTTCTTAATTCTACTTGATCAGTAAGGTCACCTTTATCTCGGTAATAAGGGATATTTAAAGTAACCAATAATTGTTCTATGGCATCTACCATTGCATCTACTCCTTCAGTCTGGCGGTTATGACCATCATCCCAGGCGTAGGATAGGAAGATTCGTTTATTGTTGGCTTTGATGATGGCGGCCATGTTGAGGAGGTTGGGGGTGATGGTTATGGAAGATGGGGGTGGAGATGGTTGTGGTGATTGACGTGGTTGAGTTAGTGTTTCATTGCCTTTCATAATATATTACCTGCGCTTGTTTTATGTTCATCACCAATTGATGTATAGTATTATTTGGGCTTTATGCTTGAAGGTGATTTGTAGGTTAGATTGATTGCTTTTTAGTTGTCAAGGAGAAATTATTTTGGGCCTGTTGAATTCCAATCTCCAAAAACCTAAATTTTTAATATTTTTTCTTG
>CAZUPN010000141.1:0-3278 GCA_964622015.1 uncultured Rhizobiaceae bacterium | reverse complement strand
GATGATTTTTGGGTTGTGGGTTGCGGTATCATCGATGAGAAAGATTTTTAATATTAGCAGTGAAAAGACTGCTACGATTTTGACTGCATTATCCGTTATAATCTGCTTAGGATTGTTTGTTATGGGATCAATTAATGAGAGTCCTAAAAAAATGGTTCAACAATTGCATGGAATCACAATTTTAAATCATCTTAAAAAAGGGTTTTATTTTGAGAAATATTATACTGCAGATGAGGCAAAAACAGCATTGCTTCAGATGCATCCGATTGGAAGCGATGCGGGAGGATTGATTAAAACAATTGAAAGAGCGGGTGGCAAAAAATATGAGCCCACAATAAGCAAAAAATATATCAATAATCCGGAACTTAATTATGTCGTTCATTACAGATATACAGAAAATACTCTAGATTCTTTTTTCCCTAAGCGCTGGAGTTTATCAATTAAATACGATGAATCATCCAACATAGTTTTAGTAGGTATGCAAGTTGGCCAAGGAGAATAACTAATTTTTACTATTTACCAATAACCCTAAATTATAAATACATATGGCTACAATTGAAATCAGAACCAGAGATGTTGATTATATATCAATCCTACCAGATCACGGTACACCTCAACATACTTTTCTTATATACACTAATGATAATGGCGAACAGTTTGCATTAAGGGGAGGCGCAGATGGAAGCAATCATAATACATTACCAATTGATTATTGGCATGGCCTTATTATGCCGGAAGATAGAGATGGAAGATTTTGGACACCGGGATTGGAATATCAAAATTTTGAGCATGATATTACCAATAGAAACGTTGCATTCTTACAAGCTAATTTATTCTTTCTACAAGCTTACAGTGAAGTTATGGGCTTAGATGACGATGTAGCTCAACTAAAAAATTCCCTCAAACATTCTCTCGAGCTACAATTAAACCAATCCCTAACCGATCAAGCTTTCTCAAATATATTTGAAACCATGTTACGTAACATGAATCACGGCCAGGATGCAATCCCTCAAAGATCAGATCCTTTGACTTTGGATCTCGACGGTGACGGGGTAGAGATGGTGCCGCTCGATCAATCTGGCGCTTTCTTTACCTCAAAAACAAACAAAACTATAACTAATTTAAATACTGACTTTTACCAAACGGCAAAAATGCGTCTTGTAAACTTACAAAAAAAATGGCTAACTATAAAAAATAAAAATCTAGTTGATAAATTATTTTTTGCTGTTCAAACTGTCTTCGTTAACTCTTTAAAATTGAGTTAAAATTTTGTTAACCGATGAGATTAGACCGTGCCAAATAAAAACAACCGATTCTTCATTTGCTATAATATTAGATATCCTAGCTGGCTACGACTCGTAAAGCCTGAGGGAATTTCTTGGCTATTTTTTGGTGTTAAGTATCAAAATCTGGCTTTCAAGCAAATCAATTTAAGAAATTTATTCGGTCAATTCTTATGAAAAAAATATCGTTAATTGTAATTTTTATATTCTTTTGTGTAACAAATTCTAATGCTGATGAATTTTGGCAATTTACTCAGGTGACTTGTATTAAGGAGCTTGGTTATTTTAGTTTGAGGGGGTTTGATGTGCATTCTTATGGGGGGTTGGAAAAGGAATATTATGACTTCTTAGATAATGGTAAAGATGTGGTTATAAAGAAGTATGGCATTTTGTCTCCAAGGGATGAAAAAATTCATGCATGCAGATTGAAACATAACATTTTGACATTTCAGATTAAATATCGAGACATGGGAGATGGTCATGAACCACAACAAAGCCTTAATGTATGGGAAAATAATAGATTAATTATTGATCTGCCAATCTTTAATGGCCAAGGATATCGTATACAAAATATAAATTTTGTTAGATACACAGACATTTTTGACAAGACAGGAGCTCAAGAAGATAAAAGAGTTTCAATATCTGGGCATGATTCAGTAGATGATCAATTTGATACCAAAGATGGGAAAGTAAGATATTTTAAATTAGAGTTCAACCTAACAAAAAACCGAATCATAAATCTAAACTTAATCAATAATACTAAAGCTAAAGAATATATATCAACTGAACCTCTATTATAAACTAACAATAATATTAACCTCAAAACAAACAAAACTATGACTATTCATAATTTAACCACTGACTTACAGTCAAATGGCAGCAAAAATCAAATTCAAGATTTATTAGACCAATTACGAGACCCAAACTTAACTGATACGCAATATGATAACATAAGATATAAATTTACCAAGTTAAATGAAGGTTTCGAACCTACAGCAAAACCGGTTAACGGCAATATGACAGTTGGGATTGGCTTCGATATGACGCAACCAAGTTCGAGAGATGAGTGGAATCAGGCATTTCGTGGTTCAGTAGATTTTGATCAAGTTTATAATAGCCAAAGAACATTGAATGATAATGAAATTCAGAGACTTTATGATTATTCAATTTCTACCAGAGAAAATAGGCTTTTTGGTGATAACGGTATTTATAGCAGCACAGCTGGTGAACTGACTCGAAATCAAAAACTAGCTATTGAAGATTTATATTATAACGGAGGTGATGGCTTAGCTGGCACTGACACCAAATTTTACGGCTATATAAAACAATATGCCACTACCCATGACCAAACCTGCCTCGACAACGCTCTAACTGAAATAATGGAAGGGTCTAATAAAAAAGGTATGGTAGGCCTAGCCAACCGCCGTCTCAAAGAGGGCGCTTTATTCTCTGGTAATGTTAATATCAGACAATCAGACAAAGAAATCGCAGAGTTAATTCACAAAAATACTAATCCTGAAAATGGTTGTATGATAAACATCGATGGTAAAAGTTGCAAATACTATCTCGACGAGCAAACTCGCCTCCACCCAGGAGACTCTGGGCAATGCGTAGTCGCTGAATTACTTAGAGACAATCCGGAATTTATGGTCGCCCTCAAACACTCCCTCGAAGTACAATTAAACCAATCCCTAACCAACCAAGCCTTCTCCGACATATTCAAGGCCATGTTACTTGGAATCAATCACGGCCAGGATGCAATCCCTCAAAGATCAGATCCTTTGACTTTGGATCTCGACGGTGACGGGGTAGAGATGGTGCCGCTCGATCAATCTGGCGCTTTCTTTGATCTTGATAATGATGGATTTCGTGAGCGTGTGGGGTGGGTTAGTGCGGATGATGGGATCCTGGTGCTGGATGCTAATCATAATGGTAAGGTTGATAATGTCAGGGAGTTGTTTGGCTATAAGGATGAATCTGGTAATGGGGTGGAAG
>CAZUPN010000140.1:1112-3291 GCA_964622015.1 uncultured Rhizobiaceae bacterium | reverse complement strand
GTTCCTTTTAGCTTAGTGATAATTTGAGATATTGGCTCATCATTAACTAAAGCAGTAATAACCCCACTTGCAGATACTCCCTGCACATCACTAAATATTACACTTATCGACTAGTTTAAGTGGTACCTCGGGTTGATTTTATAATATTAGACTAATTTTGGATAGACTTTTTCATTCAGTGGGGTGCGGCTTGTTAAAGCGGATGAGGGTTCACTTGAATACCATCTTTTTGCCATTTTTTCTGATTTGTCATTTTGGCGCAGGCCGGACTCAATTGGCTAGCGCGGTAAGAATCGCAAAGTCGATTCCGGCCTGCGTCAAAATGACAAATGAAGTAGCATTAAGTGAATTTTATTGGGGTGGAGGCCGGATATTTATCCGTAAATCGGCGCCAAAAATATGATTAGAATTATGGCTGAAGGCAGTAACCAGGAGCAAATTAAGGCAATAGTTGATGAAATTATAGCTAAGATTGATAATGCCGCTGTCTCATATTGATTAAGTCAGAACAAATTCACATATAGATTAAAAAAAGATTGCGATAATTTCTTCCTCTTATATTTTTCAACAAGACTGAATTAAAAATTTAACCATTTACTAACTAACAATTCTAGAAATATGAACAAAAAAAATCATTTAGCATTTTCTCTAATCGAGCTTTCGATAGTAGTTTTAATTATTGGTATTTTAATTGCTGGAGTAACTCAGGGCTCAAGATTAATAAGACAATCAAAATTAACTACTGCCCGTTCTATTACTGCCGGCTCTGCGGTTAGTTCAATTGGTGGGTTAATAGTTTGGCTTGATACTACCAGGTTAAATTCACTACAAAATGCTAATTCAGAATTTGAAGTGCAGGATAAAGACACGATACAAAATTGGTATAGTATTAACCCACAAATAACAGATTCAATTGTTGCAAATCAAGCTACTATTGGCAATCAACCAACTTATGTTGCCTCGGGCATTAATGGTCTTCCATCATTATCTTTTAACGGTACTAGTAGCAATCTTGCAATTCCTGATTCTGCTACTATTTCTCCGATTTCTGGAATTACTTTATTTGCAGTAGTACAATTTAGCACTCTAACTCCTGTTAATACCACTATGGGAATTGTTAGTAAAGAAGAAGGTGGTAGCATTAACAACCCACCTTATGCTTTAGAAGCAAATAGCGCAACTAATATTGAATTTATGATAACCGATACTAGAAATACTAGTTCTGTAGTTAGCGTTAGCCCATCTGGTATTACTTTTCAGCTCAATACCACATATGCATTTTGTGCTAGCTTTGATAATTCCGGGGGCCTTAATATCAAGGCTAATCCTAACAGCGTCACTTATAATAATGCGATTCAGGGAGTTATGGCCCGCACTAGTGCGCCATTAAGAATTGGGCAACAAAAGAGCTTTTTTGGTAGGTTTTTTGGTGGCTATATTTCGGAGGTCATAATCTTTAATCGTGCGTTAAAAAATTCAGAAATAAATGATATAAATCACTATTTAGCCCAAAAATATGGTATTTTATATGCTTCTTAAAGCTATGGTGGGTCGAGTAGACCGAGGAACTCCCCTCTGCAGTCTCTCATTAGAGCCGTAAGCGAAGCTCTCACTTCATACGGCTCTTGTCAAACAAACACTTTTGTTATTCCCGTTTTCCAATGCGCAAAAAGATTTGAGTTATTTTCTATCAAAGCTTCTAAATACTTAATAGCCTTTTTACCAGAATTCTGGTAAAATGGTGTAAGAAAAGCATCCAGAATTGTTAATTTTTACCATCCTCTTTAAATTCCAAAATTTCCCCGGGCTGGCATTGTAAGTGCTTGCAAATATTTTCAAGAGTTGAAAATCTAATTGCTTTGGCTTTGCCGGTTTTTAGAATTGAAAGATTTTGAATAGTTATACCAACCTTATCTGCCAATTCCTGCAATTTTATTTTTCTTTTTACCAAAATTAAATCAATATTCACTATAATTGCCATTAGATGGTATATTTTTGTTCATTATAAACTTTGGAAGCCTCAGACATCACATATGAAATAGTAATTATTACTAGCCCATAAAATATGTCGCTAAGATCTCCTAGATTTATGTTATTGAGTGTAACATTTGGAAATGTAGAAATAATAACATTAAGATTTCTTACTATTGTGACCACAATAATCATTATGGGATTAATA
>CAZUPN010000140.1:0-1102 GCA_964622015.1 uncultured Rhizobiaceae bacterium | reverse complement strand
ACCATCCCAAATAATTAAAATTTCTGGCATTATCTATAATAAAAATTTGCTCATTTTTATAATTAATAAAAATCTTTTTTAGCATAATCAATTCCAAAAACAGCGGCAAATTTTCAATTAAGTTAGAAATCAGGTAATAAATCCTATCTTCAAAAGGAACTGATCTATAATTAAAAATATGCACGCCATCACTTTGTATTATATCTAATCCACTAATAAATGTTGATAATATAATTCCTATTGGCATTGTTATTAATATGAAATTTAATATGTATAAAACATAGGTGCTGATTTTCTTTATATTTGTCATGATTTAATCAAATTTAGTTAAATTTATTTTTTACGGCGCTTACGCACCGGCCCAGAGGGCTCCTTTATACCAAAGTAAAATTTTGCAATTTGCTTTGTTATATGAAGATATAAATTAGGAGATTTTAATTGATAGTCAAGAAAGATTTATTGTTTATCAATAAAAAGTTATTGAAAATCAAGATATTTTATGAACAAATGATTTAGCTATAGCGCCAAGATCAGCAGAAAATATATTCAAGGGTGGGATGCAAGATGATTTCCATAGAAGCAGATCATTTGCCACTCATTTCAAAGAAAAAAGATTTATTTATTGCAATTACGCATGTTATAAATATTTGAAAGCGGTTTTTCAAATCGTAATAGAGGCATTGTCAAATAAAAACAGATAAAGCAATTTTTTTACGAATCAAAAGCAAAACTGCATTTCTTAAAGCTTCAATATTCTTGCTATAACAAAGAGTCCTTCTCTGAAGCCTTGCCAAATCATGCCTTAATCTACAATTCCAAGATTCTACCAAACAAGTCTTGCTTTTAGTTATATGATGATTCTGTGAAACTTTATAGTAACCGTAAACTTTATTACCATCGGTGCAAAGATGTTTAATCTTATAGCCTTTTTCAATACGAAAAGCCATTTTGAGATAAGCAGATTTTGATCGATCTTCTACTTCAAATTCAAACAAATTGCCTGAGTTGCGATCAACAGCAGTCGATATTTTGGCATAATCATCTTGCCATATTTCTGTTTGCTAGTTCTTGCGAGGTTTTTTTAATCTAAGTATCAAGCTCG
>CAZUPN010000139.1:0-3299 GCA_964622015.1 uncultured Rhizobiaceae bacterium | reverse complement strand
ATTTATTGATATTTGCCGCCCTTGATGCTGACCACTTTGACCTTGAGTTGGACTTGGGCTTAATCTTGGTTGAACAGGTTCGTCTGTTTTTTCAGATTCCTTTACTTTTTCTAGTACTTCAGGAATCAAATTTGGGAAAAATTTTAATAGGGTTTTCTTTATTTCATCTTCTGGAAGTTTCATAAATTCCTCTATCTGTAATTGCTTTCTTAAAGGAGAATCGATTTCAGTTGATTGATCATCTTTTAAAACATTTATTGCTTCTAAAAGCTCTGTTTCTTGTCTTTTTTGCCATTCAGTAAAATTTTTGTGGAATATATCGTTTAGCTCTTGATTAGTTTGGCAATTGAAGTCTTGTATAGGAATTCCAGCATATAGCATTGCTTTGGTGTGCTGCCTTTCTTCATCACAAATTAAATTGCTTTGGATTGACTCTTCTTCATCTTCTCTGGAATATATATTTACATCTGTATTGCTTAATATTTGACGAATTTCTTTTTGCAAAGAAAACTCAATGTCAAACTGATCCTCAATTCTACTATCTTTGAATTCCAACATAAAGTTTATGGCACGCCTATGACCAGGTATATTCATACTTGGAACACAAACAAATATTTCTTTTATTTTATCTATAAATTCTTCTCTTTCTAAAAGCTTTCCGATTATTTGCCTGCTTTCTGTGATTTGTTTTATTTGATCATCTGATAAGGTTGATGTAACAAATTGGTAGTTGGTGCCAGATTTCATAAAGACTCCCTTAATTTATAATTGACTTAAATAAAAAGCGTAAATTATAGTCGCATTATAATCTCAATATATTTTTTTAACAACTAAATAGATGTCAGAATTATGGAACAATTAAAACAAGCTTTAAAACTTTATAATAGCACAGATGATATCGTCTTAAAACAATATTTTGCTTTTAGAGTGCTAGATATTCTATATAGTTTCCATAACAAGGATGATACGAAGATAAATGACAAGGATTTTGAAAAATTGTTCCCTCAGAACTCCGATGTAACTAGAGCAGAAGTAAATAATCTTCGCAATAATATGTTGTATAAAAACGAGTTTAATATCGATGAAAGAACTATTCAATTAATTAATCTATTACTTCAAAATCCAGACATTAAAAAAGAAGTTGAAAAATCTAGTGAAATCTTAGATTCAGAATTAATAAAAAAGCAAGTCGATCTTATAAAGAGATCAGTTAATCTAATAACAAGCAAAAAAGGATTAATGGCAAGATATAATATTTCTTATCAAGAAAATGGAGATGATATTTATAAAGAAATAACCTCAAAATTAACAGACGAAATAGATAGTCTAAAATTAAGTGAAGATGGTTTTGAATTGGTGGCTAGTAGCAAAAAGAAAGAAAAATTAGATACACAAAAAGCAAAAAATAATTTACAAGCATTCAAACAACAGAGAACAACGATAATACACAATCCTCCCAAAGTCACATTGCAGAAGAAATTCTCAAAAACTCTTGATGAGCTTCAAAAAACTATAGAAACATTAGACTATTTTAAAACACTTGAGGAGCAAGTAAAACAAGAGGCTGAAACTATTGCACAGCAAGAAAAAATAAAACAAGAAAAGCTACAAAAACAACAACTAACTACAGAACAAGAAAAGCAAGAAGATCAGAAGCTGAACAAAGAAAGTGAGAAAAAACGAGAAAAAGAAAGAAGAGAACCACAAAAACAAAAAGATAAAAAGGAAGCAGAAAAATTAAGGGAAACCTTGAAAGAATTAAATGATAAATTACAAAATACAGAGAAACAATTAGACGATGCTGATACTGAACTTCAAAAAATCTTGGAAATAAGTCAAAACACTCAGAATGAAACCATAGAGCAAAAAACTAGTCGTATTAAACAAAATATTGAACGATGTGAAGAAAAACATATCAAAGATCAAGAAGATATATCAAAAAAGATATCAACAATTACCCAGTTATTAAACAATAAAGGAACAAAACAGGAAAAAGAAACCTTTGAGTTTATAGTGGATAACAATTTAAGGCCAGAGCTAAAAAAAATGACTGAAGCTAGAAATATTAACCAAGAGAAAGTCAAAAATGCAAAAAGTTTACTGGATTCTTTTAAAGATACTCAGTCAGACATTGCTTCTGCAAAAATTTTTAATGTTATATATTCGACACCGACCACAAAGACCCCACCTCAATCTCAAACTATATCAACCAATTTATCTAAAAGCACTACAGAAATATATGATCCTCTTGATGCCTTTCTGCAAAACGATAACCAAAAATCTTCACAACAATCCACTAATCTTTTACAAGAACTTGGTTTCGGTGATTTTAATGTTCAATCAAATACAGATCTTCTTCAAGCACAACAAAATACATTAAACAGAATTGAAAATGGGGAAGATTATGCTGATGATGAACTGAATTTTATAATTAGATCATCATTAAAAGGAGATACTCAATTTATTAATACAGCAGTTACTCAAATTTCAGAACAATTAGAAGAAGCGTTACGTAATTTTGCAGAATCACAAAATAATCGATTAGTCATACCTATCCAAGTTAATGGTAATCATCTTACTGGATTATTAATAAACAGGGATAATGGTGTTTTTACTGCCACATATATTGATCCAACTGGACAAGGAAGAATACCGCGATATATTGCACATTCTTTATACAGCATTGGTGTACCTTATCTTAAAATTAGTACTACTACCAACATAATCCAACCAGCCGATTCTTCTGGAATACTTACTAATAACCACTGTGGTGCATTTACAGGGTTTATTTTATCTGAATTGGCAAGTGGAAATATGCGGATAGAACAAAATAGGCTGCAAATATTAAATAATAATGATTGGCAAGATATCCCAGATTTAAATTCAAGCCAATCAGAACAATTGGGACAGGCAATAAGAAATAGGGACGCTAGTTTGTTAAGAGGTGAGGATTTGGCAATCAATCCACTTGATGTGTTAAGGGTCATAATTACTGAAATCATCAACGATGAACATCTGCGCCTCTCAACCAAATCCGACCTGGCAGAAACCACTAAAACTTACAAACCAAACCTAAAACAAATCCTCGAGCATCACTATCAATCTCAGAGTTCTCAAGAAAAGTTACAGCTAGAAGAATTAACAGAAACCATTACATTTTCTGAGGCAAAATCTATACAAGAATCAAATGACATATTATTAAGTCCTAACAGTAAACAAGAACAACAAAGATCATCCACCAAACCTAATACCAAAATCCATCTATAATACAACATACTAATTGACAATTTCGCTGCAAA
>CAZUPN010000138.1:0-3346 GCA_964622015.1 uncultured Rhizobiaceae bacterium | reverse complement strand
AAAAAAGTCCACAGATTTTTTGGAGAAAGTGGTCTGAAGGTAAGGGTGCAGTTATTATTCTCTCAATGTTTTATCTGATTGATAATTTTTGCAATCAATTTATTCTTGAATTTAGAAAGAAATTAATTAAAAACAAAAAGTCTAGAATTGGAACTGATTGCCCGCCAGAGTCGGAAAATCATAACAATTCTAGTTTGGTTTAATTTATCAGGAGCTAAATGCTTCAAGCATTTCTATCTAAATTATAACCAGAGCTAAAACTCTTTTTCCCCAAGATGCCAGGATATAAAAGATTGACCTATCTACAAAACATGGTATTTGTGATTATGAGATTTTTTTAATCAAATTTCTGACCACAACCCCAAAAAAGACTGATTTTGCGACAGTCTTATTATAGCTGAGTTTAAAACTTTGCCAAAACAAGTAAACAAAATATTACTAAAAAAATGCCTAATACTTTTAATAGAAAAACAACGGAGTTTGCAGATGCTGTAATAAATAATTATAGTAGTCAGGGTATTTTAGCTATAACAGGCTTAAATAATGGTGGTTTTGTAATGACCTTTATAAGGGGAGATGGCTCTAGTAATGGAGACGGAGTATACTTACAGAGCTACGATGCCAATGGTAATCAATTAAACAATGTGGCTTTAGTTAATACTTTTACTTACGGTGATCAAAATTTTCCATCAATAGCAAGTCTAAATAATGGTGGTTTTGCTGTAGTTTGGCAAAGCAGCTCTTATCAGAGCGGAATCTACCTGCAAATATATGATGCCAATAGTCACAAATCAGGAAGCGAAACTATGGTCAGTGACAATATTTCTGATTATCGAACAAATCACAGAAATCCATCAATAGCAAGTCTAAATAATGGTGGTTTTGCTGTAGTTTGGCAAAGTTTTGCAGATGATACAAATATAGATGTCTATTTACAGAGATATAATGCTGATGGTAGTAAATTAGGTGTAGAAACCAGAGTTAATACCAACATTTTTAATGGGCAAGAAGATCCATCGGTGTCAAGTTTAAGTAATGGAGGTTTTGTTGTAGTTTGGAGAGATTCGGCAAGTGGATTAAATATTTGTCTGCAAAGGTATGATCAAGATGGTAATAAATTGGGTCAAGAAGTTATGGTCAGTGGCGACGCTAATTCTCTTTATTACAGCCCATCAGTAACAAATTTAAGCGGTGGTCGTTTTATTGTGGGCTGGAGAGTTTATGGTGAAAATAAATTTTATCTACAAACATACGATGTTAATGCCAATAAAGTGGGAGAGGGAATCGAGATTAATATTTATGATACTGGTTATCAAGATAATCTATCAATAACTAAATTAAAAGATGGCGGTTTTATTGTGACATGGAGAGATTATGAAGAAGAGGGGGGTGAATATAAAGGAATTTACCTGCAAAGATACGATACTAATGGCAATTTATTAACAACAAGATTACAAGTTAATAGCTACACAGGACCTTCAACTATTGCCTCTTATAGCGTTACCGCATTAAATGATGGCGGATGGATAATTATCTGGCAATCTGACATTCAAGATGGTTTAGATTGGGGTATTCGCGGTCAGAGATTCAATTCACGAGGAGAAAAAATATTACTATTACCATCTAACACTCCCACTCAAAGCTCTAGTATTTCTGGGAGCGGCACTTCTACCAGAACCATTACTTCAACCAACTCCATCACCCCCTCTCCATCCCCCAGTCCGGCTCTAAACATCCAAAACCTAAACCAATCTCTCTCATTCAATCAAATTGATTCCCAAATAACCTTCCCACTTGATATTACAATCAATCCAATATCACCAACCGATCAATTCAAGGTAACCATGACTCTAAAGAAAAAGGGATCGGATGGTGTAGAAAGAATTTTTGATGATGAATCTCAGCTAATAATCCAACAAGCCTCAATGGAAAATGGCGTTGGATCAGAATTTGTTAATGGAACTCTAGCCGCTATAGGAAATGCTGAACAGGTAAATAGTTTCCTAACAGATTTAAAAATCGATATAGGAGATGAATTTTTAGATCCTCAAGATGATATTAATAATATCTTCGCAATTGATATAGAGGTTACGGACAAAACTCACAATCAAGTCAAAACTGGTAGAACTACCATTAATTATCAATGTTTAGCATTACCGGAGGAATTAATAAAGGCAGTTGAAGATCAAAGAAATTCTGAAGGAAAAGCACTAGTAATGGATTTTATTAGGTATTTTAATAATCCCCAAGATCTAAGATTTCAAAGAGCAATTTCTAATCTAACTCAAATCTTAGATGATATCACATTAAACAATCCTAACCGAACTTTAAGCATAACACAGCTAAACCAAACTGCCTTTGAAATTTTTGGCCCAGATATGAATGATAATAAGTTAAGCTTTGAAGTAGAAGGATATTGCAGAGAAGTGATTGGTCGTAATTTTAAATTAAACCCGCAATTAATTGCTAATTCTGATACAACAAAATCCTCAAGTCTAATAAACATACCTCTGTTTGCGGGAATTGGTGGCGGAGCACTATTACTTACTGCTTTAACTTGTTTAACTTATAAAGGCATTAAGAATCATAATGCTAGAAAAGCTGAAGAAGTTAGAAGAGTAGAGGCTGAAAGAGTGGCGCAAGAAACAAGGCAAGAAGAAGCTAGGAGAGCTGAGCAAGAAAGAATCAGGCGCCAAGAAGCCGAAAGAATTAGGAGAGCTGAGCAAGAAAAAAGGCAAGAGGAAGCTAGAAGAAGAGAGGCAGAAAGAGTGGAACAAGAAAGACAAGAGCAAGTTAGGAGGGAGGCTGAAGAAAAAAGAGCAGAAGCTATAAGAAAGGCAGAAGAAGCTAGAAGAGCTGAGCAAGCTAGAAGGCAAGAAGAAGCTAGAAAAGCTCAAGAAAAGCAAAGAGAAGAAGAAGCTAAAAGAAGGCAGGAGCAGCAACAGAAAAACCAAGAAAGATTTCCACCCAGGCCTTCTAAAGTAACAATGCGTGATGATCAAGACCCCGATATTCCAATATATGAATTAGCATCAAAAATTATTGAACTGAGTAAACAAGGAAAGTCCGGGTTTGAGATTTTAGATGTAAAAACAGCTCCTGGAGCTTCAGAGGAAGAAAAACTTAAGGCAGCAAGAACGCGTTTTTTAAGGCTATCTAAAAAACTACATCCTGACAAAACCTCAGAGCTTAGTCCAAGGACTATTACTAAAACAACGGTAGCGTTTCAAATAATTAATAATGTTAATGAGAAGATTAATAATAAGTGAAACATTGCCGCGGTTGAGGGAGTGCGAGAGTTTCATAAATTTTGTGTAAATGATTAATTAACCGATAAACTTTTTTA
>CAZUPN010000137.1:0-3370 GCA_964622015.1 uncultured Rhizobiaceae bacterium | reverse complement strand
TTGTAAATTTGTTAGTAGTTTAAATTCGGAAATTATTAAGAGTGTTTGTGGAGTTAGTTATGTTGTATTATAGGTGGATTTTGGTATTATTATGCTTATTGCTATCCTTTTTTGCCGAGTTGCTATTGTTAAATATATTACCGCTATTTGCCTTAAACTGATTAACCCATTTATGTAAAGTTGACTTAGAAACATTAAAATCACTGCATATTTGCCCAACAGTGCTCGTTTCTGATAAATATTTTAAAACTACCTTTAATTTAAAATCTGAACCGCGTTTCTTTAAATGCTTAGTTGCAATTGACATATTTTTACCTCGTTATTTGTTAATGAAGAATTAATAATATTTTAAGGTAAAAAAGTCTCGTTAAAAAATTGGGTTAGTGGTCTGAAATTTGGGGGGCACTATAATATTTTTCCGCAAAACAACTGATATAGATTCTACGATAATTATATCAAATTTAGGCGCATTTGATTCAAGAAATATAAATTTTGAAAAAATTTGGTATTTTTTCAAATAGATTTCGACAGCTGTCAGGCTTGCCCCAAACCCCGAGATATTTATGAAACAAAAAATTAAAAGTTTATGTTGATCTTATAACAAAAATATTTAGCATGGATAACGCGCTACAGGCGGAGATGCCGATGATCGTAAACAAGAAATTGGAGGAGGCTAAAATCTCCTCTTTTTAGGGAATTTTACTGGGAGAGTTTTACTGAAATAAGTTGGTAGAATTTGTGAAAGTAAAAAAATCATTTACGCAAAATAGTTGAAACCTCCTTCAAATTCTCTTTAACAAATGGATTAAACAAAACATTAATATTATGCTACGTTCACTAACCAATGATATTGTTGGAAAAATTTCTTTTGACCAATTCAAAGATAAAGATCGTCTCAGAACCATTTTACAAAACCCAAATATTGTCAGCTTAAGCTCGATATCTGGAGAAAAAGGCCGCGTTGCCACAGAAGAAAGAATAGATAGTCTTTATGTATGCATGGTATCAGATCACAAAAGATTTGGACTTGGTTTTTATGAAATTTATTCAGATAGCAAAGAATTCATCGGTATTGCTGGATTCTTCATGAATCAAGATAAGCAGGAAATATTTCCAGAAATTTGCTATTATATCCTTCCAGAATTTCAAAGAAAAAGATTAGGAAGTGATTTGGTCGATACCTTGATAGAATATGCTTTCGCTAGCAATCTTTTTGAAAAAATCTATGCCGATGCTTTTCCAGAAAATAAAGCCTCAAAAACAATTCTAGAAAAAAGAAATTTTTTACCCCGAGATAAGCAATTCCAATCCGATCATAGAAACTACGGACAAACTAGATATGAGTTAACAAGACAAAATTGGGAAAAATACCAATTAGAAAGATTGGCTACATCTCAAAAAAGTACATCAGCATCTCAACATCACGACGCATCAGGCAACATTGAACGTAATCCAGCAGAAGAGCTGTCAAAAATAATCTTAGCAGAAAGAAGGGCTCTAATTCCCATCATATATAATATGGCAAACGATATGGAGAGAACAAGAAGGCTTTGGTATAGTTATTTTAAAGAAGGGGTCAATTTAGCTAATGGTGGCGTGGAAGATTCAATCCTAACCACTGCCGATATAGCTAAAGATAATGATAACCTATATGGTTTCAATATGTACAGATCAGACAGATCGAGTTCTACATCATTTCCCGATGATAGCGTAAAAAAGTTTCTGCTGGAGGAAAACTTACTTTCCAGCCAAACAAACATGACAGATATATCAACTACCTTTTGCTTTGGTAGCCATGAAGGTTTTACAAGACTAGCTCGCTGTATTTACAGCGCAAAAAATACTGGCATGATTTATCCGTCTGGAGGTTATGGATTCTTGGCCTGCGCAGCAGCTACGATGAAACCAACGCCATATTCAGTTTACTTGGCTAATATTGATAGAGATAATGGTGAAAAAATTCTAGTATCCGACCTAGAGAGGTTAGTTAAAGAGCACCCTAAAGCAAAAACTTTATATCTTGAGGCCAAGACCACTTGTGGCGCAGTATATAAAAAAGAGGAATTGGAAGAAATTATTAAGGTTTGTAAAGCATATAATATATTTTTTATATTAGACACGGCTCATCTAAATATGGAATTTAGCAAAGGAAGCAGCTTCCCAGATATCACAGTAATATGTCAAGAACAAAATTATAGGAACTTTGCTATACTTTATACTGCATCAAAAACATATGGATTTGAAAGAGCAAGGGTCGGATGGATTATTGTTTCAAATCCAAATCTTTCTGCAAAAATGTCCCGAGATTTGTACAGAGTTAATGGTTCAGCTGGAGACCTTTACTTTGAAGCAGCTAAAAAACTAATGCACCATCCAGTAGAAGAAAGAATGAGGTTTATATCTAATAATATTGAGAAACATAAGCTAAATATGAATATTATGATTGCTTATATTGAAGGAGTAAATAGTGAAAACATTGATCAAGAATTCAAGGAACAAGTTAAACTTGAAATTCCAACTAAATATCATGATGGCATAAGAGGCCTAAAAATTGTATATAAGCCAGAGGGCGGGATACAAATGAAGGTTGATATGTCGGAACTGCAAAACAAATATTTCTTGAATATAAGAATGTTTAACTCAGAAATTTTTTATTACACACTTAATAAAATGACTAATGTGGTAGCTCTACATTCTTATCAAATTATGGATTGTAATGGACTAGGTATGAGACTAAGTTTTTCGATAAGAGATGATATACATAAAGGAATGAGAAGAATAAATGATTTTGTCCAAACTCTTTGCAGCGAGCCATCACAAAATAAATTTATGCCTGACGTCGAGCTTGCAGAAAGTTTTATTTTTCCAACTCAACAGGAATTGGAGAAAAAAATTGTAACCTCACGTGAAGAAGCTAAAAAACTAGACCCCGATAAATTATTAATTGAATATAAAACAAATGTAACAAATATTATAAGACCATTTTTTTATATTAGATTATCAGATCAGCAATTAATGGAGGCAGTTGATTTAGCGGCCTTAAAAATACAAAGCCAATGGAAAGCTTATTTGCAAAATAAAAATATTAAGTCAAAGTCCATAAATGATGGGATCGTCAAATAAACGTCTCAATTAGAAATTATGACAAATTTATAAAGGAAGATTGCTAGATTCAAAAACTAAACAAAGATGGTATTGGAGTTAAAAAATTATATGTTAGGTTTGATTATTAAGGGGTTACATTGAGATTTATTAGATAGTTGGGAGGTTTCAACTATTTTGTGTAAATGATTTTTTTACTTTCACAAATTCTACCGAGAACGTCCAACATTCCGTGTCAATTTAAAAGCTAGATTAAAATAAGCTGACG
>CAZUPN010000136.1:0-3377 GCA_964622015.1 uncultured Rhizobiaceae bacterium | reverse complement strand
TATTCCAAAAAACATTCAAATCGTATTTCTGCCATCATATTGTCCTGAGCTTAATCCGGTTAAGAGATTATGGAAGATATATCAAGGATAATGTTATTAAGAACAGAGTGTTTGAAACTTTATTGGAATTAGAAGTAGCGGTTTGTGAGTTTGTTAAGGGTTTGTCGGTTGATATTGTTAGGAGTGTTCGTGGGTGTTAATTAAGTAGTTAAGAGTGGGAAATGGTATTAGAGATGATAACATTCAATCTAAAATGGCAACATCTGATTCTGGTTGGACAAAAAAACATAGCGCAAAAGGCAAAGATTTGCGTCAGCAGCATAAGAAGGTAACATGGCAAGATAAATTAAAAACGGTAAATAGAGGCAAAAGTAAAATAGTAAAATGTGGTTATAAAAAAGCTTAGAGTACCTTTTCGTTCCGATGATTGTCAACCCCCAATATCCCTCAACAATAAATCACCTTGAAGGACTTTTTGGGCATTTAAAAGAGAGAATAAAAATTCATCGAGGACTTAATGAAAATAGGAAGAAAAAAGCGGTTAGATTTTTGTTGAAAAATTTAGGAAAATAGCATCATAAATTTTTAATTATGCCGAGCTTTTTAATTTAGTGTCCGCAAAAGTGTTGACATGTCATGATTAGTTGTGATCGAAGGATTGGAGAGTAATATAAGAGAGTTCTGCTTGGGGCCACCACCACGTAAACCCGACGTGTGTATAGGTCTTGATTGGTTACATTATTTTTATAACATATACACCCCAAACAGCAATTGACCAAACGATAGTAACCTAGATCAATCTAGGAGCAAAGATTAAGCTTAGTATTTTTAGCTGTCAAGAGCTTTTTTTAAAATCCAAATATTTTTCCAACTACATTTCCAATCTAAAAATCAGTAGAAATTATTTGCCGCAGGCAATATTCATATGGACAATAGAATTACCCTAATTATCATTTTTGAAATTTGTAATTTTTTTGTAATTTGGGCGGCGTTTAATACCTTAAAAATAACTAATCTATGACTAAAGAAATACTGGAAATATCAAATATCTCTAAAGTTTTTTTTGCTAAAAATGAGCAGAAATTGGTTTTGGATGATGTTAGTTTTGCTGTTAAGGAGAATGAAATTTTTGGCTTTATTGGGCTAAATGGGATGGGTAAAACTACCTTGATTAAGATTATTTTGGATTTACTTGATGAGGAAGAAGGTGAGATAAAAATTTTTGGTCATAAAAAAATATTACCTTTGGCGCGAAAAAGAGTTTGTTATTTGCCGGAGAAATTTCAACCTTCGCCTTATTTGAAAGGGATTGAATTTTTGCAATTTGTTTTGGATTTTTATGGCAAAAAGCTTGATTTAGAGCAAGCGATGGTCTTTTGCGAGAATCTCGATCTTAATTTTAAAGTGCTTAATCAAAAAGTGACTAAATATTCAAAAGGCATGACCCAAAAGCTTGGATTGATTGCTACTTTTTTAAGTGCGGCGGATTTAATTATTTTAGATGAGCCGATGAGCGGTCTTGATCCAAGGGCAAGAATTAATTTAAAAAAAGAATTAATCAAATATAAAAATTTGGGCAAAACCATCTTTTTTAGTTCGCATATTCTGTCAGATATGGATGAGATTTGTGATTCAATTGCGGTGTTACATGATGCAAAAATTAATTTTTGTGGCCATCCTTTAGAGTTTAAACAAAGGCATCAGGAAGATAGTTTGGATAAGGCTTTTTTAAAAGAAATCGGTGTGCATTAACTTATGATTAATAAAGGCAAAAAAAAATTAGCAAGAATTTTTTATAATTTAACTGCCCTTTTTATTGTAATGGCAGTGTTTGCTTTATTTGCCTGGAGCAGTTCGCAGATGAATAGTCCGATTGCCGATGTTGATGGTCCGATCATCGATTTACAAGCAAGTCATTTACCTAATTACGCAATTCGCACCGTCACCAGAATGTTTTTGGCGGTGATCATCTCTTTTATTTTTACAATTTTATATGCGACTTTAGCTGCTAAAAACAAAAAGGCCGGGCAGATAATGGTGCCAATACTTGATATATTGCAATCAGTACCAATTTTAGGTTACATCTCTTTTGCCATGGTAGGTTTTATGAGGTTATTTCCAGGCAGCATGATGGGGCCAGAGGCGGCGGCAATATTTGTGATTTTTACTTCACAGGCCTGGAATATGACTTTTAGTCTTTATCAATCATTAAATAATTTGCCGCAGGAATTAAATGAGGCCTCAGCAATTTTAAGATTATCTGCCTGGCAAAAATTCTGGCGGGTAGAATTGCCATTTGCTACCCCTTCTTTGGTTTATAATACCATGATGTCAATGTCTGGCGGCTGGTTTTTTGTGGTGGCATCTGAAGCGATAAGTATTGGCAATCAGGATTTTATTTTGCCAGGTATTGGCTCCTACATAGCGCTGGCAATCAGCAATAAAGATCTCGGCGCGATCACTAATGCTATTATTACCATGGTGATTGTGATTGCAATTTATGATCAGCTATTTTTTAGGCCGCTAGTGGTGTGGTCAGAAAAATTTCGCTACGAATTAACTTCATCTGGACATAGTAGCAGCTCCTTAGTTTTAAAGCTTTTTCAAAGAAGTTCAATTCTTACCATCGCTAAAAAACTATTTTTAATTCTAACCAGGCCATTATTAAAAATAAGATTTTTTAATCCTCAAAAATTAGCATTTCTTGTTTTAAGGGATAATGAGAGAAGTTCCAAATATTTTGACTCTCTTTGGTATCTTCTGTTATTTTTATCTCTAGGGCTTGCAGCAATTGAACTAACCAATATTTTATATGATAAAGTCAGTTTTGCAGAGATAATCAAAGTGACAATATTTGGTTTAATTACTGCGCTAAGAGTAATAATTTTAATTATTTTAGCCTCAATTTTATGGGTGCCAATTGGGGTTTATATTGGTTTAAGGCCAAAATTGGCAGAATTTGTGCAGCCACTGGCACAATTTTTAGCCGCTTTTCCAGCCAATTTATTATTTCCGATAGTGGTAATTTTAATCAGCTCCAATCACTTAAATCCTGATATTTGGCTGAGTTTTTTAATGATTTTTGGTACGCAGTGGTATATTTTATTTAACGTAATTGCTGGCGCCGCTTCTTTTCCAAATGATTTAAGGGAGGTAGCAAAAAATTACAAAATAAAAGGATTTTTTTGGTGGAAAAAAATAATCTTGCCGGCAATAATGCCATATTTTTTAACCGGCGCGATGACTGCAGCTGGTGGGGCCTGGAATGCCAGTGTGGTTGCTGAAATTGTCAGATGGGGCAAGGTAACTTTGCATGCCAAAGGTATTGGATCTTATATTGCGCTGATGACTGATGAGGCTAATTATTATCACATTAC
>CAZUPN010000135.1:0-3393 GCA_964622015.1 uncultured Rhizobiaceae bacterium | reverse complement strand
AAAAATCAGTATTAGAAAAATTATTCAAATCAGCAATCAAAAAAGCACTCAAGAGATCTAAAGAGCTTGAAGTTATAAGTTAAATAATTTCTTTGATGTGCCAACACTTTTGCAAACACTAAATTAGCAAGCTTTTCTATTCCCTTCCTCAAACTCAACTGGCGCTAAATAATTATTCCAGCCAGCACCATCGATAACAATTACAATTTTCTGACCTTTGCTTTTTTTAATTAGCTTTTGAGAAAGATATTCATACAATTAATATTAACATTTGGCAATAATAGGGTAAATTCTTTACCAGTTTTTGGGTTTATGGCAGAATATAAATAAAAGTTTTTATAACCCAAATTGAGCTTCCTAAGCGGGGTGAAGTGATGGATTGTAATACAGAAATTACTACCAAAGATTCCAATATTATTATTGATGCTAAAATTTATGCTAGAAATTAATTTTTAACTGGTAGGTTTGTAACAATTTTTTAACCTGAGCAACAAAAAACCTCAAAAATACTATGACAAATAAACCCTACAGCTATCTTTCCTTTCGTGATTTATTCAGCTCAAATTTAGCTCAATTAAACAAAGACAGCAATATTATTTATGATCATGATGATGGCTATTATATAATAAAGCTATTTCAAGCTTGCAAAAAACGACTTTGGAATATCGGGGACCCTGCAAAGTGGAGCCGGCCATTCATGCGCCGTAAAAAAATAAAATATATTCAAATCCAAAGGATTTGAGTATCAAAGCCAGAAGATAAATTATATTTAAAGCCCTTACATGATTTATATGGAAAGAATATATAATACACTAGCTAATAAATTAGCAGAAATAAAAAATGAAGGCTCATATCGTATTTTTACCGAGATCAATCATATTGCTGGAAACTTTCCAAAAGCTATTCACGTAGAAACAAATAAGGAGGTGACTATGTGGTGCAGTAATGATTATCTTGGTATGGGACAAGATCTTGGCGCTATTGAGACGATGATTTATAACATAAGTAAATTTGGTGTGGGTGCTGGGGGATCGAGGAATATTGGCGGAAATAATTCTATACATCTTATGCTTGAAAAAGAAATGGCAAGTTTGCACAATAAAGAGTTGGCACTTATTTTTTCAACTGGATATAGTTCAAATGACGTAACATTGGCATGCTTATCGAGATTATTAAGTGATTGTGTTTTTATTTCTGATGAAAAAAATCATGCTTCAATAATTAATGGGTTAAGACAATCTTCAAATGCTATAAAATATATTTTTAAACATAATGATATGGGGCACCTTGAATCAATATTAAAAACCATTGATAGTAATCTATCAAAAATAATAATATTTGAATCAATTTATTCTATGGATGGAGATACAGCGCCTATTGATAAAATTGTATATTTAGCACAAAAATATGGCGCATTAACTTATATTGATGAAGTGCATGCTGTTGGTATTTATGGAGATGAGGGAGCTGGATATGCCAACAAGATGGACTTATCTGATCAAATAGATATAATACAGGGTACGTTTGCCAAAGCTTATGGTGTTATTGGTGGATATATAGCTGGGAATAAAATATTAATTGATGCAATTAGAAGTTTTGGCAGTGGCTTCATTTTTACAACCTCATTACCGCCAGCGTCTGTTGCGGCAATATTGTACTCTGTTCAACACCTAAGAATAAATAGCGGCAAAAGAGATAAATTATTACAAAATACTTCTATCTTGCGTGATAAAATGGTTAATAATAGATTGCCATTAATGCAATCTAGTAACACCCACATACTTCCAGTTTTAATAGGTAATCCAAAATTAGCGACAATTATAACTAGATATTTATTAGATAAATATAATATTTATATCCAAGCAATAAATTCGCCAACTGTCGCTAGAGGTACTGAAAGATTAAGAATCAATGCTTTGCCGTGCCATAGCCTTGCAGAGATAGATTATTTGATATTGGCGTTGAAAGAATCATTGCAGTGTCATGGTATAAATTTGAAGTAAATATGCTAAAAAATATAATCATGTTTATTTTTTGTATATTGGTGTGGGGATCAAGTTATTTGGTTGTTAAATTTCAAAATAATTTTGCACCATCTGAATTTTCTCTCATGTTAAGATTAATTATCGCTTTACTTTTCTTTATTCCGCTTCACGTGATATTTAATAGGTCTGCTGATCTGAATAAATCATATTATATAGATATAGGAATATTTGGTCTATGTAACTTTATGATTGGATATCTGTTATTATATTTTGCCACTAAATCACTATCAAGTGGCTTAGTAATAGTAATTTTTTCTTTTAAGAGTATTTTAACGCCTATATTAATTTCAGTAAGCAAGCGAAAGCGGCCAGAGATATTGCTTATTTTGGGATCTGTAGTCGCAATTATAGGAATTGGATTTTTAATCGATGGAGCTTTATTAAATAATGCCACATCTTATGTTGGGTTAGTTTTTGCAATATTTGGAACATTAGTTACGTCTATAGGTGATTTATATTCTTCAAAAAATAACGATCACGATATACAGCCAATATTTGCTAATTTAGTTGGATTGTTATGGGTTATGCCAATATTATTAATCATCAACATCGATAATTTTGGTTATATAATTCAAATTAAACATTTCTACTATAGCCTAAGTATTGTCTATCTAGGCATAGTAGCATCCGGAATAGCGTGGTTATTTTATTTAAGTTTGGTAAAAAATATTGGAGCAAGCTATGCTAGTTACATGGTTACCCTCTTTCCAGTAGTTGGCTGTATTTTGTCAATAAAATTTGAAAATATGCCATTTTCAATTAATTCTTTGATTGGTTTATTTCTTGAAGTTTGTGGTTTGTTATTAGCTTTTATAAAATGGCAAGATATGGCATAAAGGAGATGTTGCAAATCCCTATTTTTTAGCAAATTTTCATCAAGTGCATCCATGAAATCAATTGTAGCACAACAAGAATTAAAAAAATTAAGAAACCAAGGTACTTTATTTAAGAAGCTTCAGGCGCTAAAATTGGCTTATGAGCATGGTATCAAAAATACAGCTGATTTTCTAGATGTTTTTCCTGTTTCAATAAGGAATTGGGCTAAGGTGATAAATAATAATGATGTATCTTTTTTAAAAATAGGCAGTAAGCATAAAGACGGAATAAAGATAAAAAAGCATCACAAAGAAAAGATAAAATTATGGATAAAAAAAGACCCAAATATTTCAATAAATTCAGTCAAAGAAATGCTTGAAGAGAAGTTTAAGCTTCAAGTTTCAAGATCCAGTGTTCACAATATTATGAAATCAGTTGGATTTTCCTATATTGCTGCCAGAAAATCTCATTACAAACAGGGCCTGTTGAATTCCAATCTCCAAAAACCTAAATTTTTAATATTTTTTCTTGA
>CAZUPN010000134.1:0-3406 GCA_964622015.1 uncultured Rhizobiaceae bacterium | reverse complement strand
GGAGTTTATGGTGTTAGGTTAGAAATAATAGGGCGGGTTCACCGTACGCTTACAGCAGATTTTATTAAAGCAGAATTTCCTGACATCACCGAAAAAATGCAAAATGATGCTTTTGTAGAAGGAAAAAAAGCTGGCTTTCTTGAGGGCATAAAATCCGAAAGAGAGAGAATTTTAGCAATTGAAGAAGCTGCTTTATCTGGTCACGAAGACTTGATAGCGCAAGCCAAAAAAGACGGCGACATGACCGCTGAAAAACTAGCCCTACAAATCATCTCACGAGAAAAACAACGCGGCACCAAATATCTGGAATCAACCAAAGAAGCAGAAAAAGAAATGCCAAAAATTGATCCAAGTTTCGAGACAAACACTTCAAGCAAAACCAAGATCGATAAGAATGCACCTCTTGAAGACAGGACCAAGTCCGAATGGCAAGATGATGCAAAATTACGATCCGAATTCAACAATGATTACGACTCCTATTTTGCTTACAAAAAAGCTAGCGAAAACCAACAGGTCAAAATTCTATCAACCGAACAAAATTCAAAGAGGTAAATAATGACAGCACTTACAAAAGACACTAACCGAATTTACGAACTAGGCGATATTAACGAAGTTCCAGTTAAAGGCGGAGCTATAATATATCAAGGCGCAGCAGTTGGAGGCAATATCGCAGGACATGCAAAACCATTACAGGTCGGAGATGTATTTTTAGGATTTGCTGAAGAATGCGCTGATAATTTAACCGGTTCTGATGGAATAAAAAATGTCCGTATCAAAAAACGCGGATCAGTTTTACTTGATATTCCCGGCATTACTTTAGCGGCCATAACTAAATCAGTTTACGCTACCGATGATAATAATTTTACCTTAGCTCCAGCAAACGCAGCTTACATAGGAAAAATCTCCAGAATCGATGCAAGCGGATCAGCATTAGTTGAATTTTCTCTAGTGTAATTCCCTACCCTACCTGGCTCAACTTTAGATAAAATAACAACTTTAAAACAAAAACTTATGTCACTAAACGAACTATCATCAAGGGCAATTATTGGCCTTTACTACAAAAGACTTGAACAGAAAAGCGGTATGGATTGGGTCGAAGCAATTTCCAATTATTTTACCTCTGATCAAGAAAGCGAAACCTACAAATGGCTTGGACAAGTTCCGGCCATGAGACAATGGATTGGCGGCAGGCAGGCTAAAGGCTTTACTACCAATGGCCTCACTATTGAAAATAAACATTTCGAAGGAACTTTAGAGATTCCAACCAAAGATTTAAGACGGGATAAAACCGGACAAATTGAGGTTAGGATTAATGAGCTTGCTGATCGTACTAATTCACACTGGGCGCAATTGCTTTCAAAGCTGATCATTAATGCTGAAAGCTCGATTTGTTATGATGGGCAATATTATTTCGACGTTGATCATCAAGAAGGAAAAGGAGGGGTTCAGAGCAATAAGTTGCAACTTGATTTAACCAGCTTTGCTGATCAGATTGATGGTGGGAAAGTTGGTAGCGCTATTGCTCCAAGCGAAGCAGCAATAAGATTAGCGATTCTTAGAACGATTCAGCAAATCTTATCATTTACCGATGATCAAGGTGAACCAATGAATGAAAATGCCAGCAAGTTTTTGGTAGTAGTTCCTACTTCCTTATGGTACGCGGCAAAAGCTGCAATAGCGGTGCCATTATCGGTTGGCGGTAGTACTAATGCAATAAAAGTTCTTAATGAAGTTGATATTTCAATTTCTCAAAACCCTCGTCTAAACTGGGTAGATAAATTTGCGGTTTTTAGAACCGATAGCTCAATTAAACCATTTATTCGTCAGGAAGAAGAAGGAGTTAAGCTTAAGGCAATTGCCGAAGGTTCAGAGTTGGAGTTTAAAGAAGATAAGCATTGGTATGGCGTTGATACTTGGAGAAATGTTGGCTACGGATTCTGGCAGCATGCTTGTCTTACCAAATTAATTAAATCTTAAAGGAGATAGATCATGCAAAATTATGAAGTAACTGGCAAATTTGTTAGTTTTGGCATTGGTACTGAGTTAAAGCTATCTGAAGACCAAGCTTATATCAGATCTCATTCTTTGAAGAAGAAAGGAAGTGATATTTACGAAGTAATCGAGACAGTACATTTTAAACAATGGGAGAAAATTTCGATCTCTGCTGATGGCTTAAGTAAAGTGCTTCTTGAGCAACTTAAGGTAATTTCTTCTGAAGATGATTTTGATGAAGAGGGTAAAAGTAATGAACAATATCCATGCACTCAGCATATAAGTTTTGGCAGATATAATGTATTTGACAAAGACAAAAATTTACTAACTTCAAAACCAATTAAAAAGGATGAAGCAGAAAAAATGCTTGCAGAAATTTTAGCTAAAAGCCAAATGAATAATGACAACAATCCTGACGCTGACAAACCAGAAGAAACCAAAAATCCGAATGTTTGATTTTGATAAATTCGTAAATCAACCCTGCATCACAATTTTTGGCAAAAACACCAGATACATTCCAGCAAATAGCAATTTCGATTCTTTTGCAATCAAAGGCGATTTCCACAAAGATTACCAAGAGGTTAAGACAAGCAGCTCTACTCCATCTGTCAGCTCCTATGAAATTGTGCTATTTGTGCGGGATATGGACATGGCTTCACATTATCCAAAAGTCAATCAAGGTGATTTTATTGAAATAGAAAATCTGCGTTATCAAATCATCGACATTCAGCCGCATTTACCAGGGAGTAAAAAATTGATTTTACATGAATCACCCACGAACAGCGATTAGAGATGCTTTAGTCGATAGATTGAAGACAAAAGTTGATGATGCTTTTCTAACTGACGCAGAAGACAAAATCTATGGCAGCAGGTCGAAACCTTTATTTGATCAGTTTCTGCCCGCAATTTTGGTTTATGCAAGAAATGAAAATATCCTTGAAGAAAGATATACCACCGATGGACATGGTGCAACAAAAAGAGAATTAGAAATTGCTTTCGAAGCTGTAGTTTTAGGCGATGAAGAAGTTGATACCACTCTCGATAAAATCGCCAAACAAATTGAAGATGCTTTCGATGGATGGGAAATGCCAACCAGAAAAGCTGATGTTTTGAAATTGAAATCTACTGAAATCGACATCTCAATTGATGGAAGCAAAATCTATGGAGCTATAAGGTTAACTTATAACATCACCTATTACACTGAATAAAACTTATGCAAAACAACATTAACACAATAAAAATTCAAATGGTCACTGATCATCAGGGCCACAAAAAAGGACATATTATTGAGCTTGAAGAAAAGCAGGCTATCAACTTTCTAACCAACGGAAAAGCGTTAAAGATTCATCGCAAAAAAGATGATATTATACCAAAATCCATCTATAATACAACATACTAATTGACAATTTCGCTG
>CAZUPN010000133.1:1320-3441 GCA_964622015.1 uncultured Rhizobiaceae bacterium | reverse complement strand
AGGAGTGTTTGTAATGTTAGATATATGGAATTATAAATGGGATTTGGTATTACTCCGTCACAAGCAAAAATTTACCAACGTGTTTTTGGGTTAAGGACTTTTCCTGTTGCAACAAATTTGTTGACGCAAAACTTGATAAAAAATGCATTGCAAAAAATTTTAGTTGCAGATGCAATTGATTTTAATTCTATAAAATTAATTATTCATGCGCATACGGGCCAAGTTTTGTGCCCATTTGGTACTTCGGTTGTCAATGGTATAAGAAAAGAATTTAATTTTCATAATGCGCTATATTTTGGAACATCACTAAATAATTGCGCTTCATTATTTAATGCATTTGAGATTGCTGAAAATATATTGCCTGATTTTGAAGAAAATGCAAAAGCACTAATTTTAATTGGCGAAGTTACTTTTACAAAAGCTTTAAGATTGGTTCGAAATGTTTCTGTTACCGGAGATGCAGCAGCAGCAATTGTTGTCAATAATTATGAGTCTTGTAATCGTTTAATTGCTAGACAGTATCTTGTTATGGTGAATTTGCTAAGGGTTTGTGGCTTGAACAAGAAGAACAGTTAAAATTTGAATCAAGTTTTTTGCAGTTATTAAAAGATGTTGTTGATGAAACCCTAAACAAAGCATCGTTGACTATTCGAGATGTTTCTTTAGTTCTTCCACATAATGTGAATGTGCGTTTTTGGCAACAGTTTGCCAGCGAGTATAATCTTCCAGAAAATAAAATATTTATGGAGAATATTTTAAAATATGCACATTGTTTCGGGGCAGATGTTATTATGAATTTTGTAGAGGCAAAAAATGAAAACCGACTTAAAAAAGGCGATTATTATATGATGGTTACAGCGGGTCTTGGTTTAACGCTTGGTGCCGCACTATTTCAATTTTAGAGAGGCTAATTGCATGATTAAATTTGTAAGCGCAATTTTTTTGACATTGATCATGGCAATAGCCACAGAGTCATTAGCTGCGACATCAGAAAGCATGAATATTCAACTAACAAACCTTGCCAATAAGACACGCGAAATTTATAAATTGCCCGCTTTGGCTGTATCAATATATTTGCCGTCTCATAAGTGGGTAGAGGTCTATCAGGGATATATGAGTAAAGATTCAGCGCGGCATATTGATGAAAATACTTTATTTCAGGTAGGTAGTACCACTAAGACTTTTACTGCGGTATTGATACTCAAGCTTGCTGAAATGGGAAAGCTTAACCTAAATGATCCTGTGGGTAAATGGTTGTCAGGATATCCAAAATGGTCACAAATTACCATTCTGCAATTACTTAATCATACTAGTGGTGTATATGATTATATTGATAATTTATTTTGGTGGATTAGGTTAGATTTTGATCGCTCTAAAATATGGAATGCTGGTGAGTTAGTCGATTTGTCATATGAGCACTCATTATATTTTGAACCAGGATCAAGCTGGCATTATTCAAATACCGATTATGTTTTACTTGGCATGATTGTTGAAAAAATAACCCATATGTCATTTAAAGAAGCCCTAGATTTGTATGTTTTAAGTAACATCAGAAGCGATATGAGACATACCTATTATGCTTTGTACCAATTGCCACCATCAATAGAGCAATATTTAGCTCATGGCTATAGAAATGGAAAGCGTGACATGACAAAAATCAATACATCATGGCTGCAAGCTGGTGGTGCAATTATTTCAAATGCACATGATTTAGCATATTGGTACTCAAATATTTTTTCTCATCAAATTATAACTGATACCGCACTACAAAAAATGATTAATTTTGTTTCGTTAGATAATGGTCGCGCCACTCAAAATAATAATATGACAGGATATGGACTCGGTATTTTCTCAATGGCCACTCCTTACGGCTTAGTACGGTTTACCCCAGGGCTAACGCCTGGATATACAAGTCTTGTAGCCTGGCTTCCATGCCATAATATTGCATTTTCTTATACTACTAACAGTGCCCCTGCCGCTGAGGGTTTTCATTCTTATTTGATAGAGCAGATATTGAAAATAGTATCGGGTATGCCAAATAATACTGAATGTGTTAATGCAAGTAGAGCAGAAAAAATAAGTTTTCCAAAATTTTGACGTAACTTTTACAATCTATAATAA
>CAZUPN010000133.1:0-1310 GCA_964622015.1 uncultured Rhizobiaceae bacterium | reverse complement strand
ATATGTCACCCATTTTATCCGGTAAAAAAATTATGATAGGTTTTTTTATCAAGCTATCTGGGTTTTGATAAAAAAATCTGGATAAATGTTGCTGCTACATTTGTGAATGCTTTTGGCAATATGGTTAGCATTTTTATTTCCCTTTACTTGTATAAAATGTTGCATTTGCCTATGCAATATGTTGGTTATTTACTTACTGCTAATGGGCTTGGTTTAAGTTTAGGCTCTTATTTTGGTGGGAGATTATGTGATTATTATAGTCGTTTTTAATTTTAATTTCTGCCTTATTATTGAGTGGTATTTGTTTAATTTTGATACCGTTATTTGGTCAATTTTATATATTATTCATAAATTTAATTATATTAGGGTTGGCGGCTGGAACATTTAGGCCGGCCAATATGCTGTTGCTGATTTCAGATGCAGAGCCTATAGAAAGGGCGCGTATTATTGGATTAAATAGAGTTGCAACTAATATAGGTATGGCTTTTTCTACTGCTGTAGGAGGGTTACTTGCTGCAATTAATTACAATTTAATTTTTTGGTTTGACGGGTTAACGTCGATTTTGGCGGCATTATTATTGATCGCCTATAGAAATTTTTATAAAGATTCTCAAAACATTGTTGCCAGAAAATCATCGATTGCCATCATATCATTGTTAAAAAACAAAGAGTTTGCGATATTATGTGTATTGCTATTTTTGATTGGCTTATCTTTTTTTCAAATCAGATCAACATATCCTGTTTATTTGGCGCAGCATTATTTTATTACAACCAAAATGCTTGGCTATTTATTTAGCTTGAATTGTTTGATTATCATTTTATTTGAAGTGCCATTACTAACTGTACTTAAAAATTTTAATCAGATTATTATTGCGGCAATTGGGTCGTTATTAATTACTGCCAGTATGATTATATTGCTATTTGGGAACTATTTATGGCTTGCTATAATATCATGCATCTTATGGAGTCTTGGTGAAATATTATGTTTATCTGTTATGTTTGTGCTGGCAGTAAAAAATGCTAAAATCGGAGAAGAGGGCGCCAGAATCAGTATTTATCAAACCATATTTACTGCCACAATTATGCTCGCCCCAACTTTTGGTGGAGCAATTTATCCATTTTATGATGGGAAATTATTGTGGTTGTCATGTGGTATTATAGGGATGATTGTGTTGGCTGGGTATCGGTGGCTTTATATTAGGACATCTAACAATGATATAAAATAAAATGATTAAAGTTGTTACACTTACCACTAGTAAAACATTTTATACTAATGCCCGCTTTATGTAGGAGCTCTCCTGGATTGCCAC
>CAZUPN010000132.1:0-3491 GCA_964622015.1 uncultured Rhizobiaceae bacterium | reverse complement strand
AGCGTTTGGTAGCTTGATTTCTATCCTTCAAAAGATTTATCAATTCCCTAGCTACTGCTTTGGCAAGTTCTAGGTCAGTGGTGGTTTTGAGGGTTTTTAGCAGGGCTTGGATGGCAGAGTGTTTGGTAGCTTGATCACTATCCTTCAAAAGACCGATCAATCCCCTAGTTGCTGCTTTGGCAAGTTCTGGGTCAGTGGTGGTTTTGAGAGTTTCTAATAGGGCTTGGGCGGCAGAGTGTTTGGTAGCTTGATCACTATCCTTCAAAAGACCGATCAATCCCTTTGTTACCGCTTTGGCAAATTCTGGGTCAGTGGTGGTTTTGAGGGTTTTTAGTAGGGCTTGAATGGCAGAGTGTTTGGTAGCTTGATCACTATCCTTCAAAAGACCGATCAATCCCTTTGTTACCGCTTTGGCAAGTTCTGGATCATTGGCGATTTTTAGGGTTTCTAATAGGGCTTGGGCGGCAAAGTTTTTAGTATCTTGATCCCAATCCTTCAAAAGACCTATCAATTCCCTAGCTGCTTCCTTGGCAAGCTCTGGATCATTGACGATTTTTAGGGTTTCTAATAGGCCTTGGGTGGCAGAGTGTTTGGTATCTTGATTCCCATCCTTCAAAAGACCTACCAATCCACTAGCTACTGCTTTGGCAAGTTCTGGGTCAGTGGCAGTTTTGAGGGTTTGTAGTATAAGCTGAAGGGATATTTCTCTGCTATTTTTGTCTTTTAGTAAATCTATTAATTGTTTAATATCTTCTTTTGCTAGTTTAATGACATTTGAACATAAAGTTTTGATTATAGCGCTTATTACATCTGGAGAACAATCATCTCTTTTTACTTCCTTGATCAGTGAATCAAAGATTATATTTTTTGCTTTTTGTTGCTGTGCTTGATTTTGATTAGTTAATAGATTTAATATGATTTCTGCTGCTTTTTTTCTAATTATCCATTCTTTATGATCTAATAAGATTAGTGATTTCTCTAATAGCCCCTCTGCAATTTTTGGATTGATTATTTTTATTTTAGTGATGCTATTTAGTAATATGTCTAAAATTACTACTATATCTTCTGCTTTGCAGGTTTTTGGGTTTGCTTTTATTGGTTTATCTGCTTCGGTAATGACTTCTCCTTTTGCTGCTTTTTTAGCAATTATTATTTCTTGCGCCGCATAATCAACTGCATTATTCATCCCTGCTAACATCTTTGGTGAGATATAGCCACTATGGATTATTTCCTGATCCCAGGAATCAATTCCTTCTTCATCCTCAATTACAGTTTGATCAATTAGCTCAATCATTGTTTGTTTATTTGGGATTCTTGGATCAACTTTTCCTTTGATGGTTGCTTGGCCAAGTAGGTGCATTATCAGGGTTACCTTTTGTTCTAATCCTAATTCGATGATACCATCGATGTTACAAGTGGTACTTTCCCAGAAGCGGTTGATTAGCTCTTGGTTAGTTACGGTTTTTGTGTCGGTTGCTGATGGTTTTTTTCTGGTGGTAACCATTGCTGCCAGGAATTTTAGGGTCATTAGATATTTTGGTTCATTTCTGTGATTTGCAATAAATTCTGCTGCTGCTTTAGCCCTACTATTATTGCTATTTGCATCATCAGTTGCTAATTCTTCTAATAGATATCTAGCAGTCAGATATTCTTGAAAGGTTAAGTGGATGAAGGTGAAGCTGTTTTTTAATAGATCATCAGTATCATCTTTTTCTGCTCTAAGTAGCCCATATTGATAAAGTCTAACAATGTCAATATCAGTTTTTTTATCAAGCATCAGCTTACTAATAAAGCTACCTTCAATGATTAAGCTTTCTTGATCCGCAAATGATTTATAGGCTAGATCTTGTAGAAATTCTATTTCTTTTTGTAGCCAGATGTTACTAGCATCAATATGTTTGGATTTTTTATCTTTATAATTAGGGTCGAATTTGAGTAAATATCTTTTACCTAGCCAAATTATCACTTCATGATATAGGCTATTGATGTTAAAATCACCTTGGAATTTTTCTCTTACTTCTGGATCTTGCCAGATTAGACATAACATTGCGACATTGATTGGGACAGTGCAAAGTGATCTGATATTGGGGTTTGAGGTTAGGAAGGATTTTAGCTCTTCTTTATCTTTGGTTTTTTGTTCTTCTGGCTGGGTTTTGGTTGGAGTTTCATCTTTTTCTGATTTGGTGGTTTTATCTTGCTCTTCTGCTAATTGGCCGCTACCCTGGAAATTACGATCGACATATTGGTAGATACCTTCAAGATCTAAACCGATATTTTCAACTTTTCGGTCAAATTTTAATTTTTTATCTTCTTTGTCTTCTTTATTAATGGCATTTGGTCTTGAGGTCATGATGATATTTGGGTAATTATCGAAGATTTCGTTAAATACTTCTTTGGCAATGTTATTATCACTGCTATTAACTTTATGGGCAATTTCATCATAGCCATCAATTGCAAGTAATATTTTTTCTTTATTTTCCATTGCGGTAATTACTTCTTCAATCGTCATTGCTTTTCTAACCTTTGATGGCAGACAGCTATGGATGAAACAGGCAAGGAGATTGACTCTTAGTTCGGTTTTAAGATCATAGTTGGATTTCCAATCATCACTTAGTAAATCTTTGAGTCTTATTCTAAAGACGTAATCGAATCTATTAGCCCAGAGTTGAGGTTTTGTGGTTTTAGTTGTAAGAGTTTGGGTTGGTGCTTTGGTTAGTTCTTGAGTTGGCTTTAAAGTTGTAGCCCATCTGTAGGTCATGTAATGCATTAAGGTAGTTTTGCCAATACCAGCGCCACCTAGGATTAATATTTTATTGGCAGTCTTGTTTTTATCATCTAGCTCATCAAAGAGCTGTTCGATTTCAATTGGTCTTTTGGCACCTGGTACTGATTCATATTGGCTGTAGGAAATTACTCTTTGAGAAAAGGGGGTTTCTTCTTGCTCGGAGTCTTTTAATATTATTTGGAGTTTGATGTAATAATCTTCGAGGTTTTGTTCTTTAACCGCTTCATCTTCGATTAGTTTGGGTAGGGTATTTTGGGATTGGTATAGGGTTATTAGTTTATCTTGGAAGGTGGTTTGGGATTTGGTTGCTTCAAGTTGAGTACGGCTTGTTCTTCTTCTATAATCTTTCATTGCTTGATATTATTATAAGGTTATTAAAATTTTGATTAAGTCTGGCTTTACGCTTAAGTAAATTTAGCTAGTGACCATGACGAAAAATTATTTAAAATTTGCTATAACATGATTTGATCTCTAGTAACTATAATTATGACATTTGATGTAAATGGCAGCTAGATGGTCATAAAATGGAAATATCAATAAAAAATTGGCTTATGGTATTGTAATTTTGGGTCACATAAAGATAATCACTATTTTTATTTTAATAAATGATTTTTTTTGTATCAAAAAGGAGCGATGTTTAAGGTAGCTTTTATGAGCCCGTCGCAAATCCAACTTTCTAAAAAATCCACCTTCAAAAGATTTGGCT
>CAZUPN010000131.1:0-3713 GCA_964622015.1 uncultured Rhizobiaceae bacterium | reverse complement strand
TAAGCTGGCCTGAGAAGGAACTAATTAAGCAGATCGGCGATAAAATTTACAACAACAAAAACATCAGACTTAATAACAAAATCAGTAACAAAAACAATAACCAACAAGGAGAAAAATATGCAAAATAACCAAAAACTTGATGGACAACAAATCATCGCGAGGATAAAAGAAGCAATTTTGACCATAAGACGACTTCCACCCGTCAAGGTACAAGGATATTTCAACGCTTGGCCTGATATCATCTACACCGAGATTGAAATCATCCGAATGGATAAGAAACCTAAAACTTGGATAGCAACGCCAGATGCTATTACCAGAATGGAAGAGGTGTTGAAGTGGATATTGCTGATTGAAGAGGTTGATGATAGAAAGCTAATTTGGATAAGAGCCAAAGGAGTTCCTTGGGAGGAAATAGCAAAGATTTTTGGATTCTCAAGGGTAACTGCTAACAAAAGATATAAAAAGGCTATACGCAAAATTACTGACAAATACTTGTAATTACTTATGTTCACTAATTGCAAAAAAAGAGGTTTACATTTGAAGGCAGTTTAGGCAATATTTTTGCCAAGATCTAGAAATGCGTCAAAGAAAAAACAACAAACAAATTGGCAATAATCACTCTCGAAATAGCAAACAATGCAAGCAGGCAAATTTCTCAAATCGCAAATAGACAAATTCCTTTTGCAATTGCTAAGAGCTTGACTGATGTTGCTAAGCAAAGTCAGGAAGAAGTTAGAAAGCATATCAGAGAAAAGTTCTTTATTAGAAAGAAATCTGGCGGTTTTGAAAGTGGTATCAGAATCAAACCAGCAACCAAGAATAACTTAACTGCCGAAGTTTATACAATGGCAGCCTTTGCAGCATTACAACAAACTGGTGGAACTAAAAAAGCAAAAGATGGACGGCTTGCAATCCCCTCTTATCAGAGTATTAATCAAGTTAAGAAGAGAAGAGATTCAAATAGTCCATCAGCTTATCTTGCGGGTGATGCCTTTAAGATAAAAACGAAATCAGGACAAGAGGTAATCGTACAACGCAAAGGTAAGGAATTTAAAATCCTCTACTTCTTGCGTAAGAGAGCACACGTTGATAAGAGGCTTGATATGATTGAAATAACCACAAACACAGTCAAAACCCGATTTGACACGCAGCTTAGATTAAATTTAAAGAATACTACAAATTAAGAAATTCAATAATTGACTTATGATTTTAAAATTCTAGATTGGAGCCAGTTTGTGAATAGTAAGTAATAAAATTTATTAACGAATAAATGTCAAAAAGATCAGAAAGAGAGGAATCATCTTCTCTTGAAAAACTATCGGACGAAGAATCATCTCCTGCAAACAAGAAATCTAGGAGAGATTCAGGAATAGCAACCACTTCTTCCAGCGATACATCTCCCGCCAAAGTAGCGGGAAGTCCAGCAATAAGCGCAAATTCCGACCCTACACACTCTCACTCCAAGGCGGTTGACTTACTTCTTGTATCAGCCAATTACACTCTTGGAGGAGTTAGTTTTGAAATAGAAAAAGAAGCTCGCCCAGATGCTGCTGTTACCGGAGCAACCGGATCAACACAGGGGGATCATGTAACTGCTTATATTAGTTTTTTAGAATTTCTTTATAATATCACAAATGATAAACAACTAGATCAAATCTCTGATCACCTAATAGATATAGCAAAATCAATATTAGCAACTGATAGCCAGAAAAAAATTTTTGACGATCTAAAAGAAGAATTCGACAAAGATTTAACAAAATATTACTCAAGAGATGAAAGAAAAAGACTTATAGCAAAATTAAGATCGGAAAAAGATTCTTCACCAAACTCAGAATCTGATCAACTAATAAGGCTAAAATCATCTTTAAAATTAGCCGAAAATGTCTTAGTTGGACAATTTGTTCAAAATCTCGGAAGAAGATTTATTAGGGAAATTAATCTTGCCGAAAACATTGCATTTGCCAAACAAGGTAAACCTGATTTGCAAGAAGGAAATAGAGTAAAGCAGGCAGTATATGTTTTGCGTCTGGTTAATGAATTACAGCAAATTGAAGAATACAAAGAAGCTCTACTATCTTATGCAACCGATGCACTACAAAGAAGGGTTTTTACTGCGCAAAGCAATTTAGTTCAAAAAATCCACGAACCAAATTCTGAACTTAAGCAAGGTCTCAAAAGAATTTTAGAAACTGATCCTTTAATAATTTCTAAAAAAACTGAAATTGAACAAAAAAAACAATCTCCTGAAGCAAAAAAATCTTTAAAAGCTAAAATAGAAAATGAGGTCAAGAATGGAAAAAAGCTAAAAGGAACAGTTGATGAAGAAGTTGATAAAAGAATATCTGAACAAATAAAACAGGCTTTTAACAGAGTACTTGATACAGAAATTGCACAGATTACAGATGCCACTTCCGGTGAAGCATCTTTATTCTCATTATTACGAAGCAAAAATCTGATTTGCCAAAAATTGTTGGAGGAAAATTTGGAGATCTTTTTGATTTTAGATATTTGAGCGAAAGAGAATATTTGCTCCCGATTGTTACCGCTCGACACTTGATAATTTTGTTTCATGCTTTTCCTAACTTGCAAAAACTTGATAATGAAATAAAAAACAAAATTATCGACTATTTTGTTGATAATAATGTACTAGAAGTACAAGGATGGAAAGTCAGCAAAACAGAATTAGGAGCACCAATAACAAAAGATCATATTAGTTCTGAGATGCATAAATATGCAGACCTTAGCGGTAACAAATACAGAATGAAAACAACCGCAGAAATTACAGCGCTGCGACAACCTCAAAATATATTTATATGACAGCAAAAGCATATTATCCCAATAGATTAAGACAAGATAGATATAAGACTGTTGTCGCATCAGAATTTACAGAATCATTTCCTCAATTACCAGAAGATGTAATAAGATTAATGGCTGGTAAAGTTATTGACTGTATTTCCACTACAATAACCCAACCTTTTACTATAGCAGAAAAAGAATTATCAGAAGAGCATCAATTGCTTAAGATAAATGGAATGAAAGAGGTTTTAAAAATAAATTATGATCATCCAACAAAAAGAGATCAAGAAATAGCTCCTTTTTATGGAACTTTGTGTAGATACAGACAGGGTGGAGAAGTAACAATTCAGTTGGCTAAACACCATATTACCGATGCTGGCTTACAATATCCGATAGATCAAGAAGTAGAGCTTTTAAAATTTATAAAAGAAGTAGCCACTAAATGTACTCTTGAAATTTGCCAAGCTACGGAATTGGCAATAAGGAAGTCAGAGTCAGCCAAACTATGGGTTGACAAAATTCCTGCAAGGCAACATCCACCAACAACTCAAAACGTAATTCAACCAAAAAAAAATAGATTCCTAGAACGAATTGAAACGAGAACTTCTTCTTTGGAGCCCCCTTCTTCAAAAAAAAGATAGATAAAAGTATTACAGATCCTTCTATAAACTTACATATCCGTTCAGTAATGTTAACTTAATATTTTTTATTATGAAAAGAGACCAAGATAAACAAGTTAATGCCACAGATGCAGATGCAAATACAAAAAGAAGAGAAAGATTAGGAGCTCTTGCATCAGAAACTGTTGGAGAAGGTAACAGAATAGAGCTGATTTATCAGTATAAAGGTGGTTTTGCAACGGAGTTATACTAAATCCCATTTATAATTCCATATATTACTTGAATTTATATTACCAA
>CAZUPN010000130.1:0-3809 GCA_964622015.1 uncultured Rhizobiaceae bacterium | reverse complement strand
AGCCTTTCGTTACGATCGGAAAATTTTAATCGAAGAATTTATTGATGGAAGAGAGCAGCGTCAAAAGGCGCTGGATACGGAAGTGGTAGAAAAATTGAATTGTTATAAAATAAAGAAAAGTTCTGCCGAATGTAATATCTAAAATTTCATAAGTCGAGAAGTCTAGTAATTAACAAATTTATAACAAAAATATAGAATAAATATGGACAAGAAAAAATTAATTATTATGGAATTTGTTATAACAATAAATGCTATAATTGGTGTTATCGCTTACTTTAACATAAAAGGGGATCCCAAAGAAGATTTTTGGTGGGTTATTATAATGTTAACCTGTGCCATTATCTCTATTCTACTCTGGAAAAGTGGCATGAAAGTGAGAAAACATTATCGAAATCGAATAAAGGAATTAAAAAATGAAAAAATATAATAAGTATAACAAAATATAGTAAATTTCTAACTATTAAAAGAATTGAAATATGGCAAATAATCTAGAAATTACATCGTTACAAAATAACAATCTGACAACAATAGAATCAATCTCTGAGGAGCTAGTCTGGTTAGAAAACTTCACTTCCAAAGCCACCCAAAAAACCTACAAAGCCGGGCTCAAAAAATTCTGCCAAATGCTAGGTGTTAATAATGTTGATGAATTAAGAAATATTGGCTCAATGCACATCATAAAATTTCGTGATGCAATGAAGGAATTAAATGAGAAAAATTCTACCATTAACAACCGCTTGTCCGGGCTTAGTTCTCTCTTTAAGCATTTAATCGAGAAACAAATAGTAAAAACTAATCCGGTATATGGGGTAAAAGCGATGAAGAAAGATTATCGCAAGGTAAAAAGTCGGGCTTTGTCTAATGCCGAAGTAGATGCTATTTTGCAGCAGCCGGATACTAAAAAAATAGTGGGACTTAGAGATAAGGCGATATTATCAATAATGTTTAATATTGGTACTAGGGTAGGTACTATAGCAGCACTCAGGGGTAAGGATATTTATGAAGAAAATGGCTACTTGATTTTTGATATGCACTTAAAGGGTGATAAAAGAAATTTAGTTGCAGTCAATTCACATATAGAGGCTTGCTTAAAAAATTACTTTGAAGTAATGGGTTTTTATTTAAAAGACCAAGAAGGGAATATGAAATTCAAAGTACCAGAAGAATTGCCGGTGTTCCCAAGAATGTCTAATAATCCTAACTTTAAAGATTATAATAAATCCATGAGTACTACTTCTATTTATCTGCTATGGCAAAAATATGCCAAAAAAGCTGGGGTAGAAAGAACCAATCCACATTGCGCTAGAGCTACATTTATAACTAAGGCTTTAAAGGCGGGATGCGATTTGCAGCATGTTCAACATACGGCGGGGCATAACGATCCTAGGACTACAATGAGTTATAATCATAATGAGGCTGATTATAAGAATTCAGCTAGTTTTAGAGTGAGTTTTGGGTAGTAAAAGCTAGAAACTTATTTTTGATAAAACTAGAATAACAAGAATAGTCAATATTTTTAATAAAAATTATCCAACATCATGTCTGATCCAACAATTACTTGTCCAAATTGTAAAACAGAAATTAAATTGAATGAATCTCTTGCTGCTCCAATGATTGAAGCAACCAAAAAGCAATATGAACAAAAACTTATTGATAAAGATTTGGAAGTTCAAAAGCGTGAGAACAATTTAGCTACTAAAGAAAAACAAGTTTTGGAAGAAAAGAAAAAAATTAATGAGCAGATTACTAATCAAGTTGAAATACAACTAAAGGCTGAGCGATCAAGGATTATTGAGGAGGAGGTTAGAAAAGCAAAAAATGCAACAGCGTTTGAATTAGAAAATAAATCACGAGAAATTGCCGACTTAAATCATGTATTAAAAACCAATGAATTAAAGTTGATGGAAGCTCAAAAAGCACAAGCGGAATTAATAAAAAAGGAGCGTGAGTTAGATGATGAAAAGCGTGAATTGGAGCTAAATATTGAGAAACGAGTGCAGAGCGGATTGTCTGAAGTTAGAACAAAAGCTAAACAAGAGGCTGAAGAAAGTTTAAAATTAAAACTTGACGAGAAAGATCAAACTATTTTATCAATGCAAAAAACCGTAGAGGAACTAAAAAGGAAAGCAGATCAAGGATCTCAACAATTACAAGGTGAGGTGCAAGAACTTGAATTAGAGAATTTATTGAGGGCAAAATTTCCTTCTGATTTAATTGAACCTGTGGCAAAAGGTGAATCGGGAGCTGATACTTTACAGAGAGTCATAAATTTTGGAGGACAAGCCAGTGGTTCAATTTTATGGGAATCAAAACGCACTAAATCTTGGCAGGATGCTTGGCTTGCAAAATTGCGTGATGATAAACGAAACGCCAAAGCTGATATCGCCATAATTATCACACAAGTATTACCAAAAGATGTTCAAAATTTCGGTTGTATTGATGGTGTCTGGATTTCTAGTCCAATTCTTGCAATTCCATTGGCAACAGCACTTAGATATACTCTTATCGAAGTTAATATGGCAAGACAAATATCCGAAGGTCAACAAACTAAAGAAGAGATGATCTATCAATATCTTACAAGTGTAAAATTTAGACATCGTGTTGAGGCTATTGTAGAGGCTTTTTCATCGATGAAAGAAGATCTTGATAAGGAAAGAAAAATAATTATGAAGCAGTGGGCCAAAAGAGAGGAACAAATTGCTCGGGTTATAGGATCTACGGTTGGAATGTATGGTGATTTGCAAGGAATTGCAGGAAAATCATTACAGGAAATTGAGGGGCTAGAAATAATAGAGGTGTCAAATTCACCAGAGAGCAAAACAATGCTGGATTAAAAGCGGTAATTAGCCAGAGGCAGAGAGTCGTTAAACATAGCAACATTTTATCAAAAAATGATAACTAAAATAAATAAGATAAAAGACTTTGGAATTTTTAAAAACTTTAATGGCGGTACTCTACCAGAATTCAAAACTTTTAATCTTATTTACGGTTGGAATTATTCAGGAAAGACAACACTATCAAGGGTTTTTAGATGTTTAGAAAAAGGAAGATTGCACGATGATTATTCATCAGCAACGTTTGAACTTGAAAATGCTACTACAAAATATGATCACACTTTTTTACTAAAGCCAAATATCCGTGTTTTTAATTCTGATTTTATAAAGGAAAATTTAAAATGGGATGCTGAGAATATCGAGCCCATATTTCTGCTTGGTGAAGAAAATATTGAGCTACAAGAAGCATTAAAACAAAATGAAGAGGAATTAGTTAAAACAGCAGAGGAACTTGTAGAAATTAAAAAATTAAGACAAAACAAACAAAACATATTAAACACGGTCTTGACTGATAAAGCCAGAGAAACAACAAACTTACTTAGTTTAGGCAGAACATTTGATAGAGATAGATTAAAACAGCTTGTTGAAATGGTGAAAGATAATGTTACCAATTACATGTTGGAACAGTCAGAATTTGATAAGTATAAGGCAAAGGCAATTTCAAATGAACAAAAGCCTCATATTGGTGAAATAACAACTACAATTGCTAATTTAGCTGATCTGAAATTATCAGTGGAGAAGATATTACGCAGACAAGCAGTTTCTGATAACAAAATTCAAAAATTATTAGAAAATAAACCAATTAGTGATTGGGTTGAAACTGGTAAAACCCTGCACGAAGGAAAAACGGATTGTGAGTTTTGTGGAAATATTTTACCAACAGATTTATTGATTAAACTAAATGAGCATTTTTCAAAAGATTAGGGAGTGTCCATAATTCCGTGTCAAATCCATTCTTAAGCCAAATTTAACTCC
>CAZUPN010000129.1:0-3898 GCA_964622015.1 uncultured Rhizobiaceae bacterium | reverse complement strand
TAAGCTGGCCTGAGAAGGAACTAATTAAGCAGATCGGCGATAAAATTTACAACAATAAAACTAATAACAAAAATGGAGAAAGACATGGAAAATAAAGAAAAAATCTGGACCGAACAAGAAGTAATCAAAGCTTTTGAAGAAGCGATAAGAACCCTAAAGAAACTACCATCAGAAAGGCTACGTGATTATTTCACCATCTGGCCGGAGGTAGTTTACACCCCAATTGAGCTCGTCAGAATGGATAAAACAGCAAGGAAATGGTCTGCAACGCCAGAAGCTATCTCAAGAATGGAAAAGTTCTGTAGGTGGATTCATTTGCTTGAATCGGTTGAAGAAAGAAGGATTGTCTGGCTTCGTGCAGCAAGAATTTCATGGCGGTTTATTTGCTATGAATTTGGGATTTCCAGAGGAACTGGCTATCTGAGATGGAAAAAAGCAATACTAACAATTACTAAGAAACTAAACCAGATTCCTATGTTTACTAACAGCGAAAAAACCATTAGACATTTCCAATAAAAATGTCGAAGATAAATGCGATCGTCGACGATTGTGCCTAAAACAGGTTATGATAAAAATTGCCATAAAAGCCGCTAATAGTGCGAATAAAAAACTTTCTCAAATTGCAAATAGGCAAATTCCTTTTGCAATTGCTAAGAGCCTGACCAACATTGCACAAAAAAGTCAGGAAGAAGTCAGGCAGCAAATTAGAGAAAGATTTTTTATTAGAAAGAAATCGGGTGGTTTTGAAAGCAGCATCAGAATAAAACCGACAACAAAAACAAATTTAACTGCTGAGGTTTACACTTTTGCCGCCTTTGCAGCATTACAACAAACCGGTGGAATTAAAAAAGCAAAAGATGGACGGCTTGCAATCCCCTCTTATCAGAGTATCAATCAAGTTAAGAAGAGAAGTGATTCAAACAGTCCATCAACTTATCTAGCGGGTGACGCTTTTAAAATACAAACAAAATCAGGACAAGAAGTTATTGCACAGCGCAAAGGTAAAGAGTTAAAAATTCTTTACTTTCTGCGTAAGAGCGCACAGGTTGATAAGAAGCTTGATATGATTGAGATAACTACAAAAACTATTAAAAATAGGTTTGATGAAGTGTTGCAGAAAAATTTAAAATATGTTCAAAAAATAAATTAGATCTAGATTTTTAATTTAAAATTATTGAAGTTCTTGAGGTACAACAAAAGAATAAAAAGATCCAACTAAATCTTTTTTTATTGACATAAATTGCCGTTGTCACTACCCTTTGGCTTAGCTTTATTAAGCATGCCAAGTTATTTAAAGAATTTAAAAAATATAATTTATGGATGGAGATAAGCAAAAACCTGCAACAAAGAATTTGACAAGTACAACTGACCCAAATGTTATTGGAAATAGAGAAAATTCTGGATCCGAAAGTAGCATAACACATTCTGAAACTAGTCCAAGAATAGAAAGTGTATCGTCTCCTAACGAACCTGCATATGTTTTACATGTTAAACCAGTTGAGGGAAAGATAATAATCTCAATTTCTGATGATCGTGTTGCTACATCAATAGGAAGTAAAAAACAAGGTGATCATGTAAGTGCCTATAGATTATACCTAGAAATATTATGTGAAGTTGCAAATTGTGAGGATTACACTAAAATTCCTGAGCGTATTGCAAATATTGCTAAGGCAATTATGCCAGATGTAGATCAAAAAAGAGTGGACGATAAATTAAAAGAATTTGAAAAAAAACAGGCTTTGTTATTACCGCGCGAATCTCGCAAAGACATGACTGCTTTTCTTGGTCACTTGGCAGGAAAAGATAAGTCTATTAAAAAGATTATTGCGGCTTTGGACCCAGATGATGAGGATGATAAACAAGTTATAAAAGCTATGTTAGCTTTGCCAAGCATAATCGATAAAAAAGATTTGGTAAAAAATACCCTCAAAGAAGGTGAAATGTCAGTAGTGGTAGAAACAATTCATGAATTGGGACAAGAATTTATAACCGCTTTAAATAACTCACCTGGCATGGTTTTTGCTAAAGCTGCAGAAGGAAGTGAAAAAAAAGATGCCACTGACGGTCCAAATGTACAGAACGGCTTGTACGGTTTACAAGCAATGAATGTATTATTATCATTGAAGACTGGTAGAATAAGCGATACAGAATATGTGGACTTGTTATATGATAGGCTGCAAGAATCAAGCTCAAAATTGTTACGAGGACTTAGACAATTGGGATGGAATAATGATAATAGGAATGAGGTACTTGCACGTACTCAGATGAAATCAGGAGGGACAGTAGTACAAAAAGCAGAACTTAAGACTAATTTAGATAAAACTCTTGAAGATCATGACAAAAAAATTGAAGAAGGAAAGACAATAAATTTACATGAAAAGCAAGCAGTATTTAATGTTCTTTTAAAAACTATAGATGACAGAAATAATGATAAAATTGCACAAAGAATAGGAGAATTTATTGGGTTTTTATTTGATTTTCCTTATAAGGATGACAGAACAAGTGACTTACTTGAAATATTTGCAGCAAGACATCTAGTAATTATATTTAATGCCTTTCCGATGTTACAGACATTAGATCAAAATATGCAAAACAAAATAATCGACAACTTCATTGATAATAAGATATTAAAAGATCAGAAATGGGAAGATTATAAATTAGAAAATGAACAAGGGACAAAATCTAACTTAACTAGACAAGATATAAGGGTAGGAATTAATAACAACGCTGCTTTAGGTGATAATGGAAGATATGGCATGAAACAAAAAGATAGCTCGCAACAAGCAAATCGAACTCTAATTTAATAATAATCAAATGTTTAAAAAAATTTACTATCCACATAAACTTGAACAGGAAGCATATGGTGAAGTTCTGTTTAAAGATTGCACTGATAAGTACCCCGCGCTAGATCAAGATGAAGTTAGGAATAATATTAAGAAAATTATAACCGATATTATAATCCACGTTAGCTATGCTGTTGGTGCAAATTATAGAGCATATGACACAACATTTGATATATTGCTTAATAGATTTTCTAGGCCAAATTATCATATTAAAGATGATGCTGAAAAAGATAAAACATTAATTAAGTTATTTTGGCTAAGAAGAGGTAATCCTCCATCCATAGAAATATCTATAGGTGAAGAAAAATGGAATCAGCTCACTGAAGAACAACAAAAACAAGTTCAAGAACTAACTATTAGCGCTACCAAACGCGCTATTAATGAAATATGCACCACAACTAGATTCATGTTAGAAAGAGAAAATAAGAGTATTAATACAATAATACAAAATAGAGAGAATATCGAAAATGTAGATGATAAATGGCAAAAAATGGTTGCAAAACGGAACTCACTTCCTAAAGTGCCAGATTTTAAATAACTTGAGAATAATTTAAAAAAGCAATAAATTGCATAGCAAGCAAAAGTATTTATGAGTAATCATGAGTAAAAGAATTTCTAACAAACTCTTAATGAGGCTGTTGCAAATCTTCCCTTTTTACCATTTTTTGGCTCTGTGGATCCCGTTGTATCAAGGGTTGAGGTTTTTAAAAAAGTTGATTTGCAACAGTCTCTTAATCTATTAAATTAATTAAGGTACTGTGACGCCTTTAAACCCGCGGGTAACGCGCGAGCGCGCCATTTCTCTAGCGTCAGCCTATTTTTTTGGGTTTCTTTTTTTTAAATAAAAAACCTTATCAACCCTTGTAAATCAAGGCCTAAAACCAAAAGAAACCCAAAATCTGGGTTTCTCACCCAATTATCCACGAACCCTGATAAATCAAGCTCTTAACGCTAGAAACCCAAAAGACACCCAAAAAGAAACCCAAATTTAAATCCAAACAATCGTAAGCGTCTGGTAAACCCGCCCTATCAATTTAACCAAATCTAATTAAACT
>CAZUPN010000128.1:0-3932 GCA_964622015.1 uncultured Rhizobiaceae bacterium | reverse complement strand
AGAAAAAATATTAAAAATTTAGGTTTTTGGAGATTGGAATTCAACAGGCCCATATGGCATAATATGTTGGAATTTCAATTTTCTTATTTCTTAGAAAATCAACCAGAGATAAAAACATTGACCTTGGGTTAGTTTGTTTAGAGCAAAGCGATGCTGCTTCTATAAGCAATAATTGTTTGGTATTTTCATCAAATTTTTGATAGGCCAACTTTTGTAAGATAATTTCTTGATGTCTTGCAAGCGTTCTTTCTTTATAAGTCTTAAAATTGATATTTTCTGTTAGCTGTTCTAGTGCCTCTGTTACAAATATAATATCTTTTTCATAAAACTTACTTGCTACAAAAAATCTATTTACCGCGCTAAAATATCCAAATTGCAGTATGAAGCCAACTTTGTTTGTCGCAGTTCTAAAACTATCAATAGCTTCTTCTAGCCAAAGCGGCATATGAAAGAATCTTTTTCTCTCCTCATTATCAAACTCAGGTGGATTATCAAAAGATTGAATTTCCTTTTGACTGAAAATTTTTATATGAGTAGCCATTTGATTATATTTTTTGAGTTATTTTTCCTGAGTCATTTTTTATTGTATAAACCGCAAGATAAACGTTCGTTTTTCTTGTTTTTTTAAAAACTAACAAAAAACCTGTTGAAATCTACAAGAAAACTCATTACAAAATATAAAGCAATTTTTATCCTATGCTAGAAGTTTTCTTGTAGATTGCTAAAAAGCAAAAAATTAAAAAATAAAGCGAGATAAAAAACTTTTAGTTTTGATTAGCTAAAAATTTCATTATTTAAGAAAAGTAAAAAATTAAATAAAATAAAATTAGTAAAATACAAAATTATGTTACTTGGCTATATGAGAGTTTCAAAAGCAGATGGCTCTCAAACTTTAGATCTACAAAAAGATGCTCTAATAAAAGTGGGGATAGAAGAAGACAGAATTTATTATGATTTAGACACCGGCAGAAATGATCACCGCCCAGGATTAATTTCTTGCTTAAAAGCTTTACAACCTAATAATACTTTAGTTGTATGGAAATTAGATCGACTTGGGAGAAATCTAAAACATTTAGTCAATACTATAGATGATCTAAGAAAAAAGAACATAGGCTTTAAAGTATTATCGGGAGTGGGAGCTCAGATTGATACTTCAACTCCAAATGGCAGAATGTTCTTTGGCATGTTTGCAGTGCTAGCAGAATTTGAAAGAGAATTAATAGCTGAGAGAACCAAAGCTGGACTTGCCGCCGCCAGAGCCAGAGGCAGGAATGGCGGCAGACCAAGGAAAATGGATAAGCAAACTATAAAGATGGCTATGACTGCTATGTCTGATAGAAATACAATTGCCAAGGATGTTGCTAAAAGATTGGGGATTACTACCGCAACTCTTTATGATTATGTTAATGGGGATGGGAGTTTGAAAGAAGCTGGGTATAGAATTATAAATAGTTAGAAGGTGCCAAGGGTTTATGCTAATAGTATTTTTGATTGATGTATGTATAAATTTGATTTTTTTAGATTATTAATAAATTTGTAAATTATGAAAAAAACACGATAAACAAAAACAGGCACAACAACTCCAGTACAGCCACAAATTCAAAATCCTATATCCACACAAACAACAATTACTCCTAGTATTAACCCACAAAAAGATCGATCTGATTCTGCTGGTTCTGCCTCTGGTCAGGACCGTAGCAGTGAAGGTGATTCTACAATTGGCAATTACAAACCGGGAAGAAAATCTGGCAAAGTTCAGGTTGATGCGGGTAAAACATTTGGAATAATTGTTTCGCATAGATTTAGAAATGGCGTTGTTAATTTTTTCATTAATTCAGAACAAAGACCAGAAACTGATGTAGTCGGTGGTGGTCAGGGCGATCATACTACAGCTTATACAGCAATTATTCAGGCTATATTGTCGTCTACGGGATCGATGGGTATTGAGTCAGCTATAGAATCATTAAAAGAATTTGGCCAGACAGTATTAAAAGGAGATAGTAATGACAGATTCTGCGCCATTAAAAAACCAGAGGTTCATTCAGATGGTTTCAGGGGTAAAATAAAAAGCGCTTTAAAATTTAGTCGAAATAGTACTGGTGTTACCGATGTGGATATGGATATTGTCAACCGCGGATTAAAAGATAATAAAATCAATAAACTTTCTGAATATTTATGTGATTTAGCAACCTGTTTTTTAGAGGAAATACAACAAAGTCAAGCCGCTTATTATTCCAAAGGCAGATCTGATAAAGATGCCAATGAGGGCAACATAGTAAAAAATGCTTCAAGAGCTTTGTTGGCATTAGATAAATTATGTAGATTATGCGATTTAGATGACAAAAAATTCAAGAAAGAGTTAGAGTCTTTTTCGTCTAGTCTAGCCCCTAAAAAGAAAAGTGATGATTCTACGGAGGAAGATCATGTTGTTAGATATGGATTAAATATATTGCATAAAGAGGAAGTTGTAATAACTGGCGATGAAGAAGTGGATAAAAAAAGTAATACAGAGGCCACTAATAACGCCGCTAAAAGAACTGAGCAATTTGCAATCAAACTAAAAAGCGCAAGAACCATAGATGAAAAAAGGATAATATTGCAACAAGCAAGAGATCAATTATTATTAGATCCAAACAAAATATCTACTTTTATCGGAGATCTTTTTGATTATAAAAGAGAGATGGTTTTTAAATTAACGGAGGCGGCTCCGCTAACCGCAAGTCAGAATAAAAAATTAACACAAAAGGACGAAAGAAAAAGATTCAGACAAGAGGAAATCCAAAGATATTTAAATTCTGGGCAACCCAGCAATTATATTTTTGATTTCACACAACAAGACAATGATGGAAATGATGTTGTAAAAGTAACTAGAAAAGATAATGATCGGTTAGTTATAACTATCGATAAACATTTCAAAATAATTTGGGCAGCATTTCCTAATTTAAATAAGCATCTGGAAAAACAAGCGCAGCAACATACAACATCAATTGCAGTTTCTGTCCCGATAAGTTCTGTAATGCAGCCATGCAAAAAAGCAGAAGTAGAAAGTTCTTTTTTGACTAGTAAGATTTTAAAAAAACAAGGGTGGGAAAGAGCAACATATGAAGAAGAAGATTATAGAGTTGTAAATATAACTACGGATTATTTAAAACAACAAATAATCGATAGCAATCAAAAACTGTTGCAACAACTAGGAGGTGGTGGTCGCTAATGAAAGAAAGTAAAATATGGAAAAAATTTTCAACTATGGAGAGGATAGAAACTCTGGCTGGAGAATATCATGACCAATATCCACATTTAAAGCCAGATCATGTTAAAGCTTTAACTACTAAAATAATTCATCTTATAACAAATCCTTTTGACCCATATTATGAAAATTGGAGACAATTGAGAGAGGCTAATATTATGCGGGAAGCAATTATAAGAGAATTTACAAAAGACGAAAGAAGCCATATAACGCAGTCTTGTCTTGGTGTATATTTCTTTAGTAGGGGCAATGAGAATGGTATATTGCGTTGCTTTGATAGCAACGAACTTACACCAGAAAATCCTAAAGATTATCAGGACCTTTGTAAGCAAATAACCAGAGAGCAAGTAACTATTATTACCAACTATTTCCTTAATTCTCTTTCTCATTCAGACAAAGTATTATCTGGTAGAGCAAGCAGTCATCAAGACATTGAGAATACACAAAATAGTAGTTTTGTTAGTAAGGTGGGTGGTAGTAAAAAATTTGTTAGTTTTGTTGCTGGTATTGTTAATAACGAAGGAAATCCAAAACCAAAGAAACTTAGCCACGATTCTTTAAAATAAAAAAAATTTATTAATATTGGTAGAAATTCTATGACAGATTTCCCCTAAATATGCAATGTCTCCCATTAATAAAGTAGCAATTACTCCGGCCAACGTCATTGACTCTAAAGGTTTTAAAC
>CAZUPN010000127.1:0-3935 GCA_964622015.1 uncultured Rhizobiaceae bacterium | reverse complement strand
AGGGGTATAGGAGGTAAGGTTTGGGAGGGGGTTTGGGTGGATGAAGTCGAGAAAATTTATAGCAAAAAATAAATGTTTTGCTTTAAAATAACCAAGCTTCAATATAAAAGAGACTTTTGATTTTAGTAAGCGCAAATCCTCAATGATTAATTTTTCAGCAGTAGAAAGTGAAAAATATTCAATTCGGTCTTCATCACTAAATTGTGGTCTGCCATATAGATCATTGATTTCAGAATTGCTTAAAATTCTTAAGCGTTTTCGTCGCTTCATTTATCTTGAATATTAGTTTCAGAAAGTATACTTATTGATACGATCAAAAAAAATGTCTCTTTTGATGTCTCAATGGTTGATTATTAGTTTGTCTTAAATAATATGAGACACAATTGAGCTAATCAATGAAAATTCTTTGCCGATTGTTAAGTAATTAATAATCTGTTTTTGATTCTCATTTTGATTTTTTGTTTTCGTTTAAAAATTAATTTATATTTTAAATGCCAGAAATAAGTCGTTTTTTAGGAATTGTAATTTCTATTTATTACAATGAGCATAATCCGCCGCATTTTCATGCAGAATATGGCGAGTTTCAAATTACTGTTGAAATTGAATCTGGAATAGTAAATGGTAAATTTCCAAGGAGAGCAATGGTTGCAGTTCTTGAATGGTATATAATTCATAAAGAAGAGCTAATGCAAGACTGGGAATTGGCCATAAAAGGAAAATCTTTAAATAAAATAAAACCTTTAGAATAAGCTATGTTTAATTTTTCAGTAAAAGAAGCAAAATACGTTAATAATCACAAGATTTGGTTAAAATTTTATGACGGAACTAAGGGCGAGGTAGATTTATCTAGTTATCTATCTGGAGAAATTTTTGAGCCTTTAAAATCAGTTTCATATTTTAAAAATCTTATAGTTCAAAGAAGTACGATTTCTTGGGAAAATGGCGCTGACTTTGCCCCCGAATTTCTCTATGACTTAGTTAATCAACAAAATAACCAACATGTCTAGGGTTGGCTATGCTAGAGTAAGCTCTGTTGGTCAAAGCTTGGAAGTTCAATTAGATAAACTAAAAAATTGTGATAAAATCTTCCAAGAAAAGAAAAGTGGTACCAGCGATAATAGGCCAAGATTAAAAGAATGTTTGGAATATGTCAGAGAGAATGATACTATAGTTGTCACCCGTCTTGACCGCTTGGCCAGATCAACTCTTCATCTCTGCCAAATAGCAGATGAGTTAAAAAGAAAAAAAGTAGCTATTCAGGTTATAGATCAGAACATAGATACTAATGATGCTACAGGAAGATTACTTTTTAACATGCTTGGTGCTATTTCTCAATTTGAAACTGAGATTCGATCTGAAAGACAAATGGATGGCATTAAGAAAGCCTTGGCTAATGGGGTGAGTTTTGGTAAAAAAAAGAAGCTGGATAAAAAGCAAGTGGCACAATTGCAGCAAAAAAGAGAACAAGGGATTAAGATTAAGGATTTGATGAAGGATTATGGGCTTTCTAAAGCTAGTGTTTATAGATATTTGTAGCTTTAATGTTATGAGTTCAATTCCTACTGAGGTTTGCGCTAAAATACCCAAGATGCAAATAATTGGTGTCAATTAATTATTCTGTTTTTGAGAATTTTATGATGTTGATAGAATCATTGTGACCAAAATCTTAGTTTGGGTTGGGTTTGTAGATGAGGCAAAGTCTTATTAATTACTAAATGAATAGATCCAAATAATTTAATTTGATCAAGAATTTAGTCATGTAACAACAAAATTAATTAAAAGTTATGCCAATTAATCAACAAGAATTTAATGAGATTTTAGCTGATATTGAGAATAATAGGATTAGAGAGCTTTGTTTAATGTATCAAAGTATTTCCTCGGAGCAAGTAAATATACTTGCTAAAAGTTTAAAAGCTAATCAGAGTCTGATTAATATTAATCTTCGATGCAGTAGAATCGGCCCCGAGGGGATGATAGCAATAGCCAATGCTTTGGAGAAGAATACTAGCTTAACTAGTCTTGATCTTGGGGGCAACAATATTGGCTCTGAGGGAATAATAGCCATAGCTAAAGCTTTAGAAGAGAATAGTAGTTTGACTAGTCTTAATCTTATGGGCAACGACATCGGTTCCGAAGGGGCAAAATCCATAGCCACCGCTTTAGAGAAGAATACTAGTTTAACTAGTCTTGATCTTTATATCAACAAAATCGGCCCTGAAGGAGGAATGGCAATAGCCAATGCTTTGAAAAAGAATACTAGCTTAACTAGTCTTAATCTTGGGGGTAGTAAAATCGGCCCTGAAGGAGGAATGGCCATAGCCAATGCTTTGAAGAATAACGCTAGTTTGACTAGTCTTAATCTTAATAGCAATAACATCGGCCCGGGAGCTGCAATAGCCATAGCTACAGCTTTGGAGACAAATACTAGCTTAACTAGTCTTGATCTTGCTCACAACACAATTGATCACAGAGCAGCGATAATTATAGCCAACGCTTTAGAGAAGAATACTAGTTTAACCACTCTTAATTTTGGGGGCAACAACATCGGCCCAGAAGCTGCAATATCCATAGCCACCGCTTTGAAAAAGAATACTGGTTTGACTAGTCTTTACCTTTTTGACAACAATATTGGCCCCGAAGCAGCAAAATACATAGCCTCTGCTTTAGAGACAAATACTAGTTTGACTAGTCTTGATCTTTGTTGTGGCAACAACATCGGTTCCGAAGGGGCAAAATCCATAGCAAAAGCTTTAGAGACGAATACTAGTTTGACTAGTCTTAATCTTAGGGGCAATGACATCGGTTCCGAAGGGGCAAAATACATAGCCTCCGCTTTGGAGAAAAACACCAGCCTGACTAGTCTTAGTCTTCATATGAACCAAATCGGCCCTGAAGGAGGAATGGCCATAGCCAAAGCTTTAGAGACGAATACTAGTTTGACTAGTCTTGATCTTTGGGGCAGTCAAATCGGCCCTGAAGGAGGAATGGCCATAGCCAATGCTTTGAAAAAGAATACTAGCTTAACTAGTCTTGAACTTGGATACAACCATATCAGCCCCAAAGCTGCAATAGCCATAGCCACCGCTTTAGAGACGAATACTAGTTTAACCACTCTTAATATTGGTAGTAACAATATTGGCCCCGAGGGAACAATAGCCATAGCCACCGCTTTAGAGACGAATACTAGTTTGACTAGTCTTAGCTTTCGAGAGAACCACATCAGTCCCGAAGAAGCAAAATCCATAGCCACCGCTTTGGAGAAGAATACTAGTTTGACTAGTCTTGATCTTGGTTGCATTAATATCAACTCTGAAGGAGCAAAGGCAATTATCAATGCCCTGCAAAAAAATACATCTTGGAGCAACACCTACTTAAGAGATAGTGATATACCACACCCATTCCTTGAAGAAATTAAATCCTTAATCGAAAGGAACAAATTTTTCCAACAAAAATTCATTAATAACGCCATCTCAGGAAACTTAAACCAAATCCAAACTGATTTTCCACAAAAAGCAACAGCTCATAAAATAGATTGCCTAACTGTTTTAATTAAGACAACTACTGGTAATCGTGCTAATATGCAATTAAGGAGCAAACAGTTAAAAATGATTGGTTATTTTATATCACAAAAAATTCCAATTGGAGAGTCTGCTTTAAAGGTAATTAAAGAGAGTGAAGATCCAGAAATTCAGTCGTTATTTTCTGTAGTACCTAACGAACCTCAAATATTATCTGCACCTGCAGCAATAAAAGCTCCTAGCAATATCAAAAAATATTTACCATTTTCTACCGCAACTAATCCAATACTATCAGTACCAGAACAATCAACCCTAGAACAACAAATCGCCGAACTACAACAGCAACATAAAAAAGCGGCCGAAGAAATAGCCCGAATCTCCGACCAACAATTATCATCAACATCACCATTTTCACCC
>CAZUPN010000126.1:0-3936 GCA_964622015.1 uncultured Rhizobiaceae bacterium | reverse complement strand
ACACAAATCACTTCAGAAATTGTCAAAACCAAATATGTCAAAGGTAGACCGATAAGACAATGGGTACCTCGTAAAGAAGGAGCTCAAACTGAAGGTCTCGATTGCAGAGTTTACGCTTTTGCTGCACTTCGTGGCCTAATAAGAAATTGGAAACTTGATCTGAATAAAGCAGTAGAAAATCTACAAAAAATCCCACTTAAAAATTTTGATCAACAAAATCATCAAAACACTCAGCCGATTAACACGCGCCGGATCCGCAAAGTAAGAAGCCGAGGAATTATTTAAACAAAAATGAAAACCCCCGAAGAACAATTAACCGAAGTACAGCAAGCCATTTCTGACATTTTGTTAAACGCCCAAGAAGCCTGGTATAACGGACAGAAAGTCAGAAAGGCTGATCTTACCACACTTGAACAACGCGAAAAAAGATTATTAGTACAAATCAAAAGAAAAAATCACGGCGGTATCAGAGTAAGAGGAGCAACTCCAATATGAGAAAACTACCAAAAATTCCTGAGAACTGGCTTGATAAAACCATCTCCTACATAAGCCCACAAACCGGTTTAAGAAGATTAGAAGCAAGAACCAGACTAGCAATTGCTGGTGGTTATACCGGCGCCAGAAGAGATCGCAGACAAACCTCAAATTGGAATGTCGCTGATGGCTCTGCTGACAATGTCACTTTGCCCGATCTTCCGGAGCTTCGCCAAAGATCAAGAGATTTACTTCGCAATGCTCCACTCGCATGTGGCGCTGTTAACACTGTTGTCACCAATGTTGTTGGTACTGGACTTAAAGTTCAGTCTCATCTTGATCGTGAAGTGTTAAAACCATTCTTCAAAAATGAAGATGAGTTTGATGCTTTTGAAAGAAATGCTGAAACGGTATTTCGCAATTGGGCAGAAAATCAGGATTGTGACATTACTCGCTGCCAGACTTTTTCTGAAATTCAAAATCTGATTTTGCGTTCAGTTTTAGAAAGCGGCGATGTTTTTATTTTAAAACGTAGTGTTTCTAGACCTAACCGAAACATTGATTTAGCACTGCAAATTGTTGAGGCTGACCGCGTAGCAAACCAAGACTTCAAAACTGACACTGCAACAAGTGCTGGCGGTGTTAAAATGGACTCTGATGGAGCACCAATTTCTTACTCCATTTGCAATAAACATCCTGATGATTATCAAGGCGGTAAAGAAAGAAAGTTTGTTCAAATTCCCGCTTTTGACAAATATGGCAACCGACAAGTTTTTCATATATTTAACCGTATCCGTCCAGGACTTACCCGCGGCGTTCCTTACCTTGCACCGGTAATTGAGAGTTTAAAACAATTAGATCGCTACACCGAAGCAGAAATTATGGCTGCTGTAGTATCGGCGATGTTCACGGTTTTTGTAAAATCGGAAGATGAAGAAGGACTCGCTCCAATGACTCCTGATGACTCATTTGGAAGAAAAGATGACGGTGATTACAAACTAGGACCAGGTGCAATTCTTGATCTTCAACCTGGAGAAAATATCGAAATCGCTGATCCCAAAAGACCAAATCAGGCATTTGATCCTTTTGTTCAGGCAATTTTAAGACAAGTCGGTGTAGCGCTAGAATTACCTTTTGAGATTTTAATCAAACACTTCACTGCCAGCTATTCTGCTGCTCAAGCAGCATTAGTTGAAGCATGGAAGTTTTTTTCTGCCAGACGCAAATGGCTCGCAATTCAGCTTTGTCAGCCAGTTTATGAAATGGTCATTACTGAAGCAGTTGCTAAAGGAATTTTGAAAGCACCAGGATTTTTTAGTGACCCATACATTCGCAGCGCCTATTTAGGAGCAGAGTGGATTGGGCCACCAAGAGGACAGATCGATCAACTCAAAGAAGTCAGAGCGGCAGAAACCAGAGTAAAAATGGGAATCAGCACTCTTGCTGAAGAAACTGCAATTCTCACTGGCGGTGATTTTGAAAGAAAATATCCCCAAATCCTCAAGGAATATCGACTCAAACAAGAAGCTGGAATCATTCCAAAAGAAGTAGTTCAAACCAACTCACAACAACAAAAAAACAACGATGCATGAAATTCTAAAAATCGCCAAATATTGGGCAATTGAACCTGATAGCCTGAATAACCTTTGTAGCCTGAAAGATTTTGAATCTTTGGCATTCAAATCAGAAATCCGCCTTAACAATACCAGATCAGTTTTGATTCGTGATGGCACAGCAATAATTCCAATCCATGGACCAATCACAGCAAGAAGCGATCTATTTACCTTCTTTCTTGGCGGCACCGCTCTATCAGATTTAGCAAAAGATTTCCAGGCAGCACTCGATAATGATCAGATAAAAGCAATTTTATTTGATATTGATTCTCCAGGCGGAGTTGCTCTAGGGCCAATGGAAATGGCGCAAGCAATATTTAATGCAAGAGGCAAAAAACCAATCTGGAGTTATGTTGGTAGGAATTGTTCATCTGCTGCTTATTGGCTCGCTTCTGCTACTGAAAGAATCATTGCTAATCCTTCAGCACTTTTGGGCAGCATCGGAGTTGTTACCACAATTCCGGTTCAAGAAGAACCTGACTCTGAAGGATATAAAAACATTGAAGTCGTTTCAAGCAATGCTGGTCGTGAGAGACCTGATCCAAGAACTACTGAAGGTATGGCTGAAATCAAACGCGAACTTGATGATCTGGAATCGCAATTTATTGCATCGGTAGCGCATTATCGCTCTACAACAATTGATTCGGTAAAAAATGATTTCGGGCAAGGAGGAGTTTTGATCGGTGCAAATGCTATTTCAAACGGCATGGCAGATGAGATTGGAACTTACGAAGAAACTTTAACAAAACTTAATCAAAAATTTTCAACAACCAAAAAAATTAATTTTATGAGTAACAATAAAGAATCAATAGCATGGGAAAATATTACAGCAGATTTTATTAAAACAGAATTTCCTGACATCGCCGAAAAACTGGCCAAAGAAACTTCAACAAAAATTCAAAAAGATGCTTTTACTGAAGGCATAAAATCCGAAAGACAAAGAATTCTAGCAATCGAAGAAGCTGCTTTATCTGGTCACGAAGATTTAATCGCACAAGCTAAACGAGATAGCGATATGACCGCCGAAAAACTAGCCCTACAAATCATCTCACGAGAAAAACAACGTGGCACCAAATATCTTGAATCAACCAAAGAAGCAGAAAAAGAAATGCCGAAAGTTGATCCGAGTTTTGAAGCAAGTATTTCAAACAAAACCAAGATCGATAAAAACGCACCTCTTGAAGAAAGAGCAAAAGCCGAATGGCAAGATGATGCCAAATTACGATCCGAATTCAACAATGATTACGACTCCTATTTTGCCTATAAAAGGGCCAGTGAAAACCAACAGGTAAAAATTCTATCAACCAAACAAATTTAAAGAGATAAATTATGACAGCACTTACAAAAGACATCAATCGAATTTACGAACTAGGTGATATTAGCGAAATTCCGGTTAAAGGCGGAGTTATGATATATCAGGGCGCAGCAGTTGGAGGTAATGGTATAGGATATGCAAAGCCATTACAGATTGGGGATCTGTTCTTGGGATTTGCTGAAGAATGCGTTGATAATTTAACCAGCCCCGATGGCACAAAAAATATCCGCATTAGAAAACGTGGATCAATTTTGCTTGATATTCCTGGTGTTACTTTAGCAGCTATAACTAAATCAGTTTATGCTACCGATGATAATAGTTTCACCTTGGTTCCAAATAATTCATGTTATGTAGGTAAAATCTCCAGAATCGAGGCAAATGGGTTAGCATTGGTTGATTTTTCTTTAGTGTAATTCCTTAACCTATCTGCAGTATAATGATCTACCTATCTAGCTCAGCTTTAGATAGGTAAGATTTAAAGTAAGCGTACGGTGAACCCGCCCTATTATTTCTAACCTAACACCATAAACTCCT
>CAZUPN010000125.1:0-3960 GCA_964622015.1 uncultured Rhizobiaceae bacterium | reverse complement strand
GCAATCCCAATAATTCAAACCTAGCAGAATAATGAAGCAATATTCCATCTCTTTTGAGATCAGCAAAGAAATATTTTTTTTGATTAGTGGGACAATTAGCGTAAGCAACTGGTTCGATGGTTAAATGACAGCGGTGAGTTTTATCTTTGATTTTACTGTTATTATTATTGCTGCTGCTGTTAATTGCGTCACTGATTCTTTTACGTAATTTATTTGCCTTATTCTTATTGGCGTATTTTTTTTCTTTGGTTAGAATCAAGAAATTATAATCGCTGTTAGCCATTAAGTCACCTCGAGCCAAGGGACCAAATAGGATGATAAAAGCGATCTTATCCTCTGCTACTGTAACTATTATGTTGGTAATTTCTATGATTCTGGCTTTGTGGGACTCAGACTCTGATGGTAATAGGTTTTTTAATACTGCTTTTGGATATAATGAATTAGGTAAATTATTCATATAATTTCTCAATTTTAGATTTTAGGAATTAAAAACTGGATTACAAAACTGTGATGATGATTGATGCTGCTTTTGAGGACAATGTGTTAAAATATGATTGGGGTCTCTTAACTCAATTCTGGTAGCGTGTTTGATCTGAAGAATTTGATCTTGATAGTTGCTATTGGTTATACTTCCTGCAGCATAGATAAGATCATCTTTTTTGAAGGATTTTTTTATTTTCCTGATAAGATCTTGGTTAAAAACTAATACCTCATGACACGCAACTAACCCGCGATATTCAGCAGATGTGATTCTACCCTCTTTACTGTTGTGAATTTGATTAGTAATGATTAAGAGTATTGCAAATTCTGAGTTATCTATAGCGCGCCTGATTTCAGGATCGAAGGCAAGATGGCCGAGGAGTATTGCTTTATTGATGGATTTTGGTAGTACGAATTTTAGTAGGAGTTTTGAGATTAAGTGTTTTAAATTTGGAAATTTATTTTTTAACATAATAATCTGCGAAATTAGGTTAGAGTTTCTATAACTGTAGTAACTAAGAAGATATACCTATCCGTACTACACAAAAGACTACTTGGTACCACTTTCAATTCACGAATATAATATTTCAATATCGCTAACCAAATATTTTGAGAACAAAAGATTTTCATTGCTTATTTAAGCAAAAAATGGAGCCATGAGTCAGCTACTGATTAGCTGGCAATATGCTTGCATTATATTTATAAGCTCTTACAAGATTTGCTATACATGAAAAATACTATAGTATCTTGTACTACAAACGAGAAAGATTGAGAAATAAAACAGATAACTTGCTTAATTATGTTGAATGCGAATATTTTAAGCAATTTTGATAAGCTTTAATCAGTTCAGAACGCCTAGCGTAGCCAGCCTTTATTTTGATGTGGTAAATATATGATTCAATAGTGCTGGGCGATAATTTCATTAATTGAGCTATCTCTTTTATAGCTCTACCCTCAGATAAATATTTTAAAGATTCCGCTTCTCTTTTGGAGAGTTCTATATTGTTACCATTTATAGAGATCTTATTTATTGGGTAGTTAATAGAGAATTCTTCTTTATTAAAAGATTTTGGTATTTGATTTGTTTTTGATGCAGCTATATCTTTAAATGTTGCAAGATAATCGTAATTATAGTTTTTAAGCATTATTTTGCTTTATCCCCAAAATATCTTAGAAAGCGCTTTAGAAGATCAATATGGTTTAAATAAAGGCTACTTAAGCTAAAATCATTTATAGTTGTAGCAAAGCAGAATCTTTCCAATGAATATTCTGATTTCTTAAAAAAGCTTATACCATTCCAAATATCATAATTATGTAAAGCTGTTAACACGTGATCGGTTGGAATAGATGGCCAAGTTAGATAATGAGTTTTATATTTCAAGGCCATATTACACTCATTGGCAAAAAATGTACCTTGGTTATGTATATTTTTGAAATGATATTGTAGCCATTTGCTATGATTGCAAAGCATCAAATATCTGTTATCATTAATTATTTTGAGGTATGAAAATACTGGTATCTTGAGATATTGTAGGGGCTCTATTATTTTGTTGAATTCGCCGATAAAATTTGTGCTATATTCGAGTGCAACTTTGTTATTATAATTCATATTAGCAATAAAATATTAAAACCAATCTCTACAGCTTTTTTGATAGGTTGTGATCATTTCAAATTTATTATCACAACTTAGTTTATTTTTGATATTTTTTAGGTATAATTCAACAGACCTATTAGAAATATTTAACTCTTTGCCGATTTCTTTAGCAGTTTTACCAAAAGAAAGATAATTCAAACACTGATTTTCTCTTCTTGATAAAAAAACTTCTCTATTTTGTGCAATAATTGGATATTTTTTTATATCAGTTGCCAATATAAATTTATTAAATTCCCTGGAAGCATAAGGATCACTAAAATTATAAGAATCAACAATGCTATTTTTATATATAGCTAATTTACTGTAATCAGCAACATCAATTAGTTTCTTGGCCTTATCATTAAATAATCTGGTAAAGTCTTTTAGCTTTTCAATATTGTTAACATAGAAATTGGGCATAAAATAATTTTCTTTTGCCGATGCGAAGCCCCATAATTCTACAGAGTCTTGTAATTTTTTGAAAATACTGAGACCGTGCCATATGTTAAAATTATATAATGCAGTCAGAAGCTTGTCTTGTGGGGTTGTTGGCCATAAAAAGCAATAAAAATTATCCGTACTCGCATGGTTAATTTCTTGTCCTAAAGAGGTATCATTATCCTGAACATTCTGTAAACAATATTCTACCCATTTTAAATCATTACATAAATAAAGGTACCTGCCATTTTCAAAAAATCTAAAATATGCAAAAGTGATAATTTTTACCTTAAATAAAGGCTCGCAAATAGCAATTATTTGATCCGTAATATTTTTATTGTAACTAAATGCTCTGTAATTAATATCATCAGAAATCATGCAATATCTAAATTTTTTTAAGTGGTTTGACTTGAAATTGAAATTGTAAAATAAACAAGCAAAAAATAAAGTCTATCCCAAACTATATTAACATGGATAACAATTATCATAAAGTACCAGTATCGGTCAATTTACTACTGATAAAAAATAATGCTTTACTTCTTGGATTGCGAAATAAAGTAAAGCAAGATCAAGGTTTGTGGGGGTTCGTTGCTGGGCATCTAGAAGAAGGCGAGTCAATAATATCAGCAATGATCAGAGAGGCAAAAGAAGAGCTGGGAATCAAGATTAAAAATAGTGATTTAAAATTAGTTTCAGTAATACATGGATTAAAACCAGCTTATGTTGGTTTTTTTCTTGAGTGCAGAAAGTGGGAAGGAAAGATAGAGAATATGGAGCCAGATAAATGTCAAAAGTTAAAATTTTTTAATCTAAATGATCTTCCAGAGGAAAAAATTATCCCTTATGTAAAGAAAGCTATTGATTGCTTTCAAAATAAAATAATTTTTGATGAAATTTTATAAAAAAATAATAATTCTTAAATCTACTCGACACATCCAAAATTTACCAATCTTATTAAAGAATTGGTAAATAAAAGTGATTCTGCTAAATCAAGCAATATTGCCAGTTTTATAGCCTCTTTTATTATAAAATAAGAAATTTCGCTAATAAAACCGCTATCAAATGAAACTGCAAACCAAAAAACCAGAAATAGCTACTTCTCCTCATAAAAGATTCCAAGAAATCGCCAAAATCCTGATTAACGGGATTTGTCGCCTTGAATCCAAAGAAAAATCCCAAAATCCACATTTTCCACTTGATAATAATTATTTTCCAAGCACTCATGGCACTGATATTAACAACCTAAAGCAGTATAACAAACTATGAGTAAAAGCATCATCCGTCAAATCATCGAACTAGAACATAAATCTACCTCCGATATAAGGCAGATTTACAATCAAATCATGCCAAAGAAAATTGCTGCCAAATACTGATCATCAGCGTTGTTTAGTACATTTAATGAGAAATTT
>CAZUPN010000124.1:0-3978 GCA_964622015.1 uncultured Rhizobiaceae bacterium | reverse complement strand
CGGGGTTAGATCTAAATCTTGAGGGGTGACTCTGCTAAAAACATGATCACCGGTTGTAGATAGGAGGTTTTCGATGTTATCGACGTTCCAGGTTGGAAGTAGATCTCCTGGGAAACCACCGGTGTTGAATTTAGCGAAATCTAGAGCTTTCCATAGGAAGTTGATGCAGGAATGGTTTATTGCGTTGTAATGTGGATCAAAGCCATGAAGTTCTGAATGTTGGCCGAATTCTTTTAAATCATCAAATTGTTGTTGGGTGATGTCAGAAGAGAATTGGTGATCGCCCTTATCTAGGTCAATTTGGTAGCGTAATTGGTCGTTTTTATAAACTTCTCCCGGAGCAGATGGTTGTCCTTGGTGATCTTCATCTGGAGCAAATCCATAATTGTAAACCTTGGTTTCATCATCACTTCTTATAGTGTACCAAATATGGCCAGCAATAGATATGCTCTCTTTTCCGGTTTCAGGGTCAATTTCTGGAGTTCCAGCAGTGACGATAGTAACAATTAATTTTGGCATATAAATTTTTAAGTTTTTAGGTTGGTAAAGTTAGTAAAATTGTTAAAAATAATTTATTTTGGTCTATGAGTAGTATGAAAACCAAATTCTACTCTTATTCCTTTAAATTCAGGAGCATCTTTTAAAGTTTCGATAATTATTTTATAGACTCCTGGCTTTAAATGCTCCACTCCAATTGTTTTATCATAAGATTCACCCCAACTATGAAGCTCTGGTTCAATTCCTTCATCTGGCACTTGCGTTACCTCTCTGGTTTTTTCATCAAAATAAAAAACCGGCATTTTAACTCCTTTGGCTGAAAAAAGCTGAATTTTAACTGGAGTAGGAACTGACTTTTTTATTTCAACAAATTTGCCATTCACATATTTACTATCACCGCGCACTATATCTGAAAGTCGGTAATAATTTTTTAATTCCTCTGCAGTTAGAGGTGGCAAAGGCTTGCTTGGGAAAAATGATCTTACTCCTTCCCAAAAAGTAAATGTTGTTGGCCCATATTGACCAAATTTTCTTTTGTGATTTTTATATTTCAGCATATCATTATAAAAACAAAGATAAAAACCATAAGTATCCTCTATCTCAACCCTAACCACCACCTCCAATTTGGTACCTTTTTTAGTCACATCAATTGGATACCAAACCGGCTCAGTAGGAATTGAATCTTTCTGCTTAAAAAACCCATTCAAATTATTAGCCTTACAAGAAGTTAGTAACATACAAGAAACCATAATCAGAATTAGCTGCTTTAAAAATCGCTGTAATTTTATAAAATTCATAGATCGTTTTATCAAATTAATCATATGGGAAGCAAAAAGAGTTAACCGTCCGCTTAAAGCAAAGGTTTTATCATTATAATTTAGAACTGAATTTTGAAAGCGGGTTTTTGGAATCATTTTGGCATTATAATTGATTTATTCGTGGACTTAAAATAAGCCACTTAAGCTCAGGCTAAAAAATCCTTTTTTAATCGTCAATATCTTTTTTTAAATTTTAGTATCATTTTACTAATTGTAATAAAATAGGACTGATAAAAATGAAATTTGCAGAAATTTATGTCATACCAGCAAAGAATGAAATGACAAAGCAAGTAGTAAAAGCTAATATCTAGCTAATAGCCTTACCACAAATTTTCTCAGTAACTTCTTTTAATTTTTCAACTCTGCCAATTAAATATTCAAGCTGCTCAAGATTGACTCTATAGTAAGGATCATATCTAGCTCTGAGATAGGATGCCGCTAATAATTTAAAGCATGTTCTTTGCTCTAAGGTAGAGGATGGAAATATATCAAAAAATAGATTTGATTCCATGCAAAGCAAGTAATTAAATTCTGCTAGATCATGAATTTTTGGCCTCTCGCCAGTTAAAAGTAGCAATGAACAACGATAAAAGTTCTCAGATGCCTGATGAAGATTAAAAGTTGATAATTTATAATTGGAGGTAAGGCTTTTAAGTAGATTGGCGCAACTCATAAATTCTAAACCATTACGGTAATAATGCTGGCAACTTTCTTTGGTAATTGCCTTTATTTGTTCTGAAGTTGGTCCTTTTGGCTTGGTTGACTCAAAATCTTTACAATTATAAAGAAGGATTTCTCTTTTTGTGATATTAGAGAAGAGATTTCTGCTTCTCCATTTTTCTAGCTCTAAATCAAAGTGATCAACTGGCCTAATGGTTACGGTTATACCATGATCTAAATCAAATGAGGCTCTGGATTCTAGTCCCCGCTTAACAAATTCATCCTTAATTCTATTTTCTAAATCAGCACTATATTTACGCTTAGAATGTTTCTTGTTATTGGTAAGTATCAAAAAGTTATAATCACTGGTATATTCATAGGACACGCGTCCTTCAGAGTCAGTATTTTTTGCCAAATTATCACGATTAAGAGAGCCAGACAATATAATTATGGCAATTTTCTTTCCTCCAAGCCTAAGGATTATGTCAGTAACTTGTTTAATTTTTGATTCATGAACCAAGTATTTTTCCGGGAGTGTAGTTCTTATTGTTTGTAGGTAGACTCTGCCTCTGTAATATGGTATATAAATTACAAACATGATCCCTATTACAACAGCTAATATGATGAAATAGCAGAAATAAATCGAACCATCAACAATTGAATTACCACTCGCATCTTGAATCCAGCCATTAATAAATGAAGTTAGTAGGTTGGCAAGGCCGGCAGATAAAAAATAAATACCAAAAACAAAAGATTTTAATGAATTTGGAGTATGTACATAGCAAAGTTCCATGCTGGTAACTATTATCAAAACTTTAGCTATAGCAAGTAAAGCATAGGCCCAAATTTGCCAAATAATACTCACCTCTAGCCCTTTTTCTAATAACATTTGAGCATAGGCAACAAGTGCAAACGAGGCGCCAGCAACAAAAAATCCGGCAGCTATTTTTTTTAAATAAGTGAGATTAATAAATTTGTGTAAAAATGGATAAATTACATAAGGAAATAGTACCGCAAATATCAAGGTAAATACCGGATCGATAGCTTGAACCTGGGATTGACCGGGCGTCAACTTCATAAAGCCAAGGTTGATTTCGCGATTCATCTTTCCTGCTTGTATTACAAAAGAGCTACTATCTTGATCATTAAGAGTATAAAAGAACGCCGTAAAAAAGAAAATAATCAGCAAATTAATAATCGTTTTTAGATTTTGCGGATTAAGAAATTCTTTTTGAAATTTTTGCCAACCAATTGCTTGAGCGGCAATAAAAACTTTTCTACCTTTATAAAAAATAATGGTTGCAATTAACATTAAAATTCCCGGTACCCCAAAAGCAATTTTTGGACCATAATTTTGAAACAGATAGGGGGTAAGAAGTGCTGAAGTGAGGCCACCAACAACAATTGCAAAATAAAACCAGCTATAAACTTTACTTATAAGATGTTGGTTTTTTCTATTAAATTGGTCACCAACATGAGCGCTAACACAAGCTTTTATACAACCGCTACCAAGTGCAATTAAAGCAAGACCACAAAATAAGCCAGACTTGCCATCAAGAAAGATTAAAGTTGCATGTCCCAAGCAATATACGATTGAAAAAAAAATGATGGTTTTATATTTACCCCAGAAAATATCAGAAATTATTGCGCCAAGAATTGCAAAGCAATAGCTGGCACCAACAAAATTATGATACCAAACCATTGCCTGAGGCTCGCTAAATTGTAGAACTCCTGAATTATTAAACAGATATTGGGTCATGAAGACGACAAGTATCGAGCCCATGCCAAAACGGCTGAATCTCTCCGCTGCTTCATTACCGACAATATAAGGTATTCCGGCCGGCATTGCAGGATCGATATCTTTTGCTTTTAAAAATTTGCTTTTCTCAGGTTGCATGCTTATTTGAGTTAAAAGAACTTTTCTGGATTGCCGCCTCGCCTACGACTCCTCTAGAAATCGTCATTCTCGAGGAGTCGTAGGCGAGGCGGCAATCCAGAAAAC
>CAZUPN010000123.1:0-4019 GCA_964622015.1 uncultured Rhizobiaceae bacterium | reverse complement strand
GTGCCTATTTTGACTTCATGCAATGTAAAGAAATTGAGGCAGAAATGTCGGAGGTTATAAATGCTAGATTTTAATCACAGAACAAGCCTGTCAGAAAAAATAAATTTTCTGATCGACAAAGCTTTGTCAATAGAACACTCGAAACAAGAGGCCAGAGATTATCTCGGAGCATCAAGGCTTGGTGTTTCTTGCAATCGCGCTTTGCAATTTGAATATACCGATACTCCAAAAGATGAGGATCAGAATTTCACTGGCAGAACTTTAAAAATATTTCAAGCTGGGCATGTCTTTGAAGAATTGATGATCAAGTGGCTAAGGCTTGGAGGTATTGATCTCATTGCCAACAAACCAAATGGTGATCAGTTTGGATTTACTGTTGCCAACGGTAAAGTTAAAGGTCACATTGATGGAGTTATTATTAATGCGCCAGAAGAGCTTAATTTTAAATTCCCGATGCTCTTTGAATGCAAATCTCTCAATAACAAATCCTGGAATGATATAATTAAAAAAGGTCTTGCAGTTTCAAAGCCAATCTACGCCGCGCAAATTGCAATTTATCAGGCTTACATTGAGAATTCAATTGAAGGAATATCAAGAAATCCTGCACTTTTTGCTGCTATCAACAAAGACACCGCTGAGGTTCATTTCGAACTAGTTCCATTTGATAAATCGCTTGCTCAAAAATCCAGCGACAAAGCGGTAATGATTTTACGCGCTACCGAAGCTCATGAATTGTTGCCAAGAATTGCAAATGACTCCTCCTACTTTGAATGTAAATTCTGTCCGTGGCAGAAGCGTTGTTGGGGGCTTGACAGATGAGTGATTTTTTAAATTTCAACAATGCGGCTAACAGCCAGGCAAATTATTCTCCAACCAAGCTTGATGCTGAGCAAATTAAATCTGATCTACTACTCAAAATAAAGGAGGTTTTGTTTTATCTTTTTCCAAAAGGTTATGTTAAAAATAATTGTTTTTATATTGGTAGCACCAAAGGCGAAGCAGGTAAGAGTCTAAAGGTTGAGCTTAATGGAGAAAGACAAGGTGATTGGTATGATTTTGCTACAAATCAAGGTGGTGATATTTTTAGTTTGTGGGAGGAAGTAAGAGGTTATCATAAATCTGATTTTAGCAAAGTTTTAGCTGAGATTAATTCATGGCTGGGTAATCCTTCATCTACTTATTTAAAGCAAATAGTAAGGCCTCGTAATTTAATTGATAACCTAGGAAAACCAACCGCTACATGGAATTATCTTGATCAAGAAGGAAAGCTAATAGCCTGTGTCTATCGCTATGATACCGAAGCTGGTAAAGAGTTCAGGATCTGGGATGTTAAAAACAAAAAAACACAAGCACCCAATCCAAGACCTCTTTATAATATTCCTGGTATTATCGCTGCAAATAAGATCATTCTAGTTGAAGGAGAAAAGTCTGCAGATAGTTTAATTGCCCAAGGTTTTACTGCAACAACCGCAATGAATGGGGCAAATGCTCCAATTGATAAGACTGATTGGTCGCCGCTAATTGGTAAAGAAGTAATCATTTGGCCAGATAATGATCAAGTTGGCTTGGAATATGGTAAAAAAGTTTCTAAACATCTTCTAAAAATTGCATCCTTCGTTTCAATTTTAACTCCTCCAAAAGATAAGACGCTCAAATGGGATGCTGCTGACGCAGTTTTAGAAAATTTTAACATCCAATCATTCCTTGAAACTGCAAAAGGATTTGAGCAAAGATTTCCACGTTATCTTGGCACTGAATTTATGAATGATAATAGTCCGATGCCAGAAGATTTAATTTCACCAAGATTTCTTACGCCAGGTGGAATGCTTTTAATTGGCGGAGCTCCCAAAGTTGGTAAAAGTGATTTTTTAATCAATTTTTTGATGCATATCGCAGCAGGAGAAAGTTTTTTAGGATTAAAACCATCAAAACCACTTAAAGTTTTTTATCTGCAATCAGAGATTAGCTATCACTATTTGCGTGAGCGCATTAAAAAACTCAGCATCCATAAAGATATTTTATTTCGAGGATTAAAAAACTTTTGTGCCACTCCACAAATTGAAGCAATTTTAAATGATCAGGGTGTTGAGCTTGCTTATAACACAATCAGAGACTCCTTTTCTGACGGACCACCAGATATTGTTTGTGTTGATCCAATCAGAAATGTCTTTGACGGCGGTAGTGAAAATGGCAATGAGAATGACAATAACGCCATGCTGTTTTTTCTGCAAAACAGGATTGGTAAACTTAGATCAATGATTAATCCAGATATGGGAATGATACTCTGCCATCACACTAAAAAAATCAAGAAGAAGGATGTTGAAGAAGATCCATTTCAGGCATTTTCTGGTGCTGGAAGCTTAAGAAGCTTTTACTCAAGTGGCTTAATACTTCACCGACCAGATGAGCTTGATTCAAAAATAAATCTTTATTTTGAGCTCAGGAATGGATCATCAATTCCAAGAAAGATTGTTGAAAAAGTTGATGGTAAGTGGGTCGAATTAAATCCATTTTCTGAAAGACTTATCCAGCAAGATTATGGTCAAAAACTCGATGCAGAAAGAGATCGCAAAGCGGATGTTATTATACAACTAATCGAACAGGAAGCTCTAAAAGGTAAATTATACACTATTGCCCAATTTGCAGAAGCCTTTGAAAACAAAACTAGCCTTGGAGGCTTAAAAACAATTACTGATCGTATTTCTGTTTTAGCAACTAAAGGCTACATCAAATTTATCAAAGATAATAAAAAATATGGCTTTGAATGTAATCGCTCAAGATATGGGCTAATGTGTGTTAAGCACATGAAATTCAAAGATATTAATGGCAATTTAATTGATATCCTACCAACTCATTACAAATGTGTTAGTACTGGAGTTGTTCTTCCAGTAGAAAATGATCAGATTTGGATTTTACAGGATAAGGAGGATAGGCAAAATTCCAGATGGAAAATCCAGACGGCAGATGGAAAAAGCTCATGTTTCCATCTGGCTTCCAAGCCTTATTTTACAACGCTCCATCGCCAGACGGAAATTAGTTCAAAAAATCATTTTCCATCTGGAAATTGCCAACCGCTCTCAAACCAATGCCTGAGAGGGATTACGCCAGACGGCAATAGCGTAAATAAAAGTTTAAAAAATTCCAGATGGAAAATACGCTTCGGCCCATATTGCTTATGGTCTTAAGATGGTTTTCCAGACGGAAACACCTCTCCTATTACTACGTAATAGAGAACCATAAGGTTCTCAATTATCGTAGTAGTAATTTTGGCTGGCAGTATTTGGGGAAAAAGTTATCAGCATTAACAATCAAAATAAAACAAAAATTTTAACACAACAAAAACCAAAACACTATGAACAACAATAAAAACCAAAAAATCCTGGCTCTTGATCTAGGCACAAACACTGGATGGGCAATTAGATCGCACAATAATCAAATCACTAGTGGTACTAAATCTTTTAAACCACAAAGATTTGAAGGTGGCGGTATGCGTTATCTTCGTTTTAGGATGTGGCTGGAAGAGATTGACCAACTAACCGACAGTATTGACTCAGTTTATTTTGAAGAAGTCAGAAGACATCTTGGAGTTGATGCAGCTCATGCTTATGGTGGTTTTTTAGCTCACCTTACTGCTTGGTGTGAAGATCAGAATATCCCATATCTTGGCATTCCAGTTGGCACGATCAAAAAACACATAACAAACAAAGGCAACGCCAGTAAATCGGAGGTCATAAACGAAGTAAGGAAGCTTGGATTTAACGCAGTTGATGACAATGAGGCAGATGCTTTGGCTTTGCTTGATTTTGTGATCAAAAAAACTGATGGAGGTTCATTATGAACAATCAAAACCCACTAAGATCGAATCTTGGACGCATTCAGCCAAAACAAATTGACGCCGAAAAACTAAAACGTGAAGGCTGGAATAATGACGGAATTTTAGTCGTCAAAGTCGATGATGAAAGACTAAGCTGGCCTGAGAAGGAACTAATTAAGCAGATCGGCGATAAAATTTACAACAA
>CAZUPN010000122.1:0-4082 GCA_964622015.1 uncultured Rhizobiaceae bacterium | reverse complement strand
TTAAGAGTGTTTGTGGGGTTAATTATGTTGCATTATAGATGGATTTTGGTATTATTACTGATTTTATTGAAGCTGAGGATAAAATTAAACTATCTCCTTTAGTTTTTGATCGCATCAATTATGGTCATGAAAGTGATTTTACTGGTTTACAATATTATTTTGACCAATTAGATAATATTATTATCAAGGATGAATATTTGGAATTCACAATTAAACTAACCGCTCATATTAAATTAAATGACGGAGATTTTATATTTGGGGTTTAGTATTTATAATTCCCCCTCTCTTCTTCTCGGTAGAGGGGGAGTTGTGAGCTATTAGTTCCTTAAAATAAATTACAAATTTGATTTTCATGAAAATTATTGGCATTGAAACTAGTTGCGATGAGACTGCGGTAGCAATTATTGATGATCAAAAAAATATTTTGAGTAATTTGGTTAATTCGCAAATTGATTTGCATCAGCAATATGGTGGGGTGGTGCCGGAGATTGCGGCGCGCAGTCATGTTGAGATTTTGGATCGCTTGATTGTTGAATCATTAGCGCAGGCAAATATTGATTTTGATGATTTAGATGCAATTGCGGTAACTGCTGGGCCTGGGCTCATCGGTGGAGTGATTGTTGGCTTGATGATGGCTAAAACTATTGCTTCAGTTTATAAAAAACCATTGATTGCGGTTAATCATTTAGAGGCGCACGCTCTAACCGCCAGGCTTACTAATAATGTGAATTTTCCTTATTTATTGCTGCTAATTTCTGGTGGTCATTGTCAGATTTTGCTTGCTAAGGGAATTGGGTCTTATGAAAAACTCGGCCAAACCATTGATGATGCGATCGGTGAGGCTTTTGATAAAACTGCCCAGATGCTTGGCTTGCCATATCCTGGTGGGGTGGCAATTGAAAAATTAGCTTTGGGGGGCGATCAAAATAAATTCAACTTCCCAAAGCCCCTAATTGATAGTGATTTTGATAAAAAACATCTTTGCGATTTTTCTTTATCTGGTCTTAAAACTGCAGTTCGAAGATTGATCGAAAAGCTTACCAACGCTGAGTTTTGTCATCGTACTTCTCACCAAAAATTATCTCTACAACAAAAATCCGATATTTGCGCCTCTTTTCAAAAAACCATCAGTCAAATCATCATCAATCGTTTAGAAAATTCTTTGGTAATTTTAAACCGCAGAAACATCAATATATCACAATTAATAATTGCCGGTGGAGTTGCTGCAAATCGCTATATTTTTAACAAAATTACTGCCAATTTTAATAATCTCTCAGTAATTAGCCCGCCAATTAAATTATGTACCGATAATGGTGCAATGATTGCCTGGGCCGGAATTGAAAGATTTAAATTAAATATGGTTGATAGTCTTGATTTTAAACCAAGACCACGCTGGGAATTATAAATATGTCTAAGAGTTGTAAATTATTATTAATAGAAGATAAATTTGATGAAGAAGTTAAACTTTTGGTTAAAAAATTTCTGTTATTTTTAGAGGTAGAAAAAAGATATTCCAGCCATACTTTAATTTCATATCAGACTGATATTTATTATTTTTTTGATTTTATTTCTAATGTTAAACGGCAAATTATCAGCAAGCAGATATTAGAAGATTTATTAGTTTCAGATTTTAGGAGTTTTTTATCTTTTAGACATAATCGCAATTACGCTAACACTTCTTTAGCTCGTTTTCTTTCTTCGCTTCGAAGCCTATTTGAGTTTTTAAATAATAATCAGCTGGTGGCAAATCAGCAGATTAAAAAAATTAAAACCCCAAAAACTTTAAAATCAATTCCCAAGGCGGTGGATAGTATTAATATTGATGCAATTATTAATGCAATTGCGATGCAAAATAATAAAGAGCAGTGGAAAATTGCCAGAGATTTGGCTTTATTAACTTTAATATATGGTTGCGGTTTAAGAATTTCAGAAAGTTTGGCCGTAAGTAGGAAATCTTTAGAAAATAGCGAAATGTTAGTGATTACCGGTAAAGGTAAAAAGCAGAGGATAGTGCCAATTTTAGGAATCGTAAAAAAAACAATCGAAGAATATCTAGCTCTTTGTCCTCACAAAATAAAAAATGAGCAATCGATTTTTGTTAATTCTAAGGGTGGTGTCTATAGTGCCAGGCTTTTTCAAAGATTGATTGCCGATATTAGAAAAAATTTAAATTTACCACAAACCATTACCCCTCATGCCTTTCGCCATTCTTTTGCTACCCATTTATTAGAAGCTGGTGGAGATCTAAGAACCATTCAAGAGTTACTTGGTCATAAAAGTCTTTCCACTACTCAACTTTATACTAAAATCGACAAAAATCGTTTGTTAAGTGTTTATAATAAGCTTCATCCGAGGTAAATAATATCATTTCATTTGTCATTTTCTGTCAAGGCGCCTGTCCTTATTCTCCGTTTTGTTATCCTTGCGAAAGCAGGGATAACAAAACGGAGAATAAGGATGAAGAAATAGAGAGTAATGATAACCGAATCGAATTTTGTTACAGATTTTTATGGCTAGAGTCGCAATAGATGCCGTTTTTGCTTCGTTTACAATTGCATAAATCAACTTCTTGATCTTCTGATACCTCAAAGGGTATCGATTTATAACCGGTGCCTTTGTGACTGCTATCGCAAAATGGTTGATTTTTGGAGAGGCCGCAGGAGCACCAGAAATATTTTTTGCCTTTCTCAAGTTTGACTTTTGATGGCTGTTTGAGTGCAATTACCGGTAATTTTATTTCGACTTGATCAATAATCATGGTTAGATTGATATAATTTTATTTGCTTCTTCGATGGCTAATATTTTTAGAGTATGATTGCTGAATTTAGTAAAATAGCCAAGCTCTTCAGTGATTTTAATTTCTTTTGGCGATAATACCAGAGCAATAATGCTTACCTTGTCAAACTTTAAATCATAGCTTGATGCTACTTTTAAAATTGAGTTTTTATATTTTGGGTTGCAAAGATATAAAATATATTTATCAAGTTTTTCTTGGATAAGCTCAGTTAGCTTTGGTGGGCTGAGTTTTTTAGAGTTGATTTTATAATTTTCAAAATAATGCTGAGATTTAAAATCAAAAATATAAAGCTGGTTTTGCTTTACAAAAATACAGTCAGAAAACATTAATTTAGATTTTTCGTGATCATCTATATCATGGTCAAAAACATAATCTTTTTTAGATTTATAGCCATGATCTTTAAATAATGTCTCTAAATTATTGGTCAAATCTTTGGTTTCGTCGATGATGTTATTATCAGTTTTAAATATTGCATTTTGAGCGGTTTTGACGATTTGCGAGATAAAGGTTTTTTTATCACTCGAATTTGCAATTACATCTTTCATTTCCTTGGTAAATTCAACATTATTTTTTTCTAAAAATTCGATCTTTTTGCTGATTTGTTCCAGATAGCTGCTAACATTTTTGATGCCATGATCAATCAGATTTCTTTCTTCCTCAAATTCTGTCTTATGACTTTTGGCTAATTTTTGGTATAAATCATTGCCAACATCAATAATGGCATTTTTAGAATCTTTCATTGAAGCATCTTGAATTATTTTCCAATCATCCATTCTTTTTTGAATCTCTCCGGTTTTTTGCAGCGCCAATTCAATTTGCTTTTCTGCTTCAAGTCTGAGCTTCATCTCTTCTTCTTTTTCCTTACGCAATATCTCAATCTCGTCTAAAAGAGGCTTTAGATCTTCGCTAATATTGCCGCCACCTCGATTTTTATTTAAAATATTATCAGTGAATTTTGAATTGCCTTTATTATTTCTTAAATTGCTTGCTTCAGATTTTGCTTGCTGTAAATCAAGCAGCATTTGGTCTTTTTCAGCGGCTATTTCAGAAATTTGCTGATCTCTGGACTCTATTTCCTTTTTTGCATATTTTTTATAACGCCAGAATTTTACAAAAATTGCCAGAAAAGCCAAAGTGGCTATGATAGTAGTTATTAACAAAAGTTGCATTTATTTATCTTTGTTTTTTAATGTTGGGGTTGCTTAAGGATCATTCTGGATTGCGGGGTCGCTTACGTTCCTTAAAGAATGAAGGACTCATGTCATATCATTCTTTAAGGAACGTA
>CAZUPN010000121.1:0-4096 GCA_964622015.1 uncultured Rhizobiaceae bacterium | reverse complement strand
TTAATTTGTCTGCCAGTTTGAGGGTTACGTCCATCTCTAGCCGCAGTTTTAATTGTTTTAAAACTACCAAATCCGATGATATTTACATCATCACCTTTTTTCAGAGTTTTGGTAATAACTTTTTGCAAAGAATCAAACAAGGTTACAACACCTTTTTTAGCAATACTAATATCTTTAGCTAATTGCTGTATTAAAGCAGTTTTGTGCATTTTATTATTTATTTAAATGTTTTTAAAAAGTTTTCCGTACCGCGAATTTGCTGCAAGTCTAGATGACTCATTTACTGCTATAGTGTATTTAAGCGCTATTTATAACAGCTTTATTCAGTCAAATTACCGATTCGAGGGATAGTAAGAGTTTATATTTTTGGTTACAAGAAGATTTTTTCTTTATTATTTTTGAGACCGCCAACTGTCCTAAATTGAGCCTGATTAATTTTTTGAGCCATTTTTAAGAGTATCTAGTTTAACCTCACTTCTTTAAAACAAATCGTCATGGGTTCTGGTTTTATATAAAATTACCAATTCTTCAGTAATTTCATAAATTAATAACCAATCTGGCTCAATGTGACATTCCCATTTATTAGCATAATTTGCGGAAAGTTTATGAGTTTTGTTACTTAGTTCAAGTTTTTGATCTTTGCTAAGCTTTTCTACAATTAAATAGAGCTTGTTCAAATTCTTTGAACGCTTTTTAACTTTTTTTAAATCACCCACAAAGCTGTTAGCCTGTCTGATTATTTTCATTTAGCTAGCCTTGAGTGCTTTTTTAAGTTTGAGTCAACTCTGACTTGTATAAGTGTATTTGACATAAGATAATTTTAAAAATTGTACAATATAGATGTATGCATATATATGGCAAAACATTACAAATTTATTGTAAATATCTATTTTTTTAAGCATTAATTTTAGATAGGATTTGGTATTATTATTTAAATCTTCTACCCAATTTCGACCATATTAAAAAACTAAAACTAAAATATAGCAAAATAGTTGAAAATAAAATTACCATGGCCATTACCATAGCGGGATTATTGGCTTTAACTAACTGTATAATTAAGCCACTTATCAGGCCAAATAGCATTTGAATAAAAAAGAATAATCCTGATGCGGTGCCGGCCATTTGAGGAAATGGCTGCATAACTGCTGCTTGGCTGCATGGTATGATAATTCCAACGCCAGTCATTAGTAATATCATCGGCAAAACTATGATTATCCAATTTAATTTTACTAAGGATATTAGCGATATTAACAGAATTGCACTGGCCAGACATAATAAAATAGCAATATAAATTAATTTATCTAAGCCAACTTTATTAGCATAATTTCTGCTTAATTGCGCCCCAAAAACATAGCCTAAAACTACTATCGAAAATAAAATTCCAAATTCAACTGAATTTAAACCCAATGCTTTTTGAAATAAAAATGGTGACTCAATAGTAAAAGCAAAATAACAACTCCACACTAAACCAATAGTCAAACTATAGCCCCAAAACAGATGGCTGGTTAGCAAAATTTTATAATTTTTTAATAAATTACCAAATAAATATTGTTTTTTTAGGCCTGATTCTTTTAGTTGTACCCCACTAAATATTAATACCAGTAACCCAATTAAAACCAACAATATAAAAACATATCGCCATCCAAAATACAGCGTAATTAAGCCACCCATAAAAGGGGTAACTAACGGACAAATTGCCATCGCCGTTGATAAATGAGCCAATATTTTTATTTGCTCATCTTTTTTATACCCATCACGTACCATAACTCTGGCAATCACGGTACCACAACAGCCGCCAAGCGCTTGAAAGAATCTTGCAAATATCAGGATCTCAATTGAGTTACAGATTGCGCAAATGATGGTAGAAATCAAAAACAGCACTAGCCCCAAAATCATTATTTTTTTCCTACCATAAATGTCAGATAAAGGCCCAGAAATTAACATTGAAAAAGCATAGCCAAGCATGAATATATTCATAGTCATTTGTACCGACTCAACTGAGGTACTAAGGTCTAAAATAATATTTGGCAGAGATGGCAAATATAAGTCAGTAGCAAGACGCGGCAGTATTACAATCAGTATTAAAAATGGTAAAAGCAATGATTGAGTTTTGATCATTTTAATTATTTTTTATTATCAGGTCATTAAATTATCAATCTGTTTAGCAACAATAAAATCATTTTCGGTCAGTCCCGAAATATTATTGGTAGTTAGCTTCACTTTGCAAAAATTATACCCAAAACAAACCTCCGGATGATGCCCTTCATTAGTTGCAATCCAAGCAATTGCATTGACAAAAGCAATAGTTTTTGCAAAATTCTTAAAATCAAACTGACGCTCAATTGCATCATGAGCAACATTCAAATTCCACAAAGGCACGTCCTTTAATAAATTTTCAATTTCACCCATAGTTAAAGCATTTACGCCACTCTCACAAGCATTACAATGCAAAATATTACCCATATCGCCTCCTTAAATTTTATTTATCAGTAAATAACGCAATTTTTATAGTCCTTTGATCATTTATTTTAATCAGATGAACAATCAATAAAGCCAAGCCCCCAATGATGTTAGTAATAAAGATAATGAGAGCCATGAAGAAGACTTCTTCACTGGAAATATAGCCAGTTATCATTGCAGCTAAAGAAGCTGCACCGAGTTGTAGCAGGCCCATAAAGCCAGAGGCTGTGCCTGCAAGATTGGGAAAGACCGATACCGCACCAGCAACTCCAAGTGGCAGCAGAAAGCCATTTCCAAATGTTAAAATTGACATTGGAATTATTATTTCTAAAGGATTAGTGATGCCATCTAAAGACAAAATTAACATAATTAATCCACCAATTGTAAATGGTATGATCCCAATCAATAATGCTTTATCAATTATGATAGTTTTGGTCAATTTCTTTGCTAATAAATTGCCGGATATATAGGTTAAGGCGACGCTTATATAAAAGAACCCTACCCAATCCGGTTTGAAATTTAATTTATTAAAAATGGATGAGGAAACGGCAAGATAAGCAAAATAGGCTCCGTAAGCAGAGCATGCGATTATAGTATATGATAAATAAAAAGTAAAAGCCGGCAAATAAATATCTGATGACATTAGCCCGATGACACTCATCATTGCTAGCATTATAATAAGTAGGTAGCGGTCTTTTTTGTGCATTTTAATTATTAACAAGTTTTTAAACGGCTGATGTAGAAGAAATTACATCAAAGAAGATAATAACAACGTTACCCCAGAAACAGTGAGCAAACTCAGAATAATCTTGCGAAATGTTGCTTCGCTAATACCAATATATAATTTAGCCCCAATTAAAGTCGGAATCGTCATTGCTAAAGCAACGATGATAAATGTTGGAATCATTGACTTGGTTACAATGCCACTACCAACATAAATAATCATTGTAACCACAAGAATCACCAGATTAAAATTCTGAATTATTACCCGCTGAACATTCTTATCAAATCCCCTAATTGTACACCAAAGAGTTGGAATCGTGCCAGCAAATCCACCCATTCCACTCATAATGCCACCAATACCACCAATAACAGCATCAGCCAAGGATCCTGCCTTAGTTATAGCTGGCAATTTCTTATTTAACAACATAAGAGGACACCAGATCACCAATAACAAACCAAAAATCATTTTAAACATCTTGATATTTAAATGTGGCAATATTTTTACTCCAATTGGAATACCTAAAAATCCTCCGATAATAAAAGGTAGCAGCAATTTTATCTCAAAATTCCTTCTCAATTTTACCGCAGCAGTAACCTGGCCGGTCAAGGCACCAAAAACTGTCATCGCTACCGCCAACTTTGGATCAATCGTCCACGCCCAAAATGACATCGCAACCAACCCAAAGGCAAATCCTGATAATCCTTGCACGAATCCGGCAACTATTGCACCAATTATTATTATCGGCAGATTTTCATTAATATGTACCATGTTAATGTTTAGGTTAAATGAATGTAATAACGCCGGTTTTGCTTAAGAATTAAATAAATTAGCAAAGTTCATTTTCTAGATTGCCACGTCGCCTACGGCTCCTCGAGAGTCACGAACTCGTGAATCCGTCATTGCTAGGAGCCG
>CAZUPN010000120.1:0-4099 GCA_964622015.1 uncultured Rhizobiaceae bacterium | reverse complement strand
CTGAGGTTAAATTTAGCCTAAATAGAAATTTGACACGGAATTATGGACACTCCCGATCAAACCACTCTACCTCGCTATATTACTCTTATCTGACTCTATTGCCTCTAAAGCAACAAAGTGCGATTTCTTTTTGGTCAAAACTTGTGACTTTCTACTCTGATCTTTAATTCTTTCCTTAATAGATTCAAGTCGTTTATCGGCAATACTTAATTCATCATATATTCTATCAAATAATTCTAAACTTGTTGTGCTTACTTGGTTTTTTGCCCCTAAACCCTGCCCCAAATCTTGATTTTCTGGTTGAGGTTTTTTTAACTCAAATTGTCGATGATTGACTCTATCTTGCTTAACAAAATCTGATATTGCCTCACAGTGCGATTCTCCTACTGGAAATATGATATTATGATTTGGGTAATTATTTGCGATAATGGATAGCAAATCTGCCATATATTTTTCTCTTTCTTGATTATATAATTCTGGGTTTAATCTTTTATTTGCTGATATTTTAGATTTATCTATTCCTATTACCTTAACGCCATTTTCCTCTGCTATTTTATAGAGAAGAGCATCTTGATAAATTAAGGAAACTCTTATTTCATTCGGAATTAAATTTATCTGGCTAATTCCTTTATCAGACCTTTGTTTATTTAATTCTTCTTCTTTTTTAATTAATTTTGATAATAGAATTACATCAGACATACCTAGATTTTTGCCATCTTGCTTTCTCTCAATGACAATAATGGCATTGCTCTTATCTAATTCTCCCTTTGTAATGGAGGCAATTAGAGATTTGATATGAATCTTATGATCAATTAAGTGATTGGATTCTGGGAATAGCTGGATTTTAGAATTGTTAGTAGAGTGATATGATAATTTATCATCCATCATCTCAAAATTTTCTCCCAGAGGATTTTTAGATTTAGCAAAAACTAGACAATCAAAATCTTGCGCCGCTTTTTGGATAGATGTATGAATTACTTCTTGTAAAAATATAATCTCCGATTCGAGCTTAAGATCGTATTGTATGTGATTTTGTAATAATGCTTTGATATTAGATGTTTGTAGGTAAGATTTGGTTGCAAGACGCAAATGCTTATTAAGATGGGGTTCCAGCGCCGGTATTTGGCTAGTGCTATCTTCATAATAATTTCTTAACTCTGCACCAAAACTATCCGATTCTACCTTACTTGTTATTTTTCTTTGATCAGATTCTAACTCAGAACCGCCAATTGAGAGACTTGTTAAGTATGCTAAAAATGGCCCGCAATTAGTTCCATCAATCATGATCCTACCTTGCTCACTTTCAAATGTTTGCAACTGGATTACTGAAGATATAATTTTTCCTTCATTAGCAATACTAGCTTCTGCCAATTGATCTTTAACTATTCCTGCTATATCAGCATGAATTGGCCTTCCAGTTGGGTCAATATACGTAATGGCATATTTATCATATTGGTTTTTGTAAATAACTAGCCCAACATAGTGATTATTTTCATTTACATTGGCAGAAAAATTTGTATCACCAGCATGCACTTTAAGAATTATTATTTGATGCTTGTTTTGCTCCATTGATTTGCATTGAGATAGAGCCATCTCCAAGGTAGGTTGACCTGAGATTTCTGAGTCAGGAAAATTTAGCATGCTAACCGTTGATATTACAGCCCCCTTTTCCAGACCTAACTTAATCATCGCCTCTTCAACATAATTTATTTGGGTCAGATTTGCACCTATTTTACCTTCACTGGATTTCTTAAGATCTTGGCTTGCTATATCAACTCTTCGTTTTTTTTGGCTAGGTAGCTTTACATCTGAAGAGGAAAGTGCCTCAATGTCTATACCCTCTATATCTGATAATTTTATTTTATCAGTTCTTGGGCCAATCTTATCAATTCCTTTTTGAATAATTGCTTTATTGTTGGCCACCATTGATTTAAGAAATGAGATTTTTTCCTTTAAATCATCTATACTACTAGATAAAACAATATCACATGACCTTGAAAAGCTATCTACTATGATATCAAGATCGCGCTGTTCTGTTATCTTAAGAGTTTCTGCAAATTGCTTTTTGTAGTCTTGAAAAAATGATATTATTTTACTGCTGTATGAAGCAAAATTGTTAATTTCGTCATTTAATTTTGTTACTTCTGATAAAACCGCTATTAAATTTTTATTTAGGTCTTTAATCGCACTTTCTGTCTTCGCCTTACCCACGAAGTTTTGTACAAAATAAAAGTTGGATTCTTGACTACGCTTCCCTTCTGCACCAAATGCTTTATAAATATTAGCTAATATTTTATTTATCGTAACAAGCTCAATCTTACCTTTAATTAATCTCTCAATATCCTCAGAATCTTTACCATAATATAGGCCCATTAAATTTGGAATAATTTCGCGAACAAACTGATGATTAAAACACTTTATTACAGAATCCTGATCCATTGCTGAAGCCATACTTGATTTCAATTCATTGATATACCCTTCTATTTGTTCATCAAAAAAACTTGCGATATCTTTTGCTATTTTTATTACCTGTAGCTTATATTCTTCTAGGTTATCGCTCTTTATATCTACCAACATACTAACTGCAAAATTATCAAGAATCTCAGATAATTCACTACTATTAAAATCAACCTTATGCTCTAACTCATGTACTATTGTGGGTATATGTTGCGACAATTCATCTTTACCATATCCAAAATTAAAACTCCGTGGCTTTGGCTGATCAAATTTTAGATTTAATGTATCATTATTTGAAAGATATACACCCCCCAAATGCCTATCATATGCTCCAAAATGTATGATATTTGTTTCAAATTTGTCTAGCATTGTGGTTATCAATGGAGCTAGTTTTTTACATTTTTCAAATTTCGCTTGATTTTCTTGAAGAAACATATCTACAGTTTTATCTTTCTCTTGAACATCGAGAAGCCCCTCCAATTCAGCCTTTGTTAAAGATACAAGATCTATACCATAACAAATTCCTTTGCTTGAGGAAGGAATAAGAATTTTATTAATCTCTACTTCACATATCTTAACAAACTCTTTATAATATTCTGCTGTTAAGAAGTTTTTATGGAACTCATCATTTATCCCAGTCAATAACTGCCCAATTGTCCTTTGTTTAAGATCATCAATTGTTATATTTTCAAAGGTTTTCGCTAATTTTTCTTGCCAAGTCATAGTTCAAGCGGTAAATCATTTCCTTATTAATCATATAACCAATATGTTCAATCATTTAAATAGTAAAACAATAATTTAATTGTTTATAAAATATGAAAAAAGAAGAGCTTTTTAAAGAAATTGAAGAATCTTGTAAATTTTTGTATCATAATTCTCCAGAAATACTCCAATATATCTGCAGTAATGAAGAAATAATGCCATTGGTATCTGTACTAAGGAAATATGATGCAGAAATATCTAGAGACACTTTACTTAGAAAGAATATTAACCGTATCTATGGTCTAATAGAGGTTAAAGGGCAGGATATACCATTAGAAATAAATACTCCCGATAAAATTGTGGAACTACAAAATGAACTTGTTAAAAAAACAATAGCAATTATAAAAAATGCAAATGAGATTTTTGGAGAACGAACTTTGGAATCAAGCGATGAGGAAATTGATTCATCTGGGTTAGAGCAAGAAGCACTAGATGCAGCAGCAAGACAATCTTCTTTTAACCTCGAAACACAAGAAGCTCGGGATGCCGCTCAAAGAGTGGCAGATTTTTTAACGGAAGTAGGAAATAATTCTAGTATAAAAAGAGCATTTCTTAACATATTATCGCATAACCCAACTCTATTAAGAGATATATTAGAACTACCTCAAGCAAAAAGAATTAAAACCCATTCAAATTCTCCAATCTCTCCACAAGGAATAACTGCGCCATCACCTTACGACCTAACCACGGATAATTTAGGCCGTAAATAACCCTTTTTAATAGAGTGACACGCCCCCATTTCCTAGACAATAATTCCCTCCTAATTTAATCTACTTTTATTAATTTAATGAAAGCAAGTTGTCACTTGCAATACAATAAAACTAAATATGGGCCTGTTGAATTCCAATCTCCAAAAACCTAAATTTTTAATATTTTTTCT
>CAZUPN010000119.1:0-4123 GCA_964622015.1 uncultured Rhizobiaceae bacterium | reverse complement strand
TGAAAAAATCAGCGCCTATGAAAATGATAAAAAAATGGTTAATCTAATTAATCAAAATGCTGCCAATTATAATTTAGCTAACAAAATTCAAGCCTATAAAAAAGATTTGGTTTTGCAGCCATTAAATATTGACGAGCTAAACAGATTTGATTTAATCATCATTAATCCACCAAGAGCGGGAGCTGGCCCCCAAGTTAAAAAACTTGCCGAGTCAAAAATTAAAAATCTGATTATGGTTTCTTGTAATCCAGTCAGTTTTGCCTTGGATAGTAAAATTTTAATTGAATCCGGCTTTGAAATTGATTCAATATCAGCAATTGATCAATTTTACTCAAGTGCAAATTTTGAATTAATTGCTAATTTTAAACGGAAATAACTATAATAGTTTTTCTCATATACCATTTCTGTCATTGCGGCCGTAGGCTGCAATCTACCTTGCAATAGTGTGGTTGCATACAATGGATTCCGGCCTGCGCCGGAATGACAAAGGGGTATTTGTGATTGACAACAGGGTATTCACCATAATGATAAAAAAATTATAACATTTTTCAAAACATTTTATGACCAAAAGTAAAAAAAATCTTGCTTTAAAATCTAATCAAAACCCACCAAAATGGGATTTATCTGATTTTTATTCTTCAATTGAGGATAAGAAAATTAATGCTGATTTAGAAAAAATCGCCAAAGAATTACAGTCTTTTAGTGCCAAATATCAAACTAAAATTACCAAACTAAATGCTCTCAATTTAGCTAAGGCAATTGCTGATTATGAAAAAATCTCTCAAGAAATTGCTCATATTGCAAGCTATGCTTATTTAATTTATACCACCGATTTATCCAATCAAAAATATCTAGCTTTTTATCAAAATATTTCTGAAAAATTAAGTAAGTTTGAATCTGAATTGGTGTTTTTTGCCCTTGAATTAAATGATATTAAGCAAAAGAAATTAGACTCTTTGTTAAAAAATTCTTCTGCCTTAAAAAAATATCAACCTTTTATTCGCGATGTTAGATTTTTTAAAAAATATCAGTTAGACCAAGAATTAGAAAAATTTTCACTGGAAAAAAATATTACCGGCGCTCAAGGCTGGATCAGGCTTTTTGATGAAACGGTTAATAATTTGCAATTTAGCTATAAAAAGAAAATTTTAAATTATTCAGAAATTTTTGATTTATATTGCAATAAGGATGAAAAAATCAGAAAAGAAGCCGCTAAATCAATAGCTAAAACTTTAAAAGAAAATAGTAAAATCTTTACTTATATTACCAATATTCTAGCTAAAGATAAAGAAATCGGCGATCGTTTTCGCGGCTTTAAAACTCCAATTCAGTCGCGCAATCTTAGTAATTTTGTTGATGATAAAATCGTTGAAACTTTAATTGCGACGGTTAAAAAAAATTATCAAAATATTTCCCACCGCTATTATAAAATTAAAGCCAAATTACTTGGTAAAAAACATTTGCAGTATTGGGATCGCAATGCGCCGCTAGATTTAAAAACCGATAAAATTTCCTGGCTTGAAGCTAAAAAAATTGTGCTTGAGGCCTATGATCAATTTTGTCCTGAAATGTCTCAAATTGCGCAAAAATTTTTTGATAATTCCTGGATTGATGCTGAAATCAGAGATGGTAAAGAAAGTGGCGCTTTCTCGCTATCTGCAACTCCCAAAACTCATCCCTATATTTTAATGAATTATCAGGGAAAATTACGCGATGTGATGACGCTTGCTCATGAACTTGGCCATGGAATCCATCAATATTTAGCTGCCAATCAAGGTTTTTTAATCTCGCAAACTCCACTAACTTTAGCTGAAACCGCCTCAGTTTTTGGCGAGCAATTAACTTTCCAAAAAATTCTACAAAATCAAAAAAATCCTACCCAAAAACGCTTAATCATTGCTGCTAAAGTTGAGGATATGATCAATACTGTAGTTCGCCAAATTGCTTTTTTAGAATTTGAAAAACAAATCCATGATGCCAGAAAAAATGGCGAAATATCACTAGAGCAAATTTGCCAATTCTGGATGCAAACCCAAAAAGAAAGTCTTGGTGATATTTTTAAATTTGATCAAGAATATCAATATTTCTGGTCCTACATCCCTCATTTTATTCACTCACCCTTTTATGTCTATTCCTACGCCTTTGGAGATTGCCTGGTAAATTCACTTTACGGCGTCTATAAACAACAAAAAGTAAAAAATTTCTCTGACAAATATATCGAGATGCTGAAAAGTGGTGGCAGCAAGCACCATAAAGAACTGCTGGCCCCATTCAATCTCAACGCTTCAGATCCAAAATTTTGGCAATCGGGCCTTGATGTAATTAGTGGTTATATTGACATGCTTGAATAATACCAAGCCTATTGCTAAAAAAATTGTTGCCAGGAAAAAGCTATTGAAATTAGCAGGTAATTTAAATCAAATATGAACCTATATTTTTAATTCATATATAAACGCAGTGTGCAAGTTCTAACCCAAAATTTCATCAAACCTTAAACTCCCAGCCAGCATAAAAGCAAAGCCATGAGCCAGAATTTTTCTTAAAACTTTAGAAGGAAGTGTCATGAATCTTTTGCCCTAATAACCTGAATGTTAAGCCTTTCTACCAACTGCCCATTAACCGTTTCAATAATCCTTTTCACATTGATTGCCCAATTGATCAGCCATTTGGGTCGGTTATCTTTGATATTTTTTTTCTAAAAGATATTTGTAAATCAATTCCTTTTTTAGCTAATTCGGCCTTTAGTGATGGGCTAATCAGGCCTTTATCAGCAATTAACAAACCAGAAATATTGTCAATTATTTCTGGTAAAACATCACTTTTATCAACATTAGCAGAAGCGATAGCAAAATTTGATATTAGCCCGTCATCATTAGTTAAAAGATGACCTTTGAAGCCAAAATAATAGTTTCCTTTGCAGCACAATAGCCAAAGGCGCCATCAAGTCTTAAAGGATTATACCAAAATCCATATAAAATACTGCCTATAGCTTCCATCTTTTTGGTAAAAATATTTTGCTATAGGCAGTATTTTATATGGATTTTGGTATTAGTTTAGGCGGCAATATGAAAAAGCCTGTAATGCTAAATTACGAGAATCTTGAAGATCAACAATTGGCCATGGATAATTTTTACCCAAAACTACTTTAGATGATTTTAAAATTGCTTCTGAGGCTTTCCATGGTTTAAAAAGATATTTAATTGGCATGTTTTTTAATTCTGGCACAAAGCGTTTGACATAGGCTGCTTCCGGGTCAAATTTTTCGGCTTGTAATATTGGATTAAAGATGCGAAAATAGGGGGCGGCATCAGCTCCGGAGCCAGCTATCCATTGCCAGCTTGCGCTGTTATTAGCAAGATCAGCGTCAACTAAGCAATCCCAAAACCAATTTGCGCCTTGATGCCAATGTAATAATAGGTTTTTAACCAAAAATGAACCAACAATCATTCTTGCGCGATTGTGCATATAGCCAGTTTGCCAAAGTTGTCGCATTGCGGCGTCAATTATTGGATAGCCGGTTTGGCCTTTTTGCCAGGCTTTTAATAACGCTTCATCTTTTTGCCAGGGAAATTTATCAAATTTTGCTTGAAAATTTTGACGCGGTAAGCCAGGAAAATGATATAGTAAATAATAAGAAAATTCGCGCCAGACAATCTCGCTTAAAAAGAAATTTATATCGATGTTAGAAATTTTAGCGGTAATATTTTTACTTTGAACTTTATGCCATATGTAATTTGGCGAAATCTCGCCAAAATGTAAGTGTGGAGATAGTGTAGAAAAATTATTCTTAGCTGGAAAATTTCTGCCTTCCTTATAATTTTCTAAGCCATTTTCTAAGAAATCCTGCAATTTTTTCTTCGCCGCATCTTCGCCAATTTGCCAGATTTTTTCCATTTTTAAATGCCAATTGGTTTTGCCCAAAAGATTGAGTTGATCAATGGTAATTGAGCATAATTTTTCCTTAATTAAATTTAATTTTTTTGGCATTGGCAATGGTGGTCTTGGCGGGATAGAATTGACATATCCTTTCTTATAAAATGGGGTAAAAACTTTATAATAAGTACCATCATCTTTGGTAATTTCCCATGGCTCAAAAAGCAGTGAGGATTTAAAACTTTGATAA
>CAZUPN010000118.1:0-4135 GCA_964622015.1 uncultured Rhizobiaceae bacterium | reverse complement strand
AGGAATCGCCAAGAACCAATTCAGCGCCTTCATGCAGGCGATTACTTTTAACTTTCTCACTCTGCTAATAATTATTTAGCACCGGTTGAGTTTGAGGAGAGGGGTAAAAAAACTTTTTAATTTAGTGTCCGCAAAAGTGTTGACACATCAGTCAAATCAACTAATGCCAAATCTCATTTATTTAAGGTAAAATTGAGAAGAAAATCCAAAAAAGGTACCAGGTTCTTTTTATTCCCTTTTTTTGTAACGATATCTAAAAAAGTACCTGGTACTTTTTTTGTATAAATTTGATCTGATCATTTTTAAATAATCAAAAAGAATAAAAAAATCTTGAATTTTAAAATCTTTTTTGGATTTTTAGCCAGTCTTATTAACTTTTTAATTATGAAAATTAAAAAATGAAACCCAATCAACATCATCTTGCAGCAGCGAAAAATACTGACGACAATTCTGAATCTGAAATGCCGCTTGGAATACCTTATATTATCGGCAATGAATTTGCAGAGCGATTCAGTTATTATGGTATGCGCTCTATTCTTATTGTCTTTATGACTAAATATCTTCTTGATAGCTATGGAGCGCCAGAATTTACTGATCTGCAAGCTACAATGTGGTATCATGTTTTTGATAGTTCATGCTATTTTTTCCCAATTCTGGGATCGTTTATTGCTGATATTTTCTGGGGTAAATATAAAACAATTATTGTCTTATCAATTGTGTATTGTTTTGGCCATCTCACTTTAGCGCTTTTTAGTTCTAAAATTGGCCTTGCTTATGGCTTGATGTTAGTTGCAATTGGTACTGGGGGTATTAAGCCATGCGTTTCATCTCATGTTGGCGATCAATTTAATCGAAAAAATCGCGGATTTATTACCATAACTTATAGCTGGTTTTATTTTGTAATTAGCATCGGAGCTTTTATTGCAATGTTATTTGTGCCTTATTTACTTGAAAAATACGGTCCTCATGTTGCTTTTGCAGCTCCGGGAGTTTTAATGTTGATTGCGACTATTATTTTTTATCAAGGCAGAGAAGTTTTTATTGCGGTTCCGGCGATTGGCTGGGAAATATATAAACAAGAAATACAAGATCCTATCAACAAAAAGGCAATATATAATATAATAATTCTCTTTGTCTTTTTGTCAGTTTTTTTCTCTTTGATGGATCAAAGTGGTAGTTCATGGGTTATCCAGGCTGGAAAAATGAATCGCGATATTGATTTGGGTTTAATAAAATTTACTTTTGAGCAATCGCAGGTTCAATCTCTGAATCCAATTTTTGTTTTGATATTGACGCCAATTTTTTCATATCTCCTTTATCCATTTTTAGGAAAATTTTTCAAAGTTACCTATCTTAGAAAAATAGCAGCAGGGTTTTTCCTTGGTGGCGCATCATTTGCAGTAATTGCTACGGCGCAAAGTTGGATTGAGCAAGGAATAGAGGTAAGTATAATTTGGCAAATTTTTGCTTTTCTTTTACTTGCTATGGCAGAAATACTAATATTTATCACCGGTATTGAAATTGCCTATACTCACGCTCCAAATTCGATGAAATCTTTATTTTCGGCATTATATCTTCTTTCTATAAGCTTAGGAAATGTGTTTACTGCAATTGTCAACCGTGTAATTGAAGATCCTAATGGCAATTCAATCATCAGCGGTTCAGCCTATTTCTGGTTCTTTACTGGATTAATATTGGTAGTTGCGATAGCTTTTATATTCTATATGCCATATTACAAAGGCAAAGTCCACTTGCAAAAAGTTAAATCATCTCTACCCGCCAGATCGATAGAACATTACGCTAAAATTAAGCGAATTAATGATATTATCCTTAATATTGCCAAAAAGAAAATTGCCCGCATCGTGCTTTTTGGCGAAATTGTTCGTAGAGGTCAAGATCCAAGTGATAAACAAATACCCGGCGAATATGACAATAATTATCATTTTCTGATTGTTACTAAACAAAAAAAAGATGCTGATCCAGAAATATCTGCCAAATTAGAAAATGAAATTAGGAAAAAACTTATAGCTAAGGGTCTGGGGTCAAAATTACAAAATGCAGAACCGGCCCCCGACAGTAAAATTGCCATTACCTTTGAATCAATTGATCAATTCAATGTCAGGTCAGAAGCAATAAAACTATTTCAGGACGGGCTGCTGCTTTACGATTCTAGTGAAATTAAATTATCAGAGCCTAAGCAAATGACTCAATTTAAAAGAAGAGAAATTGCCAAGGAAGGCTATCGGCATTGGTATAATCAGGGTTTGGATTTTTTAAAAATTTATGAAACTACCAGAGTTACCGTTAATAATAACCGCTTATCAATATTCTTCCTGCATCAGGCTACAGAAAGCTTCTATGCTTGCTCACTCCTGGTTCTAACCGGCGAAAAACCTCACAGCCACAAATTGAACTGGCTCAATTACTTACTTTGCCATAAGTCACGAAAATTCTATAATATTTTCCCAAATACAACCTCAGAACAAAGAATATGTTTTCAGTTATTAGAAGAAGGCTATATCAAATCTAGGTATGATCATAATTTTTTAATCAGCAATCAGCGGTTGGAATATTTATTTGAGAGGGTAGATAATCTTAAAGAAATTACTGAAGAGGTTTGTATGGAAGAAATTAGGTTGCTTGAGGTGCAGAGTTAAGCTAAGTTGTTGGGTTTGGAGTATTTTTGATAAATATTAATTGATTTTCTTACAATATTTATTAATATCTAATTCATCTTTAATTAAAATTTTTTAATATTTAAATAAATATGTTAGATATACAAAATGGCATTCGTTCCTTAACTGAGTTTAAACAAAATTCTACTGATATTTTAGGATATATTAAAAAAACCAATAGCCCTGCTATTTTAACTATTAATGGCAGAGCAGAAGTTGTACTTTTAGATCCCAAGACCTATCAGAGTATGGTTAATAAAATAGCTTTAATTGAAAGTGCCAAAAACATTGAGTCGGCTTTAATTGAAATGGAAAATACTCAAGGAGTCCCAGCTAAAAAAATTTTTAAGAAATTACGTCAGAAATTTACTCAATAATAATGAAAAAACACCAAATTATTTTTAACCCTTCCATATACCAGAAATTGGCAAATATTTTTTCTTACATTGCCGCTGAATCAAAGAAGGTGGCAATTGATGTTATTGATGGGATAGAAAGGTAAATAATGTCACTGGCTCTATTTTCAGAAAGATTTTCTATTGTGCCAGAGAAAATTACTTATAAAAATTATCAGGTCAGACATTTTTTCTACAAAAAATCATTTCGAATTATCTATACTATTTATGATGACGTTGTGCATATACTAGATATTAGACATAGTGCACAAAATTATATATCAAAATATGATATTGACTAGACCTTGTGAAAATGGGTTTGCTGACCCATTTTCGCGATAGTTGCTCCTAAATAAGCTGGTTATTGCTAATTTATTTAATCCTTAAGCTAGCTAAGGTTAATAGCTGCTTTATGATCATCAATTGATTGATAGCTGTCTGGTCAACGGTCCTTTCATTACAAATTTTTCTTCTGGGCCAACTAAAGATGATTTTAAGCCATAATTAGTTCGTTATTATAGTGACGATGATATTGCTTTTAAGCATGATGTTAGCGAGCATAGTTCGCATTATAGCATTGAAACTAAGGTTACAGAATATAATTTTACTACTCTTTATGAGCATTATTTAACTAATCATTTCAACTACGCAACCAAACATTATTTTGCTAAAAATTTTTATAGTTTTGGCGTTTATGATGGTGGTAATGGCGATAATATGTTGATCATGTGAGGGTAGTGATGTTCTTACTTTGCAGGATAACACATCTCGCTAATTGCTTGCGATGGTGCCAGGGTTAAAAATATGACGGTGATTTATGCTGTTGGTGGCGATGATCTGATTAATTTTAGTCATCCTGATTATAATTATGGTGATGGTAATGATTTTATTTCTGGCGGTAGCGATAGTGATATTTTAAGTGGAGGGCAGGGGGCCTGATATTTTTTGTTTTGATAATTCTAAAATTGATGATCGGCTCAATTAGCCATCATAATCAAGTTAATATTGATATTATACCAAAATCCATCTATAATACAACATACTAATTGACAATTTCGCTGCAAA
>CAZUPN010000117.1:3701-4202 GCA_964622015.1 uncultured Rhizobiaceae bacterium | reverse complement strand
AAAATTATTGCTGCGTCAAAATTAAATCTATTAATTGGCTGTAAGGTTATTTCAGAAGCTAATTTGGGGTTATAACATAAATCTAGAAAACTATCAACCTTGCTTCTTATTTCTAAATATTCCGGTAAATATCTTCCAGCTTGACGCATTATCCAGATTGGAGGAATAGAGAATTTTTTCTTTTTTAAAATAGTAGAGATTAATTTCTTCATTATTTATATTTTATTTTAAAGATTTAATTAGAATATAATAGGACTGTTAATTAGTTAATTATTTCTTTTAAACAATTTTGTTAACAATAAAAAATGTTAATAAAATTGTTAATAACTTTATAGAGCCCTCGAGAATCAAGGATTAATATCGAGATAATTTTTGTTGATAATTTTTTATCAACATTAATTTTTTAAAAAAATAAACTTATTAACAGTTTAAAAGATAGTTAATAAGATGTGGATAAAAATAATAACTTTTCCAAATCAAATAAATTTGTTAAAAACTTAA
>CAZUPN010000117.1:0-3691 GCA_964622015.1 uncultured Rhizobiaceae bacterium | reverse complement strand
TTTGGAAAAAATAATTTTGTGAATAAGACTTAAGTTATTAACAATTTATCAACAAAGTAAATAACAAAATGAAAGAAAGAATAATCGGTAAAATTACTGAAAAATTAGAAGTAAAATATCTGGAAGTAATAAATGATTCTTATCGTCATCGAGGCCATGTAAAAAAAATGATTCCAAAAAATAATCTTAATAATAATCAAGAAACTCATTTTAAAATAATTATTAATTCCAGCTATTTAAATTCCTTACCATTAATCAAAGCCCACCATTATATAAATTCAATATTAAAAGAAGAATTTTCAGCGGGGTTACATGCGCTTGAGATAAAAATAGCGAGAGATTAATCTTCCAGGCTTCCTTTCTTGTCATTGCTGTTCTTCCACTCTGAGATGTCAACATTTTTCCAAACACTAAATTAACAAACTTTTCTGTTCCCCAAACTCAAATTTCTTTTCTCGCTCTCACTCTTACTTTTAGAATTAATACCAAATCTCATCTTTGGATAGCTATATAATACCAAAATCCATATAAAATACTGCATATAACTTCATCTTTTTAGAATAAAATTTTGCTTATATAGTTATCTAAAAATGAGATTTGGTATAATCAATTTACCAGATGGGCAAATGATAACAATATAATCTTGTTTTACATACAGCCAGGAAAGCCTTATCAGAATTGTTATATTGAAAGATTTAATGGTACTTATAGAAGGGAGGTTTTAAATAAATATATTTTTGAAGCACTAGATGAGGTTCAAAATATCACTGATAATTGGCTCTATGAATATAACCATGAAAGGCCACATTCAAGTTTGGGTGGATTGCCACCAAGGGTTTTTGTTAAAAGATTATAATTGAAAAAATTGTGATTTTAAACAAAATTGTCTACTTTGGGGTGGAGTCGAAAATGGGGGATAGGACAATGATTCTATAATTTAATTCAATTAATCATGAAAAATACTGTAATTGTTCTAGGCTCTGGCGCAAGTGCTCCTTATGGGTTTCCAACCGGAGCTAAGCTGATAGAAAACATAATTAAATTGCAAATTGATATGGGAGTTGACATTTTTGTTGATTCAATAGCTAAATATTGGAATAGTAAAAAAAGCACAAAATTCTTCCAAGATTTTATTAACGGTCTCAAACTTTATAAAAACTCACAAATTGACTTTTACTTGAGAAGCCGCAAGAACACATATGAAAATATGGGGAAAGCTCTAATAGCCAGAGAACTTTTAATGGCAGAAAGTAAAGCATTAGAATTTATTATCCATAGCAATAGTATGCCACAAGACGATTGGATTGGTTGTTTCTTCGCCAAGATAATTGAACAATGCACAACGCCACGAGAATTGATTGATATAACCAACAAGATAACCATAATTACTTTCAATTATGATATTTTGCTTGAATATTATTTGGATTTATTTTGCAAAGGCGATGAAGAATGGGGTGAGGCATTAAAATATTTTAAAACAAACTTAAAAATAATTCATATTTATGGAAAATTAGGTCGTTTCGATTGGGAATCGGAAGAAAATTTGAAAAAAATTTATGATGAAGAAATTTTTGGACGCCAAGAAAAAAGAAGTGCTGAAATAGGGTTTGGCCTTTATGAAGCCTCTAAGCTAACAGAAGGTCACGAACACGCCATAAAGCTATCAAAAGGAATAGAAGTAATTGGCGGCGACAAACATTTGAATCAGAAATTAAAGCATATTGAAGTGGCAAAGGAATCTATAATAAATGCCACTAAAATATTCTTTTTTGGCTTTGGTTTTCATCCTTTAAATTTAGCATTACTTGGGTTAGATGAGGTTGCGGTTTGTGGAAAAAAATCGCTTAATAAAATATTTGGAACAAAAGATATTTTCTATAATAATTATAATGACAAAGAGGACTATATTGATATAGTCATTAACAAAAAGGATAATGCCCATCCCAACGCATCATTTAACAGAGGTCCCAACAGCATCGAGTCAAATAAAGACATAATACCATTAATAAAAAAATACATGTAAATTACGCTCAGACAGAACCTTTAATTTGACAGCTTTATTGTAAGGATGTTTGGCATCACACAATTTAAGTCATATTGCATAAATATTTAAAATTCTTCTAACCTGAGTAGATTCAAGTTGTCCTCCCCTAGGAGCAACAAACCCAAGCTGATTTAATTCGTTAGCAATAGCATAATTAGATAGACCTTTATTTTTAAAATGAAGTGCTGCCTTTGTGGCTTTTTGATTAATCATTAAGCTTTTGATTTTCTTGGCAATATTAATTTTCTCGGTAATTGATTGATTTCTAATGTATCCCTTTTTTCTGCCAATCTTTTTACCTTTATTCTTAGCGGCAGCCATACCTTCTTTAGTTCTTTTGCTTATTAATTCTCTTTCATGTTGAGCCATGGTTGCAAAGATTCCAAGAGTTAAAGTATTTAGTTCTGGGAGATTACAACAAGCAATATCAACACCGGAGTTTTTAATTTGAAATAAAAAGACCACATTTCTTGAAAGTCGATCGAGCTTAGCAATTAATAATATAGCGCCCTCTTTTTTACAATGCTCAAGAGCATCATTTAGTCCAGAACGTATATCTAATTTCCCACTTGCCTTATCTTGGTAATAAGCAAGCAACTCCCCTTTATTTTTAATAAAATTATTTATGCTATGCAATTGAGCATCTAAACCATGATTTTGTTTTTCAGTCGATACTCGAATATAGCCAATAAATTTTTGCATATCTTTATTCTTGTCTTTTTTGTTTTCTAAATAATTTTTTCTTTGCCTTTTATTTTGTCTATTTTTTGATTTTTTAGCCTCAATCTGGCCGCTATTGACATCTTATAAAGGTTCGTTTATGAGATGTTAATATAATATTTATTAAAAATTATTGTTATGCAAGGTAGTAATAATATTATTTTTATTATTTATCAACATTATTATACTAATAATAAATATTATAATAAGTCTTGATTTTTATATTATTAATATTAGACTCATTACAAGTGAATAACTTTTAAATATGTTTTATCTTTGAATTATGAATAATATCACACATTCTACCCAGGAATCAAAAAATAGGGTCGTTACCGTTTCTTTAGGAAAAGAAGCATATAACAAATTGGAAGAATTGGCTAATGAGAACGAAAGAAGTAAAAGCTATTTTTTAAAAAAGGCGCTCGATAATTATCTGGAAGATTTATACCTTTATAAAAAAGCAATTGCAATTCTTGAAAAAGATGAGCCAATTCATGATTTAAAAGACATGGCAAAAGAATATGGTTTATCAGATAAAATTTAAAGATTCGGCTAAGAAAGAATTTTCTAAGTTGGAGAAAAATCTTCAAAATAGAATTTATAATTTTTTAGAAAATAGGGTTAAAAATAATCCTCATATTCTTAAAGAATCACTACTTGGCAACAAGAAGGGGTTGTGGAAATATCGGGTTGGTGATTACAGGTTAGTGTGTCAGATATTAGATGATGAATTGATTGTTTTAGTGGTTGGGGTAGGACATAGAAGGGAAATTTATAACTAGTTTTTTTTAAGAGAAAAAATGTATAAGTACAACTCGATTCATTCGTTTGTTTTGTTAGAGTTTATTTTGATAATTGGTTTAATTGTTATGATGAGAACGTCCAACATTCCGTGTCAATTTAAAAGCTAGATTAAAATAAGCTGAC
>CAZUPN010000116.1:0-4228 GCA_964622015.1 uncultured Rhizobiaceae bacterium | reverse complement strand
AATCTCTAATTTCTTCTGTCGCCAAAGAAGTTCAACATGGTCATAAACAAGTTTATGAAGTCCATGTAAAGGCTTAGAGCACCCATTACCGCCATTCTAGAAATTGCATCAACATTTCCAGAAGCATGATAATACATTTGTTTGATTCTTTGTGAATCATAAGCGGTAAGACCAATAAAGATGATCATACCAAGAATTGAAGTTGCGAAGTGTAATGCTGAACTTTGCAAGAAAGTATTAAACAAAGATGCAATCAACAATCCGATTAAACCCATAATCATGAAAGATCCAAGGCCGGTTAGATCTTTTTTAGTAGTATAGCCATAAAGACTCATTGCGCCAAATACTGAGGCGGTAATGAAAAATACCCTGGCAATACTGGCCCCGGTATAAATCATAAATATTCCAGATAGCGAGACCCCCATCAGACCAGCATAGATCCAGAGATAATTTTTGGCGGCAGCGGCAGAAATCGAATTGATTTTAGCACCGAAGAAAATTACAAATCCAAGTGGAGCTAGCATAAATAACCAAGAAAGCGGAGTACCAAAAATTGCTCTCATAATTTCTGGAGATTGTGATATAAAATAGGCAACCAACCCTGATATTGCAAGGGCAATGGCCATAAAATTATAAACACTGCCCATATATTCCCTAAGCCCGGTATCATAAGCTACCGAACCACTTCTTGACACGAAAGAACTGCTATTATTAGTTCTGATAAAATCTGACATAATTTCCCTCATTAGAGATTGTTATTAAAAAAGGTAAAGATAACCAAGTATCAACCGCTTCTAATATAGTAGCTTGATGATTATTTTTCAAGATTAATTTAACGATAGTAATCAGTTGGCATTTAACTCGGTTTTTCACTCCCCCTCTCCCCTTCTTAGGAGAAGGGGAAGAGTTCTTAAATAATTTTTATTTCTCCATCTCTAATTATCATCGAGCAATCGGTTTTTTTGGCTAATTCTAGATTATGAGTAACGAGCAAACAGGCGAGATTGAGATTTTTGGTGAGATCTTTTAGTAATTCAAAAATTATTAATGACATTGTGGAGTCGAGATTGCCGGTTGGCTCATCGGCTAAAATAAGTGATGGTTTGGTAATCACTGCGCGAGCAATTGCAACGCGCTGTTGCTGGCCGCCGGAGAGTTCTGAGGGGCGGTAATTTAATTTATCTTTTAAGTCAATTTTTGCTAGAATTTCTGCGGCTTCTGCTAATGCTAATTCTTTATTAACGCCTTTGATTAAAAGTGGCAGAGCAACATTTTCAAGTGCTGAAAATTCTGGCAATAAATGATGAAATTGAAAAACAAAACCGATGTGATTTTTTCTTAACTCGGTTCTTTGATGATCACTAGCGTTGCTAATGTCAGTTTGATTGACAAAAACCGCGCCTGAGCTTGGATTGTCAAGCAGTCCGGCAATTTGAATTAAAGTAGTTTTGCCGGAACCAGAAGGGCCAATTAAAGATATAAATTCTGATTTCTTAACCGATAAATTAATATTTTTTAAGATTTCAACTGGCTTTGAACTTGATACGAAATGCTTTTTAACCGCAACTAACTTTAGAACTTCAGCATTTTCCATAGTCAGATCACTTACCGGATTTTCTGGTTTTAGGCGAATCGTCATCATCGTCATCTTCTTCATATTCAATATCATCGTCATCTTCTTCCAAATCATCAATTTCTTCTTCCTCATCATGCTCTAGCTCTTCTAATAAATCAGGATCTTCATCGATGATTTTAAATTCATCAAATTCCTTATCTTTTTGGTCAAAAGAACCGATTTTATCTTTAGCAGTTGCAACCACTTTTTGTTTAGCATCTTCAAAATCTACCATATACACAACTGAATATTCCATCGCTAATCGATAGATTGCAGTTTCATAGATAATTCTTTCACTGTAAGATCTTTCACCATCTTCAATATCACGGGCTAAGTCTCTTAAAACTTCAGCCAATAAAATAATATCACCAGAATTAATTTTAGTTTCATATTCCTGAGCTCTTCTGCTCCACATGCCTTTTAATTTTTTAACCCCACTTCTAAGTATTGAAAATACTTTATCAATCTGGCTTTTAGTTGCCAAGCTTCTAAGGCCAGATTTATCGGCTTGATTAACCGGAATTTTAATGATTAATTTCTCTCTTTCAAAATGCATTAAATAGCATTTAAACTCTTGACCGGCAATAATTGTTTTATCAATTGCGGTAATTTTTCCAACCCCATGAGGCGGATAAACTGCGTAATCACCGGCTTTGAAGCTGACTTTTTCAGATTTGCCACTTACCGATTTAACATTATTATTTGAGCGGCTGATAATTGCTTTATCTTTAACCGGCTTGGATATTTTATCCTTATCTTTAACTTTAACTGGTTTTACTGCTGGCTTGATTGTATTTTTTTTAACAATTTTCTTCGCATCTTTTTTTGGCTTTTTATTTGCCATATTTTTAGAAGGTTTTTTTACCGCATCCTTTTTAACCGGCTTGCTTTTTTTTGATTGCAACTTCGATGTGACAATTTTAGTAATTTTTTTATTTATTTTTAAATTATCTTTCTTAATATTTTTTTGTATTTTGTTTTTTATTTTTTTTACCGGCATAGTCTTTTAAATTGATATTTTAAATATTAATTTCGTTTTGATGCAAAGTTGCAATATTCTTTCTCGTAATCTAAACAAAGTTATACAAATTTGCAAGTAATCCATTTTCTAAAATATAATCTCTGACCAAAAATGAATAATTTGCTAAAAAAGATAAAAGGGCTCAATTTAAGATCTTTGCTTGATATTATTGATAAAACCCTGGAACATCGCTTATTTAAGCCAATTGCAATTTCAATAATTGTTAGCTTCTTATTATTTAAAGGCGCTAGTTATGTGCAGAATTTTATTCAAGATCAAAAGGAATTAGCCGCTAGAAATAATTTAGAGCCAATTAAAATTAATCTCGGTAATCAGACAATTGATCTTAAACAACAACAAACCATTAATTATCAGGTCAAAAGTGGTGACGCCATCTTAAAAATTCTAATTAATAATGGCATTAGTGAGCAAGATGCATTTGCAATATTAGAAGAGATGAAAAAAATCTATAGCCCGAGATTAATCAATGATGGCGATACTATTACAATCAAATATATGGTAAATATTAGCTATGATGGTAGCAAAAATGACACAAATGAGGCTGATATTGCTCGCCAAATTATTGTTAACCAAATAATTATTTCTAAATCACCAGAAGCAGAAATTAATATTCAAAGAGATGATCAAAATCAATATCATGCTAAAATCATTAAGCATGAATTAATCAAGCATATCATGAAATATTCAACCACCATCAGCAACAGTCTTTTTGTTGATGGCACCAATGCTGGCATCTCAGAAACCACAATGATGAATATGATTAACTTATATGCTTATGATGTCGATTTTCAACGCGATATTAAAGAAGGCGATAAATTTGAAATGTTAGTTGAAAGCTTTTACACCAAAGAAGGCAAAAAAGTTAAAGATGGTGATGTATTATTTTCCTCTTTACAGCTTGGCCAAAGAAATATCGATATTTATTTACATAAAATTAATGGTGAAAATCAATATTTTGACGGTAGCGGTAATAGTACCAAAAAATCATTATTAAGAACACCAGTCAATGGTGCTCGAATCTCCTCAAAATTTGGCATGAGAAATCACCCGATACTTGGCTATACCAGAATGCATAAGGGAGTAGATTTTGCTGCCCCAATTGGCACTCCAATACTTGCCGCCGGGGCCGGCACCATAGTATTTATGGGCCCAAATGGCGGCTATGGTAATTATGTTAGAATTAAACATAATCCTGATTATCAAACCGCTTATGCCCATGCCAGCAAATTTTCAAGCAAATTTCATAAAGGATCAAAGGTAAAGCAAGGCGATATTATTGCTTATATCGGCCAAACCGGCCTTGCCAAAGGAGCGCATTTGCATTTTGAATTACTTTATAAAAATTCTCAAATTAATCCGTCAAAAGTTAAATCTACTCCAGGAATTAAACTTGGCGGCAAGGAATTGATAAGATTTAAAGCGCAAAAAACAATGATTGATGGCTATAGAAAAAATATTCCCAATCAGGCTGGTTAGAAGATGATCCAAGATTAGTCGAATATTAAACTGGTTTGCTACGTCGTTTATGCTCCTCGAGAGTGACGATGTCTCAAAATCCGTCACTCTCGAGG
>CAZUPN010000115.1:0-4232 GCA_964622015.1 uncultured Rhizobiaceae bacterium | reverse complement strand
TATTTATTTACCACAAATTTTTGTTCTGAATGCTGGGGATTTGTAACGCTACGGAATCAGTATTATGTCAACTTTTCCCTAGAACATCAGATTGGATTTATTGATATTTGCCGCCCTTGATGCTGACCACTTTGACCTTGACTTGGACTTGGGCTTCTCTTTGGTTGCAAGGCCTTTATCCTCTGCAGTATTCTATCCATCAATTCTGGGGATTGAGACAAAGGTTTGCTAAGATCACTCTCTGAGCAATTAAAAAGGTCCATAAATTCTTGGTTCCTTTTTTGTGGAGGAGAATTTGTAACTGTAGAACTGCTAGATTCAAGAGATTCTCTTCTTACTTTTTTTTCTGGACTCTCGGACTCTTCTTCTTTTGCTTGATCCTGATCTGTAGCTTGTAACAATGTTTGATCAATACTTCTTTTATTTTGAGGAGCTATTTGTTCATTTTCTATTGATGACTCAAGAACCAAGGTTGTAATTCGACATACCTCACTTATTATCTCTTCTTGAAATTTTTTTGCCTTAGTAGCGCTACTCATAATTTCTATATCAATTTTATCAGATTTTACTGACATCAAATTATACAGCTCCATTACAGCATTGTTCAAATCAATATCATCTGTTATATTAAATTTTTTTAAAATATCTAATAAACTACGAACGTTATTCTTCCCGGGAACAATCATAAATCTTAATATTGCTTCATTTTTGTCCCTTATTACTTCGCAGGAAGCTTGTATCATTTCTTGAAATTCTGATGCTGTTTTAATAAAATAATCTTCGTCCACAGTTTCTAAATCTTGCTCTTTAAAGATTTCATCTGCATTTTTTATAAAATACGATATTCTCTCAATAAGTTCCTTTTGTAGCTCTATTGCTTTATCAGTATTATTTCTTATTTCTAATGGTATTTCTGCACCCTTTATAGATAATAAGTCATAGATAAGGTTAAGTTTGTCTTTAAGTAAAATATTGCCAAATACTTTTGATCCATGTATAATTAGTATGGTCGATAGAGGTACTATTTCCCCACGTTGGTGAAGTTGCTGTAAAATTTCTGGGTGGTTGTGATACAAAAATTCACATGACTCCTTTATTTTATTGAAAAGCTCTTCTTTCATATTTTTGATAGAAAAATAAACTGTTATTTTAGATCTATGCCTTAAATGATCTACTCAGAATTAATCTACTACATTCAGTTATGACTTGGCAAGAAAAATTAGAAAAAAGTTTTAATGTTATTACTGATTCCATTAAACAAAAGACGATAAAAGAATTATTGGATGATCTAGAGGTTCAATTTAATCAATATAAGAGTGAAATAGTAGCTGAAGATGAGGCTAGCAAATATGCGGAATTTATCAAAGCTTACCAAAAAAAACTTAATGAAATTCTCAGATCTGGTGGGGATAATTTTGGCATATATCTTGCTTCTCTTATACAAGCCAATCTGAGTGAAAACGCAATCGTTAAAAATTCCTTTTCTGCCATTAAAGATAAAACCATAGGTTCTTTTCTTGAGGATAATAAAAATAAGTTCATTGAATATGCTAAGGATCCCTTGATACAAAAGATGTTACATAAATTTAGTGAAAATGCTATAAATTTTGGAACCTATGATGGCAGCAGCTTAGAAGCTGCTTATAACCCAGAAGATTTATCATTGAATCTAAAACTTAATGCGCTAAGAGTGCAGAATCTTCGTTTGATTGAACAGCCAGAATTAGAAAAAATCTCTGCAATAATACATGAGTTAGAACATAAAATTGATTTTAATACTGGAAGGTTATCTTATATTCTTGATAATTTTTCAAATGAATTACTCTCGTGTATAAAGTACAACGATGCTGATTTAGATGACTATAAGTCTAAAGTAATAAAAATGGCACAAGATATTTCAAATCTTTTTGACAAACAAATAGCAACTTATGCTGATAATTTGGAATCAAAAATAGGGAAAGCTACAGACAAAGCCTCAATAGACAGAATCTTCAATCATAATTTTATTCGTGAAATAATTCCAAATCTAATGGGATTATATTATCAAAAAGAAGTCGGGGATATTGAGAACGCCCTTAAAAATAGTATTAGATTTCCCACGGTTAGTACGATAGCTGGGAATATTCATAAAACATTCGGTACTGCTGCTAACAATAGATCGTCTAATTTTTACGTGGCAAGAAATAGTCTTAAAAAAAAGACAGAGAACAAGCCGTTAGATCTTTGAATCAAGACTTAATAGATACTCTAAACAAAACATCACAATTAAAGACCGAAATTGAAGATTCTATCTCATATAGCCAAAAAATAAACCTCTTCTTTCAGAAATACCAAGAAGAGTTTAAGAAAACTCTCGGTATAGAAACAGAGGGCACTCTTGATGCTATAGTTGGTAATTTTTCTGAGGCCTATTATGATATTTTGAAAAAACAAACATCCGATTTAACAGAACGAATTTCTTTTCTTAAGCAGCAAGTAGAAACCAATGGAGATGTAATCAGAAGTCTCATCGATAGCACTATTAAAGGTAGAAGTGCCAAAAAGGTGGATTTATCGCAAATATTAGGAATAGAGGCTACAGAAATCTCCCATTTAACACCAGACACACATACAGCAAAAAAACAAAAGCACAACCCTCATGATAGCAACTTAGAATCTGATCAAGATCAAATTACATTATCAAATGGAGCAGAAGGTGCTATTATAAGAATCAAAGGTGATGGTAATTGCTTATTTCGAGCAATTGTTGAGGGGTGTAAGAATTTAGAATTGTCACCAGAACTAATGGATCATTTTTCTGATCATGTAAAGTTACGAAAAAAAGTCATTGAAGAGTTCAACAAAAAATCACTAGAGACTATACAAAGTATTAAATCAACTATTAGCGATGAGGAAAGGAGATCGATTGATGAAATTAGTGAACAAGATATTGGTAGCTACATAGATAAAATGTCCAAACCAACAACCTGGGGAGGTACTCCAGAAATTATGGCTATCGCCACATTATTAAAGAAAAGAATTATTATCCATCAAGCTGGAACCCAAATAAAAATACCTCCAGGACAAGATTATGATGAATGGCCAGTTATGCTTGAATTGATACATGAATCAGCCAATGAATCAAAGCAAGGGGAAAATCACTATAATTTAGCTGTAAAAAGGGAGCTATCAGAAATAACTTCCCCCTCACACCTCCGCCTCGAAACCAAATCAGACCTCCAAAAAACCACTAAAACCTCCAAACCAAACCTAAAACAAATCCTCGAACATCACTATCAATCTCTGGATTCTCAAGAAAAGTTACAGCTAGAAGAATTAACAGAAACCATCACACTTTCTGAAGAAAAATCCACACAAGACTCAAACGACATATTATTAAGCCCCAATAATAAAACAGAACAACAAAGATCATCCACCAAACCTAAGATCCACCTCTTTTCAGAATCTGATCACAAAATCGATCACCCAAATCATATAAAAAATCTATTAGCTCATATTGACTCCCTTCCAACCCCAGAAGAAGGCAAAACAAACAACATCATAATCGCCTTGGAACGTAAACAAGAAGGAAAAAACCTGGGAATGCCAGATGTAATCCTACTAGCAGAATTAATCAAAAAAGAAGAAAAGTTAAATCAAGAAAAACTAGATGAACTACCTCCAATTATTTTAATTCCTGACAATGTTAGAAACTCCCTAATCTACCAAGATGCGCTCCTATATAAAGCTGCAGAAGAAAAAGGCATTAAGGTAATTGGAATAGATAAAGCAAAAATATCAGCGCAAAAAAGACCTGATCAAGAAGGTTATGATCCAAAAGGCTATAATGAAGAAAGGGAAGATCATATGATAGAAATGCTAGTTGCCATCTCAAATAGTCACCCTAACCATAATATAATATTTCCAGTAGGAGCATCTCATATCGAAAATATATCAGATGCCCTTGAATCTAGGTCATTAAGTGTTAATGTTAATGACAACGTTAATAATCAAGAAACTGTTGCAAAAACCTTAACATTAACAGATGTTTTAAACACTGAATTAGATAGTACTGCCAATAAACTTGTAGCTTTGCAGCAAAGAATGCAGCTACGAAGCGTATCAGTCGAAACACTCAATAAATTAAAGGCCACAACACAAGAGAATGCTGTACCAGAATCTCATGTGGATAAATTAACGGGAGTGTCCATAATTCCGTGTCAAATTTCTATTTAGGCTAAATTTAACCTCAG
>CAZUPN010000114.1:0-4254 GCA_964622015.1 uncultured Rhizobiaceae bacterium | reverse complement strand
CTGTATGTAAAACAAGATTATATTGTTATCATTTGCCCATCTGGTAAATTGATTAGAGGTAAACTCGGTACCATTATCAATCCTAAAAGCAATTGGCTTCCTTTTTTGCTGATTGATTATCTCTTCTAAAATATTAATTACTTTATTGGCTGATAAGGAGTAATCAATCCTAATATCTAAACCTTCTCTGTTAAACTCATCAATAATATTAATGGTCCTAAATTTCTTGTTCTTTACACTGCTACTCATAAAATCAAGTGACCATATTTGATTTAAATTATCCGCTAATTCTAATATCTTTTTTCTAGCAGGAATCTTTTTACTCTTTTTGTTATATTTTAAATTTAACCCTAATTTCTTATAGATTCTATAAACCTTCTTATGATTATAAATAAAACCTTCTAACCTTAATTTAGAAGCAATCATCCTATAACCATAATCTGGATATTTTAAGGCTAGTTTTTTAATATTTTCTTCTGCTTCAGTTAAAGAACTAGTGCGCAAGGCACCAGTTCTTTTTCTTGAGATATTAAAAATATTACTAGCTCTCCTATTAGAAATCTTATATTGTTTTATGGCTTTACAAGATAGCTCTTTTCTTTGCAAGGCCGTTAGAGCTTTTTTTGCAAACTCTCCTTCAGAATATGGTTATCTAGGCTTAAATTAGCACATAACTCTTTTAGCTTTCTATTCTCTTCAGCTAATATTTTTAGCTTTGAAATATCAGATAAACTCATATCGTGATATTGGTTCTTCCATTTATATAAAGCACTCCTAGATATGCCATGCTTTCTGCATAGCTCTAAAGAGTTTATGGTGCCAGTTTGGTATTCTTTTAATATCGACAGAATTTGGCTCTCAGAGTATTTTTTAAACATATATTTTACCCTCAATTAGGTTACTTAAAAAAAGAAAATTAATAAGGTTAATAATGATTTTGATAAATCATTATTAAACTGGAAATGTCTTTTTTGAAGTGGGGTCAGATTTGGGGGCTAGGACAGCGCGCGTAGTGCAGATTGGCGGTGGATGGGAACCACTTTGCGAACTTTTCTCCGTTTTTGCGGAGCCAGTATTTACAAGGGTTGCGGGGCTATTTCAGCTTAACCTCCGATTTCGAGAATTTCCAACTGCCTAGGTAGGTGAGATATTTTGAGAACTTTTATATGGCGATTACATATTTCATTTTACCACTTAAAGACAAATTAGCGCCACACGCAATTAAAAAATGATCAAAGTTTTAAATAGTAACCGATTACAGCATTGCTAGTTTTTGACTTTTAAAGCAAAAGCAAAATTGCTAATAACTCCTCTTCCGCCCCAGTTTATACAAGCTTTATCAAAATAAAACCACAAAAAGCCAAAATCCAAAAACTTAAACACTGTTTTCCATTAAGACACAAATAAACCATTTAATCAAAATAAAAACAATTCTTGCCTTGACAATTCTAAAACCAACAATTGAAATCATCAGCCACACTAGCAAAAACTAAAACAAGATATTCAAAAAACTAAAATATAGGCAAAACAAAATACTGACATCTAAATTTAGTCATAAATTTAGTCATAAATTTAAAAAACTAAATAATTTAAACATAAGCAAACTATGAAAACTTTCGATCAATCTAACATACACAACACCACCACATCGTCTCCTGAGTTATTCTTAGGCCATAACTCAGAGCTACCCTCAGAACTACCACAAGCCTCGACTCCCCAAAAAGAACTAACCACCCAAGAGCTAACCAAAGCTCTCTTTTACCTATCTCAAGACCAACTTCTACCAAATTACGCTGGTGATTTCAAAATAGAAAGAATTGACACTAACAATTCCAACCAAGCACAAACCAACTCTCTATTAACCAATCTAATCACCAAACAAGGCTATCACCTAACAAGAATTGACCACAGCCAAACTCAACTATCTTCCACCAAATCCCAATACTATCTAACCCGAGGCCTAATAGGCGGTGCCAGAACTCTGGACCAAACCCTATCTCTTCTAGAAGCATCTCAAGCCACCAATCAAAAAGCAGTCTTTATCTCCTACCGCTGGAGCGAAGAAAACGACCCCCAAATCGACCAATTATGCAGCGCTCTAGAAAAACAAGGCATCCTCCCTCTAAGAGACCGCGATAGCTTTGGACCAGGAGACCGAATCGATGAATATATGAAATTAATCAATCACCCCGCCTTAGATCAGGTAATCATGCTAGTAGATGAAGGATATTTAAAAAGCCGCAACTGCATGAATGAAATGCGCCTAACTTTTAGAAACCCCGAACTCTCCAAAAGCAAAGCAATAATCATTCCCCTAACTAGCAGCCTATTTAGCGCCTATCAAAGCAAAAAAGGCGAAACTACCGACCACTGGAAAACAAAACACCTTGACTACCAAGCTCAAGGCAACACCAAAGAAGCTGAGCTAGCCCTCCAAATTACCAAAAGAGTAGAAATCTTCTTAGACACTATGGGAATGCAAACCTCAGAAATCCTATCCAAAAGAGCTACCAGCGACTTCACCTCCCTAATCACCCAAATCAACCAACTAACCAAACAAACCACCACAGGTACCGCCAATCTTCTCCCCTTCAGCAAAGATAAATTCTATGTTGGCCGCGAAGACGAACAAGATTTCATCCTTCACTCTCTAACTCCAGGCCACATCACCACTCTAATTGGCCCCGGAGGAATTGGCAAATCAGCCTTAGTAAGGCACACTCTAAGAACCATGGAAAACGACCTCTTCAAACTTTTCCCCGACGGCGTAATCCTGGTTGAATTCAACAGCGGTATTACCGTCCTAAGAGCCATCAGTGATATAGTATTAACCCTAGATCCAACCAATGATTGCAAAAAACTCTATCAAAGCTATCAAAGACTAATCACCACCAAAAGAGTATTGCTATTAATCGATGGCGCCGAAGATGCCAGAATCCAAAAACAAGAAACCCACAATCTAGATGACATATTAGACCCAATTGAACAAAGTAAATCCTCAGTAATCATGACTACCAGAGTCCATGATGATATTAAGGACCAAGAAAGAGCAAGAGTCCTAAATGAACTAAACCAAGCCGAACAAAGAGAGTTACTATTAAAATACCTAGCCAATTACCGCCCTTTATCGACCACCTACCAACAATTAATCAACCAAAATAATCGAAATAATCAAGACAACAATACCCCCCAAACCAACCAAGCCAATTCAGAAATCAACCAAATACTATCCTATCTAGGCGGCCTACCCCTGGCAATTGAATTAGCTGGCTCCTATCTAAGCCGCACCAACATCCCCCTAACCACCTTCATTACCGAACTGGCAAAAAGCCCATTTGCATTATTAAATAAAGACAAATCCAAAGTAAAATCATCTGACCACCACCAAGGAGTAGAATATCTAATCCACAATAACATCACCCAATTAGACAACATAAAAGATAAGACCGAAGCCCAAATCAGCAAAGATGCTCTTCTAATCCTAGGTAATGGCGCATATTCTGCCCTATCTTATAATCGCCTAAAATCGATCCTAACCGACCTCTATCCAGATTTAACTGATAACCTGCTAGCCGATGGGGTATTAAGAAACCTGCAACAATTAGGGCTAATCAAAGCCGAAGGCCAAGACAAATTCGTAGTAGTTCACACTCTAGTATATCGCTACATCCAAGATAAACTAGACTTACCAGCAACTATTAAAACCGCCATGATCAATAACTATGAAAATTACCTAAGGCAATCATCAACCACCCAAGAAGCATGGCCAGAAATCGACCAAGAACTAATCCACGTCATTGGCATAATCAAACTAGCAATCAAGACCAAGCAATATCAAAAAGCAGTAGAGCTAATTGACCAAATACAATCAGAAGTTGACAAACCATACGATAGCTACAAATACTACTTAGACAATAATGGCGATTACCTAGAAAATCTAGAAATCCTCCAATTGAGACTAAAAGCAATAGAAGAGGCCATCAAACAACAAACAGCGACAGATAAACAACAACTAACCACCAAACCAGAGCTAACCACCAACTACCAACTAGAAGACATTGCTGATTGCCACATTCTAATTGGAATACTGGAAAACAAATTTGCCAATTACGACCAATCCCTTAGCTATCTTAACAAAGCGCATGAAATATACCTAAAAAACCTAGGTAGTGAACATGAAAAAACCGCACTTGCAATACACAACATTGCCTCCGTATATGACAACCAAGGCCAATACGACCAAGCTTTAGAGCA
>CAZUPN010000113.1:0-4280 GCA_964622015.1 uncultured Rhizobiaceae bacterium | reverse complement strand
ATCAAGTCGCACCGTTTATGCAACAATTGGAGGTTTAAACTCTACCCTCACCTCTGAAACTAATACAATGGTTAACGGGGATTTTGAAGGATCACTTACAATTGATCATAGGTTGTTTAGTGAGGAAGGGAGAAATCAAATTAAACGAGAGTTAAATTATTCCAGATTTTTAGTTCAAGCTCCATTTCAAGATGGCATTGCTTTACTCAAAAGCAATCAAGTAAATAAAGTTGATAAATTTATAGATATATTGGCAGCGAATACAGTAGCAACCACAAGAATATTCTTAAATACATATATCACAGCTAACCAATTAGCAGGAGATAAAAATAAAATAATCTCTTATGATGGAAATTCTTTAAATGAGAATTCTGATGCAAGAAATTATACTGCATTTTATGATGAGAAAGAAAATATAATAGCACTTAATGCATCACAAATTAATGAAATGTCAGATAAAGAATTAGCAGCAGTAATTGGGCATGAAGCTATTGGACATGGAATTGGAGGACAAAGCGAATATATAGCAGATAATACGCAAAAACATGTTGAGAGAATTTGGGATAGTTTTCAATATGATAATACCAATTTATCTTTAAGTATTCCTCAAATAACAATAAGTTACAACACCTATGCAAATGGAATCAATGCAAATGATGTAAATCCTTATCAGAAAGATGTGCATAAATATTTAACGCAATATTTGGCCGAAAATGCGGGGTTTACTCATGAGGAAGCAAGACAAGTGGCAATGGGTGATTATAGGGTTGATACTAGGTGGAATACACAGCCTTTAGGATTAGAAAGTGCTAGAAAAAATTATCACTTTGTTTCTCCAGAGCAGTTAGAAAGGCTTAGAGTAGAAGCTTATGAATCTGGTGATTTGAAGTTATTTGGAATTTATTTGCACGCGTATAAAGATACCTATTCTCATCAGAAAGATGGCATTCCTTATGATTCAACTTTTGGTCATGTAGATTCTCATCCAGCCTCTTGGTTCAATACTAGAATATCAATGCAAGATATTAGCGCCGCAAATATTATAGACAATATTGCAAGTTTGTCTATTCCAAATCATAATAGTATTTTTAGCAATATTACTTCAATTATTACTGGCGTTGATACAAATAATATAATTATAAAACTTCCTGTCAATGAGCAACTAAAAAGTGATGCATTGGGTGACTTTGGAGCTTATACTGATTGGACATTCGTAAGGCCAGAATTGGCAGATAAAATGGCAAAAGGTAGTTTTATTGAAATGCAGAAATTTTTAATTCATACAGGAAGAAATCCAAATGATCTATCAATTAACACCCAGAGATCTTATATGAATTTTAATAGATCTCCAATTATAAACCAACCCGAAACTAAAGCAAAAGTATTATATAAATATGAAAATTAAAATTATTATACCTCAAATATTATTTTTATTTATACCAATTATTTTTATATATGTCATGCGAGGTGTTCATGGCTCAGGTATAAATTTTCTGATATTGTATTTTAGCGTTTTATATAGTTGGTTAATAATTCCTATTTATTTTGTTAAAATAATCCTACTTAGTAAAATTTTTACATCAAATGAAGTCAGCATTATTATAGAATCTACAGTATTTATTTATGTTATGCTAATTCCTGTAATATTTTTTGTCTTTTCTGTCTATGCATCAAATAAATTTTTAAATAATAAGATTCTAAAGTATGATATAATTAAATTAACAAAAGTTTATTTTATTGGAGTTATTTTTTCCGTTATAATAGTATCTTTTGATTTAATTGAATTCAATCAATGGAAAATTGAAAATTTGTTTACAACGCTTATTTGTTCTTTAATTTTTAGCGATCTTGTATGGGTTGGATGGTTTAGTATGATAAAAAAAACATGACCGATGCTAAAACCGAATTAAACCACATAAAGATTATATTTATCCGAAAATTAAATTTTTTATATTGAAGATAATGACGATAAGGGAAAGTTATCGTTTAAATAAATTCAACCAAGGTATGCCAAATTTTCTTCCCAATCAAATTAATGCAAAATCTCTCAAAGACAAAAAAGATGAACTTAAAGACAATTCTTTATACAACATCAAACAAAAAACTTTCGAAACAACGCAAATAACTAATATTGCAAGTTCAAATTTAAATATTGGTAATAATTTAGATGTTAAAGCTAATGAAAATATAGTGTTGCAGGCTTCAATTATTAATGCTGGAGTTAGCGATAAAACTGCAGATAAAACTGATGATGCAATTGAAGGAGCCATTAATATTGAAGCTGGCAATAATTTATATATTCTAGCAGATCAAGAAACTAGCATCACTTCTAGCGAGCTTAAAAACACTCGAACTTTAATGTTTAGCAATGCAAATGAAACAAGGGTTAATTCTGAAATTATTAATATGCAAATTAGTGCGAAAGATAATAATTTTAATATTGATGCTCTAAATAAAATCACAACTTCTTATAATCAAAGTGATTATAATGCTACAAATCAGAACCAAAATTCTGCAAACAATCTTGCATATTTAGATTATTTAAACAATAATCATGGCGATATTATTTTATCTAATCCGATGGAAGAAGTTCATTTATATTCACATAGTAATGTAAGAGGTTTAACTGATGCGGGAACGGCTGTTGTTGCGGTTGGGGCTGTTGTTGCAACGGTTGCATCATTTGGCACCGCGGCTCCCCTTACCCTTGGTGGAGCTGTTATGGTTGCAGGTGCATCAACTGCCGCTTCAACCGCAGCACTTTCTGCAGCCAACACTTCTATGAATGCAGATGGCGATTTTTTCAAGCAAGCTAAAGATATTGGAAAGCAAACAGCAAAAGACACAACCAGCAAAGAATCGTTAAAAAATATCGCTATATCTATGGGTACCGCAGCTTTAACATTTGGCATTACACAAGGAATTGATAGTTTGTCAAATTCAGGAAATACAGCAAATGGAGTTAGTAATGCGAATAATGTAACAACAATTCCTAATATTGATCCTAGTTTAACAAATTTGTCATTTAATCCAAGTGGTGTAACTGCAGGTATTCCAACTTCAACACTATCTTCTGTTGGAAATTCTACTACCCTCACCTCAAGATTTTTAACAGCTTTGAAAGATTCTGCAATTCAAACAGTTTCAAGCACTGCGGTGCAAAGTGCGGTTAATGGAGATAGTTTTAGTGAGGCATTTAGAAGTCAACTTACGAATTTGGTTATTAATGCCGTTGGACAAGTTGGGGCTAATGAGATTGGAAGATTAGCGCACGGCGCAACTGACTTAGAGGGTTATGTTTTAAATGATGATGGCACAAGGCTTAGTTATTTTGGTGAAGAGATTACACAAATTGCAAAACCAACGCAATTAGCTCTTCATGCCGGATTGGGTTGCGCGATGGCTGCTGCGGGGGGTAATAATTGTGCTGCGGGAGCTGCTTCGGGGGTGGTTGGGGAGGTTGCGGGTCAAGCATTGAAAGATAATACTAATTTTACAAATTCACAAATCATTGAATCGGCGAAACTTGCAGGGGCGCTTACGAGTGCGGCGGTTGCTGGACCTGATGACGGTGATAGCGTGTTTGCGGGGAGTCAGATTGGGAGGAATGCGGCAGAGAATAATGTATTGTTTTATCGAGCAGGAACTTTCTCTAATCCAAATAAAACTGAGGCAGAATTTATAAAAGAAATGGAAACATCAACTGGTCAAAAAGTAATAATATTACCAAATACTCTTAGCAATACAGATGCATCGAGACAAGAATTAGCACAGCAACTTGCATCTGCAATAAAAGGTTATCAACTGTCGCCTGGTGAACCAATTATTCTTGTTGGACACTCTCACGGAGGAAATGTAATAAAACTTGCATTAGATCTTGATTTAGGCGGAAAATATATTGATTCAATAGTATTTTTGGGAACTCCACATAGACCTGATTATGATTTAAATTATGCTCAGATTAAGCCGGATGCTAAGTTGATTAATGTTTATGATGTTAATGATGGGGTGCAAGTTAGGGGCGGTGTTGGGTCGGATTTTGGAAATTTAATAGAAACTAATTTAAGTTTATTCTCTATAATTAAAGGCAATACAACAGCAAATCAAACAATTCAAAACTTTGATAATATATCAATTAAACAAACAGAAAACCTTAATTATTGGGACTGGAGAAGTGGCATAGTAATTCCTCAACCTTCTAGGTCAATAGGATGGTATGATAGTCATATAAATCTAGACTCTGCTAAATCTCTATGGAACACATCTCTTGTATTTGGATC
>CAZUPN010000112.1:0-4295 GCA_964622015.1 uncultured Rhizobiaceae bacterium | reverse complement strand
AGGTTGGGTGGCAGGAGATGATATTGGTGTCGTTAGTTAAAATGGTAGCATTGCCTGTATGGACTTTGTAGCTAACATTTCCGCCATTTGGGTTATTAATATTGATTGAAGAAATATTTAGGTTATTACCTGGAATTAAGGTTTGATTTGAGTTATTGCAAGAATTAATGCCGGTTAAAAGATTAATAGCGGTTTGCTTATAGTCAATTTGAGTGCCTGGAATTGGGGTGTAGTTTAGGGTGTTTTCGGTTAAAAGGATAGAGCCGGATGGGGAGGATTGGTTAGGCCAGAAGTAGTCAGATATGCTTATGACATCGTTTTTGAAGTATTTATCATAGAATTTACTAGATGCCCAACCAACAAAGATTGCGCCACCAACTGCAGCACTTAAAGGCGCGGATTCAAAGAATAAAATTGCTTTAGCTGCCTGATCCGCTAACAATCCAGAAGTAACGGTATTAGCTATAGAGTTACCTATCGCACTACCTTCATCATTAAAAGTTTGAGCGTGATTAGAGTTCGAAGCTCGTTGTGCATCGCGATATTGAAAATAAGAATAAGCTACATCGACCATAAGAAATGGCGTTGTTACCACTCTTGCATTAGGAAGATAAGTTCCTTCCACTGCCGTTTCTATTGCTGTACCTTGGGCTGACATTATGTTGCCAACCAGCTCTCTTGCATTATTTTGATTTTGAGGAGAGAGTGATTGCAATTGGTCATTGTCTATTATATTACCTTGCAAGTCAAAGGTAATGGTGACTCTCGGGCTTTGAGTGTTTGCTATATTTGAACTATTAGTCATAAAAATTTTTATTTAAAGGTTAATTAAAGAGGTGAAAAACTTATTTACGAATTAGTAAATAAAGAATAAAACAAAAAAGCATCTCTGCTGCTAGACAGAAAAACGTTGCTTCATAAAAATGGTACCAGATATTTCGAATTAGCGCGATAAATATCAGAATTACCAGTAATATAATACAAGGGGTAACGCCAGACATTGCATATATCTTCCTCATTCTATCCCTATCCTTCTTTTTATTTGCATAACCAAGAACCATTTCCTTATATTCCTCAGTACCATTAACAAATTTCCATCTTTTCCAGGCCCACAAGCAGATCATCATGAATAGCAAAGAAGATAAAGAAACCAGTAATGTCTTGACTAGGTAATTTATAGTTATAGCAAAAGAAATTTTCATAAATAACTAATAACATAATGATTATGCCAATTAAAAATAATCAAAAAATAAAGCTTTTTAATTATTTTTTCGAAAGCTTGTTCTTTGAAATCAGTTTCTGACATGGGTTATTAAAAAGGTTAAAAATTAATATTACATATATAGAAAAAATAAAAAACTGCACAAAATGCTATACATAAACCCAGCGGAATAAGAGATATAAGATATAGGTTATTTAAGACTGCCGCAACGAAGAGAATAAAATTTAGGATTATTATAATTGCACTAAGGGGCAAAGTACCCCATATCATGCCGCTTCTTATACGCTCACCTCTTGAGCATGGCCTAATATTTTCACGAACCCTACGTCTATGTTCTTCACTACCATAAACAAACTTCCATCTTGCGTGAGAAAAAAATCCGCTAACCATAAAAATACCCACACCACCAAGCGTCACACTCTTATAGCCATTATACCTACCAATAAAAGTTTTATTATGAATAAAATCCTGATAAATACAGAAGCCAAGAAACAACAATCCAGTTATCAAAATAAGAACAAAATCAACCCTACGACTCAAATCCTTGAGACTCATTTTGTTATTAATTTTAATCATCTCCCCTGAAGATTGTCCTTTAAAATCAGTTCTGACATAAGTAATAAATTATTTTATAATTTGAATTTGTAGCTGAATATCTTGATCGTAAGATTTTATAACTTTCTGGCACTAAGCCATTTATAAAATTCTTAATTACAGTTTCTTTACAAAACACACTGGATTTATTTAAATTTAATTTTTCCCATGGCAAAGAATTAGCCAAGAGCCCGCAAAGACCTTGTTTGTCATAATTTAGAACTGAATTTAGGAAGTAGGTTTTTAGATTCATTTTGGCGTTAAGTTGACACGAGTTAATCAAGAACAATTCGTAACAAGCTAAGAAATCACTTTTTAACTGTCAACATCTTCTTTAAATTTTTTCACCAACTTTTTAAATTGTAGATTTTTGTTACAAAATTGCAATTTCCTGTTATTTTTTTGCATTTGATATCTTAATTTAATTCTACTTAATAACCAAATCATTCATTCGCATTACCTCTTTACCATAGTGTCTGTTTTTTATTTCATTAATTAAATCTCTTTTAAAATCCATTTTTTCCTTTGTGCTACCAGGCCAAGTTTCGTCTATAATTTTCATTGCTTGAGGGTAGTTTTTTGAATAAATCAGATCGATTACCTTACTTATGACATTAGCAAAGTAATTAGTGCTGGCACTTATATTTTTGTCAGAGAATTTGTTTGATTTTTCTGGATTTAAAAAATTGGCAACATAACGAAAATTACTATAATCATCAGATTTAATTTTTGTAATTACTGCCTTTAATTGTGATTTTGATAGCGGTGGGCTTTGCATCAAATCATATGCTATCACATAGGAACCATCCTGATAGCGCAACACCACTTTACCAAATGCTGAACTGGCAAAATATGTCCATTGATAAGCATAATTATCATAAATAATCACTTCTAAGCCTGGGATTTTATCAATTTCTTCAAATTCTATAGGTACGTGACCTCCTTCTAATTTAGCTATGGTGTGAAATTGTTTTCCAAATTCTAAAACAGTCACATCATAGCAGCAATGCGCACCTCCGCTATAACTCTCAATTACCAGATTAGAAATACCATTACCGGTAATATCGATGATTGGATTTTCATTATTTAAAAATGATAGATATCGAGCAATATCGGTCATTTCAAAGACAATTTTACCACTTTTTACTATCTTAATTTCATCCTCAAAATCATTGGCGCTTTTTCTTGAGATTGTATAATCATTATATTGCAAGTGTAATTCTTCAGACGCAAAGGCGCTGTGAATTGATAATAGAAAAAAAATATTTGTAACAATTTTTGTTAACTTTATAAAGCTGGAAATATAATACTGTTTTGTCATGGTTTTTAATTTACTGGTTGATTGATATTTTCTAAGGTTAATTTGTGAGTTAATTTATAAAATCCTTGCCTGTATTCATGTGGACTTTTGTTAAGAATTACGATAATATTTGTTTTATGGCTACATAATTCTAATCTTCTAGTATTATTGCGTTCGATCAAATAATCAGCATTAATCAATAAAGAATCTCTATGCTTTTTGCTTATAAAAAGTAGTAATGACTCGTCCTCGGAATTTCCATAATTTCCTGGAACATTTCCGTCAAATTCAAATCCAACTATATCCTCATAATCTTCCTTTGATATGGTTTGATCATATGCAGATATCTCGCAAACATACTCCCAATCAAAATTAGTTAAATCCTTAAGCATTACCCTGTCAACATTAGCCCTAGATATTTCCGATAGCTGATCATAAAAATATCTTTCTTCTTTACTTTTAAAAAAATGATCCAAATGAAAGGTTATTGCAGTAATTATTAGTACAAAAACTGTTGCACAAGCCACATAAATCAGTATAAGGTATTTTACAATTTTTAGCCACTTTCTGACAATCTTATAATATTTTGAACTCATATTAATGTTGGTCATTCCAATGATTAGAATTGCAATTGGTCCAATCAAAACAATTAGCCAAAAACACACAAATATTTTTGTTGCTGCAACATAAGAAATAAACGACCCAACTGCTGTTGCAATAGACAGAAAGATCAGTGATAGATATTTTGTAATTTTTAAAAGCTTTTTGATCAGGCTATTAGACTTTGAATTAGTATTATTAGTCATTGTAGATATTACTCCTATAATTGGCGCAAGGCAAAGAATTAGCTGAGAATACAAAGAGACTTTGCTTGCAATTTAGAACTGAACTTAGGAAGTAGGTTTTTAGATTCATTTTGGCGTTAAATTGACACGAGTTAATCAAGAACAATTCGTAACAAGCTAAGAAATCACTTTTTAACTGTCAACATCTTCTTTAAATTTTTTCACCAAGTTTTTAAATTGTAAATTTTTGTTATAAAATTACGTTTATTTTTACCCATCAATTTCTGAAATATCTTTTTATTGACAAAATAGAAAATGTTATAATACCTTAGAACCGTCTAATACTAAATCCCATTTATAATTCCATATATTACTTGAATTTATATTACCAATA
>CAZUPN010000111.1:0-4424 GCA_964622015.1 uncultured Rhizobiaceae bacterium | reverse complement strand
ATTCAAGCCCTACCAGACACCCTCAAAACTGCCACTGACCCAGAACTTGCCAAAGCAGCAACTAGGGGATTGATCGGTCTTTTGAAGGATGGGGATCAAGCTACCAAACGCTCTGCCATCCAAGCCCTACCAGAAACCCTCAAAACCGCCACTGACCCAGAACTTGCCAAAGCAGTAACTAGAGAATTGATAAATCTTTTGAAGGATTGGAATCAAGACACCAAACACTCTGCCGCCCAAGCCCTATTAGAAACTCTCAAAACCACCACTGACCCAAAACTTGCCAAAGCAGTAGCTAGGGAATTGATCGGTCTTTTGAAGGATGGGGATCAAGCTACCAAACGCTCTGCCACCCAAGCCCTATTAGAAACCCTAAAAATCGTCAATGATCCAGAATTTGCCAAGGAAGCAGCTAGGGAATTGATCGGTCTTTTGAAGGATAGGGATCAAGATACTAAAAACTTTGCCGCCCAAGCCCTATTAGAAATCCTCAAAACCACCACTGACCCAAAACTTGCCAAAGCAGCAGCTAGTGGATTGATAAATCTTTTGAAGGATGGGAATCAAGACACCAAACGCTCTGCCACCCAAGTCCTATCAGAAACCCTCAAAACCGCCACTGACCCAGAATTTGCTAAAGCAGTAGCTAGGGAATTGATAGGTCTTTTGAAGGATGGGCATCAAGCTACCAAACGCTCTGCTATTCAAGTCCTATCAGAAACCCTCAAAACCGCCACTGACCCAGAATTTGCCAAAGCAGTAGCTAGTGAATTGATAAGTCTTTTGAAGGATAGTGATCAAAACATCAAACGCTCTGCCACCCAAGTCCTATCAGAAACCCTCAAAACCGCCACTGACTCAGAATTTGCCAAAGCAGTAGCTAGGGGATTGATAAATCTTTTGAAGGATAAGGATAAAAATACCGAAGACTCTGCCACCCAAGCCCTATCAGAAACCCTTAAAACCACCAATAACTCAGAATTTGCCAACCAAATATACCAATCCAAAGACAAATCCCTTCTAGAACAATTACCAACAATACTAGAATCAACCTATAAAATCCAAAATTCCCACCTACCTCACCTCCTAATCTTCCTAAAACACCAAGACCCCAAAGTAAGATCCATCACCATCTCCCACCTCCTAAAATTAACTAAAACCCTAAACCAAAACCAACAGCCATCAGAAGGCCAACCATCACAAAACCACCCTCAATCACCAACCCCACCAACTATTTCTAAAACTGAAATCATTAACATTATCACCAGCATCCTTCCTTACAGCTCAAACATCAAGATAGAAGCCAGTAACGAAAATGATTCCCAAGTCTGTAAAGAAGCTAAAGAACTGCTAAAACTCCTATCCAATATATTATTAAAACAAATAACCAAAACCGATAAAAAAGAAAAAACCAGTCATGAATATATAGATGACGACTCCATCCTAACCCACATCAGCTCCAAATTCGATGATCTATTCACCTCCGGCATTGACGGCAAACACTTCCTAAAAACCCTCTATCACCTAATATTAGAACAACAAGAAAAAACCGGTATGACCAAACCTAAAAGAGACTTCATCCTAAACTGCCTATCCCACCAATTCACCACCTCCTTTGATACCAAAGAAAAAAAAGTAAAAACTGGCAGTGAAGTTAAAACTACCAAAAACATCATCATCTTCGAAGGCAAAAAATACCAATTCAAATCCGATAAAACCCAACCCGATAAAGCCCAATTAAAAGATCAACAACCATTACCAGAAGATCATCAGGAATCATTATCAAAATCAGACCAACTATTTGAAACTCTAGCTAAAGCCTCCATCAGCCAACATCAACATATCACCGACAATCAAACCCCAAAACCAGAAGCTAAACAATTAGCTCAATACAGCACTAACATCCCATTATTCCCCAATTCCGGTAATGTTTTAACCAAAGCCGCCTGTGATATTCTCGAAGTACCAAGCTTGGTTATCCCAACTATCAACCTCCAATTATCAAGCTACCAATTATCCCTAATAAGCTATTCAGATAGCCAAGAACTATCAGCTCAGCAATCATTAGATCAAGTTCCATCATCACCATCCCCAACCAACCTTCAACCAACCCTAAGAAGAAAACTCCAAACCACCTTCTTATTAATCGAAGGACGAGACTCTTTTGGCAAATTATTAATCTATAAATTATCTTTTAACCAACTTTTACCAATTGAAATAAAATCTTACCATCCCTTAATTATAGATTCCAACCTTAGGGCTAGAATCTTTGGTAAAATGATCTTTGAAGAATTAAATCCGCTTTATTATATCACTACTATCACTATCTCAGATCAACAATTACAATCGCTACTAACAACATTTAAATCAACTGTCATAGAAGCTTATAAATCTCAATCAGTCAAAAACCCAACCAATTATCAAATATCCGAATTAGATCAATTTACCTTACTGGCAAAGACCGTTATTGCAATTGATCAACCATCATTATCACCTGATGATTACCAAACCTTAGCCACAACTATTTTAAACCAAACTACCATCAAACTAACCCCGAGTCAAAAAGCCATACTTGCTTTACCATGGCATGATTATATCACTAAAGAAGATACCAGGATTCTCACTCAAGATGATCTATTAAAAACCGACTCCAAATTAGAAAAGAGAAAAAAATTCCAATCGCTGTTAGAAGAAATCACAAAGAATTCTCCTTACCTAACTGTAATTGATCTAATCACTTATAACCTATCTGACAGTCAAATAAAAGAATTATGTCAAACCCTAAAAGATAATCAATTTGTCACCGTCCTTTATCTAAGCAATAACCAAATCACTGATGAGGGAGTAAAAGACCTGGCTGAATTTGTTACTAGGTCAAACAGTCTAAGAAGCCTCTATCTGGAAAATAACCAAATCACTGATCAAGGTTTAAGATATTTGGCCAAGGCAATTGAAGATGATAAAGCCAAGGGTAGTGATAGCGATCCAAAAACTAAACTAAGCCTAGTAAACCTGAATCTAAGCGCCAATAAGATCACTGATGCCGGAGCTGATTATCTACTAACCCGCCTTGACAGCAATCATCACAACCTAACCATGATTACTCTAAATCAAAACCAAGTCTCTGATCATATCATCAAAGCCATCAATGATAAAATCAAATCACAACCAATAGATAACCCCGAGCTACAACAAATAGCCACATTACTAAGGGATACTAACCAAAGCATCTTCTTATCTTATTCCTGGAGCAATGTTAATTCAACCAAAGCCTTTGTTGATGAAGTAGAAGGTCTATTAATCAGACTAGATATCCCCTATGATCGCGATAAATACGGCCTATCAGCAGCCAAAACTGCTCTTCGACCTTTCATGAAACATGCTAAAACCTCAATTGTCATTTCCTTCATCAATGATCCTTATCTTAAATCCGATAATTGTCTTTATGAAGTAAGACAATCATTAAAATTAGACAGATCAGACAGACAACATAGCCCAGAACAACAGCTAGCAATAGCCAAACAAAAAAAAGATAAATTCTTCCCAATCATCCATCCAAACACCAGCATCTTTACCCAAGAACAAAAAAATGAATTTATTTTCTTCTGGCAAAAAGAATATGATAGACGTAAAAAACAAACTGAAGCTTTAGAACAAACCAGCGAGACCAGAAGAGAATTAAAAAAATGTCAGAAAGCCAGAGATCAAATGTCATCATTTTTAGGTATGGTTACTTTAGAAGTTGCCAACCCATCTTCAGAGTTACAATCTAATCATTATTTAGCCTTATTTCAAGGAATAGGAGGATATGTTGAAGCTGGAATTGTAAATGGATCTTTAATTAGGTCAGCAAGACAGGAAGCTACCATGGTCACATTAACTGCCGGATCATCTATTGCTCCAAACTTAACAAATTCTCTTCAGTTAGATAAACAAGCTATTAGAGATCGATCAGTACAAATAGTAATTGCTACTCTTAGTAAAATGAAAGAATTAGCTGATATTAGATTATCGGGTGAGGAACAGACAAGATTTATTGAAGGTTTATCAGAAGCTTTAACTAAAGAATCTAGTCATCAGTTAATTGCTAATTGTCAGCAGGATAATAATTACCAAAAAAGATTAGTCAGGCAATTGACAGTTTATTTTAATCAATCAGATATGTCTCAACAATATCTCTTTGATAATGCAATTATTAGTGCAAAAGAAGGAATGCGAATTGAAGCGACTCCAGCCAGTAGCCCAAGAAGGTCTAGAGTTGCAACATTATCAGTAGGTTCTTCTAAAGAAAAAACTTAGGTGCGTTATTGATGCCTAGGTTTGTTTCTATCTCAAGGCACAAAGCTGGTTTGTTGAGATGTTAAGAAGGTTTGGAGAACGTCCAACATTCCGTGTCAATTTAAAAGCTAGATTAAAATAAGCTG
>CAZUPN010000110.1:0-4525 GCA_964622015.1 uncultured Rhizobiaceae bacterium | reverse complement strand
GATTTTGTAAAAAAAGTTGGTTGAGGGAGTTTTGGGATTTGCGACAGTCTCATTTTAACATCAGTGTTAGTGGCAATTGAAGCTTGCGCCAAAGCATCTGCTGCCTCTGTTGCTCTATCGGCTTTCATGGCAAAACCATTTAGAATGCTCGAAACAATCTCCGCAGATTGTGCTAAATCCATATTATCAACAATTGCTAGATTTAGAATTGCTGGAGTTGCGGCAAGAATTTGGTTAGTGTTAAAGCCGGCCATACCAAGAAGTTGCATTGCCTTTGCTGCTTCTGATGAAGTGTATTGCGTTGTTCTGCCAAGCTCTCTTGCTTTATTTGTGAGTTTTGTGAAGCCTTCTGATCCAGCTACTTCTTCAGTAACAGCACCGACCTGCGCCATAGCAAATTCAAAATCTATAGCAGGTTTGATTACTCCGTAAAGTGATCCACCAAGTGCAATTGCATCAAACATCTGTCCACGATAATTGGCACGATTACTTAGGTTTTGTGATTTTGCATCGGCATTATTTTGTAGTGCAGTTTGTCTCTTTTTTAGAGTGGTGAGAGTTTTGCTAAGAGCTTCTTGTTGTTGGTTAAAAGTTTTGAAATTGACTCCTGAGGCACTTAGGGCTTTTCCCATTGCACGGGTTGCAGTAGCAGTTTCAATAAAAGATTTTCTGGCATTATCAGCAGAGATCTTTGCTTTGCGGAAATTATTTTGTAAAACTTTGGAAGGGCTGTCAGTTGCTCTAATCTCCTTGCTTAAAATATTTAACTCTTGCTTTGCTTGTTTATAGGCAATTGATGCTTCTTTAGTTGCTCTTGAAGATTTGCGGAAGGATTCGGTTTGTGATACTTTTTCATTCACTTTTTTAATTGCATCACCAAGTGCAGAAAGCTGTTTATTTGCTTTGCCAAAAGAATCTCTAAAGGATTTTCCAAGATCAGCACCAATGAGAATTGATATAGCGGCGTGAGTATTGTTATTCATTTTAGAATCTAAGCTTTTTTAATCTAGCTCGTTTAAAATTATCTCTTTGTTGATTTTGCTTATTGTTCTAGAGCTAGAAAGGTGGTAACGTAGGGCATCTCTTTCTGATTTAGAAAGATTTCCAACGATTTTTTTTACTTTATTAGAGTCATATTCAAAAAAGTTTGAACAACTAATAAAACTGTCATGTTTGAGAAAATCATGACTTTGCTTTGAAATTGGCAGGCAATGATAATGTTCTCTATTCTCTGAATTAATTAAGAAACACCATTTCTTTACTGTCGATATAACAATAGCATATTTGTGCTTTGGAGGATATATTGAGTCTTGATAGTAAAAGATTATGTTTCCAACTTTTACATCCATAACAGCTAGATAACAATTGAGTAAGAGTTCTCGCTCAAATATTGTAAAATATCTTTGTCATCTATTATGTCTTCAAACGAAATGACTTGATTTGGCCGCGAATGATAGGTTTCTATCCAAGCTTTCTCTTTGTGGTTTTTGTCATTAACCTGCCGAAAAGTAAGATTTCCATATTGAGATATTCCAATATCAAGGGCTTCCACATCGCTTTCGGAAAGAAAATCCATTCTAGGATCTCTCTTCATTTTAACAAAATGACCATTTCTTAAAAAAGGATATTCTTCTATACCCATTGAAGCTAAAGCAAGCTCGCTACCATCAGTAAAATCCTTGATTGAACTTGGAACTGTGCCATAAGCCATTGCAATGTAAATATCACCAGTAACTGGTCTGGCGTATTTATTTAGGTGGTATTTATCTGCTTCAAAAAAGATTTTCATCAAGTTATATTGATTAACTTTACCACCCAATTTTTGGGCAACGTAAAGAATTGCCTCTAGCGTCTTTTCTGTATTGATTTCAAAGCTAATCTTCTTTTTCATATTTTTTTTAGTTAGATTTGTCATGCCGATAGTCTAGTTTTTTTAAAAAATTTGTCAAGTTTTGTAGAAAATGCGCTTGCTATGATCTTTTGGATAATCAGGTTTGCTTTTAAAACAATCAGATAGCGTAAGACTCTTTTTGAACATCAATTGCAGTTTCGAAGAAGAGGCTAAAATCGTCTTCCGTCATTTCCAGAATTTCTGATAGCTGCCAGTTTGTTATTTTCGAGAGGATGATGATGGCTGTGGTAATGTCCCCTCGGAATTGAAAAAACCCAAATAGGTCTTTTGTAAATTAGCGTAGTCGCTTTCGTCAAGCTCTTCGATTATGGTTGGCTCTACTTCACAAAGATTGGCAAAAAGTCGGATTTCTTTTTCTTCGTCAGAGGAGCTTTTCATTTTAGCAACTGCAAGACGATCTTTAATTTTTGAGCGTCTCATGATTAGTTTTTCAAAAGATTCGCCAGTAATTTCAACTGGATATTTTAGTTTAATTATTTCCATATTTTTTAAAATTTAGATTAGATACCAAGAGCTTTTCGAACATCGATCAGCTTATCCTGACCACCAATTACTCTGGTCATATTGTCGATGTCGATTTCAATGAGTTTTTCGCCATCAATTTCTAGTGAGTAATAGCGGCAAACTATAGTGCATTGCAATGTAGCTTTTTCACCAGCAGAGATTTTCCCCATATCTATTTCGGCGTACATACCACGAAGTTTTACAATCAGTGGTGAAACATTGCTATCATCTTGCAAAGCACCACGAAGCGTCACTTGAACAGCATTACCGCTAACTAGACCGAATTGTTTTAAAATATCTTTGTCATATTCCAGCAGAGTGAAAGAGCCTTCTAGTTTTTCAACGCCCATGTCAATCATTACTGGAGAGTCCATGCCACCAGCACGAAATTCTTCGGTTTTGATGTTGAGCTTTGGCGGATTTACTTCTTCAACTTTTCCAACATAGCCACGGCCATCAATGAATAAATTAAAGTTTTTTAGAATTTTAGGAATCATTTTGTTTTTGTTAATTAGTTACTTAAAAATTTCTTGCAGATAATCGTCAACCATCCTTGAGCGGAAGGTAATATGCTCTGCTGGATAAGGTGGAGTGAAGTCAAAATCAAAAGATACTTTACCTAAAGCAATCTGATCAGCAGTATTTAATTCAGGATTAACAAAAGCGCTTCCACCAATAATTGCTCCAATACTCTTTAAGTGCCTTAGATAATTATTAATGCCCTCTAAAACATCCTCAATGTAGGTCTTGGTAATATTTCTATCCACTGCCCAAATATGAGCTTTAAGCAGAGAATCATTAATCATGTCAGCAGTTCTGCGTGTCTGTAGAAACATCCATTTTGGATCAGCAGAAGTTGTGCGATTGCCCCATAATCTAAATCCATCTTGCTGAATAATAGTTGCGATATTATGTTCATTTAAGTAATTAGCTTTGCTATTACTATCACCCAAAGCAAAATCAATTGGTTTAGCAATTCCAACAATCCCATTAATCACCATATTAGAAGGCGACCACCAAAAACCACGCTCATTATCTGATTTGGCAATCAGACCTGCAACTCTTGCAGATGAAGGTTGTTCAAGAATCGTATTATTTGCTGTGTTTAGAATTTTAACCCAAGGATACACCGAATAAATTCTAGCTGAACCCCAATCATTTCTGTAGTTAATCGCATCAGCTTGATTGGTATTTGGACAATCAGCAATAATAACTGCTCTGAGGCTTTCAGCAACAGTCAGCAATTCTGCAACCACTGGATTTGCAATCATCTCTTTATTTGCATCAACAGGAGTCTGATGAGTAAATCCTGGAGCAATTAAAATTCTTGGCTGTACACCAACTTCTGATTGGCAGGCAAGTAAAGCTTGTATTCCTTGATATTTTCCAGTTATGTTATCAACACCGCCAATAATATCTGATAAAGTAATTTTACTTGGATCAAGAACTCCAGCACTTAAATGATTAGGATTTGAGGCATCAGCAACATTAATTACCACTACCATAGCACCAATTTGATCAAATATTCCATCAAGTGCTGCTGGTATACTAAAGTTTGCGTCAGAGCCAAATATCTTAACCGCTTCTGATCTTGAACCTAGAATTAAGGTTGGAGTATTTACTGGTCCCTTGGGAGCGGTACCAACCAGTCCAATTACTGAAGATTTAACTGTTTGTATTGGGCGTGCACCATCATCTATTTCGATGACTTCAACGCCATGTAGAAATTGCTGGGCCATAGTTATTTTTGTATTTTGTTTAAAATTCTTTGCTCAAATTCTTTGAGTAAATTCCAGATATCTTTACTATATTCTGCATCCCCAATTGAGGTTTTTATTGTTTGAATTTCTCCGTCAATGTAGGTAGAAATATTAGCAAATTCTTCATCTCGTTTAATGATAATTTTTGCCAATTCCAAGACTGTAATTTGCCTACTTTCAGCTTCTGATTTTAAAGTATCGAGATCATTTTTATTTGGATTGTTAGATGCCACAATGCGATAAGCAATTCTAGCTTTGGCTTCATATCCGGCAATTTTACCAGGCATTGAAGACAATAATTCCACGCGATATTCTTCAGCTATATCTTCAAGAACTAACAAAGCATTTT
>CAZUPN010000109.1:0-4576 GCA_964622015.1 uncultured Rhizobiaceae bacterium | reverse complement strand
GTGCCTATTTTGACTTCATGCAATGTAAAGAAATTGAGGCAGAAATGTCGGAGGTGTTGCCGTGTTAGATTTTAATCACCAACTAAAAATCTCAGAAAAAATAAACCTGCTGATTGATAAGGCTTTAACGTTAGAACATTCAAAACAAATCAAGAGAGATTATCTTGGAGCATCAAGGCTTGGCGTCTCCTGTAACCGCGCTTTGCAGTTTGAATATACCGACACTCCAAAAGATGAAGATCAGAATTTCACCGGCAGAACTTTAAAAATATTTCAAGCTGGACATGTTTTTGAAGAATTGATGATTAAGTGGTTAAGGCAGGCAGGAATTGATCTTATCACCAACAAACCAAATGGTGATCAGTTTGGATTTACTGTAGCTGACGGTAAAGTTAAGGGTCATATTGACGGCATTATAATCAATGCACCAACAGAACTTAATTTCAAATTCCCAATGCTCTTTGAGTGCAAATCTCTCAACAACAAATCATGGAAAGAAGTTGAGAAAAAAGGTCTTGCTGTTTCAAAGCCAATCTATGCTGCACAAATTGCAATTTACCAGGCTTATATGGAAAACGAAATTGAGGGCATTTGTAAAAATCCTGCACTTTTTACTGCAATCAATAAAGACAGTGCTGAGATTCATTTTGAGTTAATTCCTTTTGATCAGGAGCTTGCACAAAAAATGAGTGATAAGGCAGTAATGATTTTACGCGCTACTGAAGCTCACGAATTATTGCCAAGAATTGCAAATGATTCCTCCTACTTTGAGTGCAAATTCTGCCCATGGCAGAAACGTTGTTGGAGATTTGACAGATGAATGATTTTTTAAATTTCAACAATGTGAGTAGCCAGGAAAATCATTCTCCAACCAAGCTTGATGCACAACAGATCAAATCTGACTTACTGCTCAAGATACAGGAGGCTTTATTTTATCTCTTTCCCAAAGGTTACGTCAAGAATAATTGTTTTTATATTGGTAGCACCGAAGGCGAAGCAGGTAAAAGTCTAAAGATTGATCTTAATGGAGAAAGGCAAGGCGATTGGTATGATTTTGCTACCAATCAAGGTGGTGATATTTTCAGTCTTTGGTCAGAAGCAAGGGGGTATCACAAATCTGATTTTAATAAATTGCTTATTGAGATAAATGATTGGCTTGGAAATCCACAATCACCAAGAATAGCAAAAGCACCAGCAACAAAAGCAAATCATACAACTCAACCTAACAATCTAAACTCCCATAACTTCATCGATAAATTAGGCAAACCAACCGCCAGCTGGGATTATCTTGATAAGCTAGGAAGAGTAATCGCCTGCGTCTATCGCTATGACACTAAATCTGGTAAAGAGTTCAGAGTCTTTGATGTTAAAAACAAAAAACCCAAAGCACCTGATCCAAGACCTCTTTATAACATTCCTGGTATTATTGCTGCTAAAAAGATTATTCTGGTTGAAGGAGAAAAATCCGCAGATAGTTTAATTGCTCGAGGCTTTACCGCAACAACTGCAATGAATGGGGCAAACGCCCCAATTGACAAAACTGATTGGTCACCATTAATTGGTAAAGAAGTCATCATCTGGCCAGATAACGATCAAGTAGGTTTAGAATATGGCAAAAAAATTGCACGACATCTTCTAAAAATTGCTTCCTGCATTTCAGTTTTAATTCCTCCAAAAGATAAGCCGCTCAAATGGGTTGCTGCTGACGCGGTTTTAGAAAACTTCAACATCCAATCATTTCTTGAAACCGCAATAGGAATTGAATCAAAACTACCAAGTTATTCGATAGATGAATTTCTAAATGATAACTCCCCAATGCCAGAAGATTTAGTTACACCAAGACTTCTAACGCCAGGAGGGTTGATGCTAATCGGTGGTGCTCCTAAAGTTGGTAAAAGCGACTTCTTGATCAATTTTTTAATCCATCTTGCGGCAGGAGAAAGCTTTTTAGGTTTAAAACCACCAAAGCCACTTAAGATTTTTTATCTGCAAGCTGAGATTGGTTACCATTATATGAGAGAACGAATCAAGAAACTCTCTATTGCTAAAGAAACTCTGTTTAAGGCATCAAACAATCTCATTGCGACATCAAGGATTCAAATGATCCTAAATGATCAAGGTGTTGAATTGATTTACCACACAATTAAACATCATTTCTCTGATCAAAAACCAGACATTATTTGCATTGATCCTATTAGAAATATCTTTGATGGCGGTTCTGATGGTAGCAGTGAAAATGACAATAACGCTATGTTATTTTTTCTGCAAAACAGAGTTGAAAAACTACGCTCGCTAATTAACCCAGATATGGGAATCATCCTGTGTCATCATACCAAAAAGATTAAAAAGAAGGAACTAGAAGAAGATCCATTTCAGGCATTTTCTGGCGCTGGAAGTTTAAGGAGTTATTACAGTACTGGTCTTATTTTACATCGACCTGATGAACTTGATTCAAAAATAAATCTTTATTTTGAGCTCAGGAATGGATCATCAATTCCAAGAAAGATTGTTGAGAAAATTGATAATAAATGGACTGAGTTAAATCCATTTTCTGAAAGATTAGTAAGAAGAGAATATGGAGAAAAACTAGATGCTGAAAGAAACCGCAGAGCTGATGTAATTTTAGATTTAATAGCATCAGAAGCTTTAACTGGGAATGTTTATACTATTCACCAATTCGCCGAGAAGTTTGATAATCAATCGGGACTTGGATGTATTGATAGCATTAACAAGAGAATATCAGTTTTAGCTACCAAGGGTTACATCAAATTTAGCCGTAATTGGTCAGAATTTGGTCTTTTAAAGATCTCCTCAAAATATGGCATAATGTGCGTTAGAGGAATGAAATTTACTTCAAACGAAACAATAAAAGAAATTCTTCCTACTCATTTTAAATGTCCAAATATTGGATCTGTTTTGGAAATAGAAGATAGAGAAATTTGGCCATTAATTGAGGAGGAAAATGATTAATAATCCTTCTAAAAATTCAGTTAAAAATCTGATTAAAAATTCAAGTTTTTGTTCAAGTTTCTGCCAAAAACAGAAACTCAGAAACTTGAGCTCCAACCCTACAAAGACGCAAGTTTCTGTTCAAGTTTCTGTTTTCTTCAGAAACTTAAAAAAATATCAAGAAAAAATTGGCTCTGAGGTCATTAGTTATAAGCCCTCATCCAAGTTTCTGTTTTTGATCAGAAACTTGAATTTATTTTTTCAGGTTTTTGAAGTCAGAAACCTGCTACTGGTAAGGGTTGATAAGGTCATTTCAGGTTTATGGTTTCTATACCCCCCATATACTATGGGGGTAAAAATACCCCCATAGTAATTTATGGGGTACCGTCAAATTCAGAAGTTATTTTTTCTTAACGGTGAGGAAAATAAAAAAACTAAAAAATCAAAAACAGAAAATAAAACAAAAAAATTTAACACAACAAAACCAAAAAACTATGAACAACAAAAAAAACCAAAAAATCATGGCTCTTGATCTAGGTACAAACACTGGATGGGCAATTAGATCGCACAATAATCAAATCACCAGCGGTACTAAATCCTTTAAACCACAAAGATTTGAAGGAGGTGGCATGCGTTATCTTCGCTTTAGAACATGGCTGGAAGAGATTGACCAACTAACCAACAATATTGACTCAGTTTATTTTGAAGAAGTCAGAAGACATCTTGGAGTTGATGCAGCTCACGCTTATGGTGGCTTTCTAGCTCACCTCACGGCTTGGTGTGAAGATCAAAATATCCCATATCTAGGTATTCCTGTTGGCACGATCAAAAAACATATCACAAATAAAGGCAACGCTAGTAAATCGGAAGTCATAAATGAAGTAAGAAAGCTTGGATTTAACCCAGTTGACGACAATGAAGCAGATGCTTTGGCTCTGCTTGATTTTGTGATCAAAAAAATTGATGGAGGTGCATTATGAACAATCAAAACCCACTAAGATCGAATCTCGGACGCATACAGCCAAAACAAATCGATACCGAAAAACTAAAACGTGAAGGCTGGAAGAATGACGGAATCTTAGTCATCAAAGTTGATGATGAAAGATTAAGCTGGCCTGAGAAGGAACTAATTAAGCAGATTGGAGACAAAATCTACAACAACAAAAACAGCAGAATTGATAACAAAATCAGTTGCCAATTCAACAACCAAACCAATAAACAACCAGGAGACAAGTATGCAAAATAACCACAAACTTGATGAACAACAAATCATCGCAAGGATAAAAGAAGCAGTTTTAACCATAAGACGACTTCCACCCATCAAAGTGCAAGGATATTTCAATGCTTGGCCTGATATAATCTACACTGAGATTGAAATTATCAAAATGGATAAAAAAACTAAAATTTGGGCAGCAACGCCAGATGCTATTACAAGAATGGAAGAGGTGCTGAAGTGGATATTGCTGATTGAAGAAGTTGATGATAAAAAGATGATTTGGATGAGAGCCAAAGGAATTCCTTGGGAAGAAATATCAAGGATTTTTGGATTCTCAAGGGTAACTGCCAATAAAAGGTATAATACCAAAATCCATCTATAATGCAACATAATTAACCCCACAAACACTCT
>CAZUPN010000108.1:4181-4630 GCA_964622015.1 uncultured Rhizobiaceae bacterium | reverse complement strand
AATGCCAAGCCCGGCCAAGATAAAATTTATTACCTAAGCGGTGAATCAATTGAAAAAATTAAATCCAGCCCGCAATTAGAAATTTTCTTAGCTAAAGATGTTGAGGTATTATTTTTAACTGATGCGGTTGATGATTTTTGGGTTACAGTTGCAATACCTTATAAAGAAAAAGAATTTCAATCAGTAACTCGTCATGATATTAATCTTGAAAATCTTGATCAGGATCCAAAACAAAAAGATGAGCAAGAAAAAGACGAACAAAAATCAGAAACTGATTCTAAAATTAAAGATGTTACCGCTAGCGCTTTTGAAGGCCTGTTAAATTTTATCAAAGAAGTTTTAAAAGATAAAATCAAAGATGTCAGAATTTCAAAAAAACTAACTAATAGTCCGGTTTGCCTGGCAGTTGATGCTAATTCCATGGATATCAGAATGGAGCGCTATTTACT
>CAZUPN010000108.1:0-4171 GCA_964622015.1 uncultured Rhizobiaceae bacterium | reverse complement strand
TGAACAAAATCAAATTTTATCATCCTCAGCTAAGATTTTAGAAATTAATCCAAATAATAAGATTATAATTTCGCTTAATGAAAAATTGGCATTAGCAGAAAATAAACAAGAAAATCAGGAAACAATTAGAACCTTATTTGATATTGCTTGCATAATTGAAGGCGAGCCAATTGCTGATGCTAAAGATTTTTCTTTAAGAATCGAAAAATTACTGTAGGTTTATACTTTAAAAGCCTCTTGCTTGTCATTGCGGCGCAGGGCAGAATCCATCAAGCAACAATCAAGATGTTGCATGGTGGATTCTGCCCTGCGCCGCAATGACAAAGAAAGGACTTTCAATGTTCACAAAGATCGCATGCGCTACCATTGATAGCAAATAACAAAAAGGTGGCTTTATTAATATTTTGATATTTAAATGAAATCCTCAGCATTATTAATTTTAGTAGCAATATTTTTTTCTTCTTGCGGCTATCAAAATAACAAAGCTCCCTATGCTATAAAACAATTATCAGCCAGAGAATTAGATCTCAAATATAAAACCGATTTCAATTCTCTTATCGCTCTAGAATATCTCAAATACTCAAAAGCTCTTCTAAAACAAAATGATCAAAGAGATGCTAGATATTTTGCCAATAAGGGTTTAAGGGCTGCAAATAATGATAATATCACACCAGAATCACCAAAAGATTGGCAGCTAGACTCACAAACCAACACTGAAATAAATTTTACTCAAGCAAGATTAAATTTTTTACTTAGCAATTATTTCAAATGGCTACCAAGACAACTTTCCCGCCTGGTTCTTTTTAATGATTGTTGGCTTTGTCAGGAAGCAAATAAAGGCAAAATTGCAATCATTACCGATCAAAATTGTAAAACCAAATTCTATAAATTATTAGAAGATTTAGAAAAATATATTGAGAAGATCGACTATCAATCACTGGAAAGTAGCGCCAAAGAAATCGGAGTTTCAGAATTAGAATTTACAAAATTTGAAGTATTTTTTGATCTATCCAGTTATAAAATAAATGAAGATGCCACCCAAAAATTATCAAAAATAATTGAATATCTAAAAATTCTGGATGGTGATTATAAAATCCTGCTAGTTGGATCAACCGATAGAATCGGCAAAGAAATTTACAATAAAAATCTTGCGATGCAAAGAACAAAAATCATCAATAATTATCTAACCTATAATGGCGTTCCTAGAGAATTAATCGAAAGCCGGGCACTTGGCAGTAACTACCCGGCAATTATTACCACTAATAATAGCGAACAACAATTAAACCGTCGGGTTATAATTTACATCTTAAAAAACAGCCAAGCACAATTACTAGAAATCCCATTACCATTAATTGAGAATTACGTTTATAAACAACAAATCACTGAACTAAAAAATAGCAAACCGCATTAAATTTTCCCGCTATTAATCAAATTGTATTTTTGCGTCTAATACCAAAATCCATATAAAATACTACATATAGCAAAATATTTTTAAGGAAAAATTATGCTTTTAAAGCCTTGTATATATTGATATACACCGGTCTTTAAAAGCGTTAATTTTACCAAAAAGATGAAGGGCTATATGCAGTATTTTATATGGATTTTTATTATAGCATAATAACCACCTTTTTTAAGATAGATATATAATCTTGGCAGCTAACCGGCATCGTCTGCGCTAATATTGCGTTAAATGGAATTGGAGAATGAAATTGATTATTGATAGCTTTATTATTAAAAACACAAGACTGCATTGCCAGAATTAGCAAGAACATTATAACGGAAGTTCTAACAACTTGCCCTATATAAATTTAAAAAAATTTAATAATGATTTATGATTTTTCTTTCCTGGGATTAATATAAAGAAGTATTGGTGCTGAGATATAAATTGAGGAATAGGTTCCAACCAAAATGCCAAAAAATGTGGCGATACTGAAGCTTTTTAGTACTTCGCCACCAAATAAAATTAGAGATAATAACGATACTAAAGTAACGCTTGAGGTTAGGACGGTACGGCTCAAAGTAGAATTAATGCTCGAATTAATTAATGATGATAGGTCAGATTTTCTAAATTTTCTTAAATTTTCACGGATACGATCATAGATCACCACCGAATCATTAATTGAATAGCCGATGATGGTAAGAATTGCCGCAATTGAGGTGATGTTAAATTCCAAACCACTAACTGCATAGATGCCAAGCGTTATCACCACATCATGAAATAAGGCAAAGATACCGCCAAGCCCAAACTGCCAGTCAAATCTTATCCAGATATAAACCATGATAAAAATAAAGGAGAGCAATAAAGATAATATGCCTTTTTTTATTAATTCAGCGCCAACTTGTGGACCAACATAATCAACTTTGCGATATTCAACATTGGAATAATTATTATTCAAAATATCCTGAATTTTTTTAACGGTAACCCCCTGATCTTCAGATTTGCTTTTTGGCACTCTGATCAGCAACTCATCTAAGCCGCCATTTTGACCAATATTTTGAATCTGAACATCCTTTACTTCCAGATCAATTAAATGCCTGATTTTAGCAACATCGAGGCCAAGATTTGAATTATTATTTATCTCCAAATTAATATTATCAATTCTAGCTTCGATTAAAATTCCACCGGCAAAATCAATGCCAAAATTTAAACCTTTAATAAATACCAAAGCAATTGACAAGATAATCAATAAAACCGATAAACTTAACGCTATTTTATGCGGCCTCATGAAATCGATATGATTATCGCTTAAACAAGAACGTAAATATTTAATCATTCTCATAAAAGTACGAAATAAAATGGAATTTAACTGCTTTTCTTGCCAGCAATTTTACGAATTGATGAAGCTAACCTTTGTAATTTTCTAGCTGCAGTATTCAGCTTTAAAACTTTTTTAGTAACTCCCTTCATAATCTCAGGCTCCAGAGCTTTAAATGCCTCTCTGGCCTTTGACTCATCAGCAGATTTAATTGCACCCTCAACTTTTCTGATAAAACTTCTGATGCGATTTTTTCTTGAACTGTTAACTATTTCTTTTTTTTCACTAGCGCGAAGTGCCTTCTTAGCAGCTTTAGTATTAGCCATTTTTAATTATTTAATTATTTGTAGTTATTGGTAGAATTTAAAAGAACGGGCAAGATTAAAAATAAAATTATAATTTATCAAGAAAATTATTTATTTTGTTGCAACTGGCAAAGAAGATTTAATATAAAATTCCTTATTTAGCTCTGTCAATTCAATGCTAAAATCAGTTTTTATATTAGTTTTAGCAATAATTTCGATAAAAAACTTAGATAATAAATCAAGCAAAAAAGCTTTCACTTTTGCATCTCGGCCAGAAAAAATCTTGACACTGACATGAGCAAAATTTGAACTGGGATCAATTCTTGATAGGTAAGAATCAACTATAATTACCCTGCTTTTGCAATTTCTAGGATCAAAGCTACTATCGACCTGAGCAAATACATTATGTAGAGCGATAAAATGCTGTTCAAATTTTGCACTGTCAGACAAAAGCCTTGAAGTCTCAATAATAATATGAGGCATCTTTTAACTATGAGCTAATTTTTCTGCCAATTTAAGCAATAAAGCTTCTAGTTCCGGATTATCTAATTTATCCAGATAATTTACAATTTTTATTACTTCAGCCTCCTGCTCTTTTTTAACCGGTAGCGAAAATTCATTTCTGACATGCTCGGTAATCAATTTATTGGCATCATTTTCATCAGCAAAAAAATAACTAATATCAATCTTTAAAGCCTTTGATATATTGGCTAACATTTCGGCATTAATTTGATATTTACCGCTTTCATAATATAGATAATTTTGCGGAGAGATTCCAATTTTCTCAGCTAATTCTCTAATTGACATATCTCGAATTTCTCTTAGGGTTCTGATTCTTGCTGAAATAGCTTGATTAAACATATTTGACTTATTTTAAAATTATTAATATTTACGAAAAAAATTAAATGAATGACGGTATAATATTATAAACTTGCTGTATCCTTAATTAACTGAGTAAAAGAAGCTTTTACAGCATTATTAAGCTTTAAAAAATTTACCAAGAAATTATATATAAATTCTTTTCTCTCTTTTTTAACTATTATTTGCGTTAATTCTCCTTTTTCATTACGAAGAACCACCTCTGAGTCAACATTATCTAGATCTTGAGCA
>CAZUPN010000107.1:4349-4681 GCA_964622015.1 uncultured Rhizobiaceae bacterium | reverse complement strand
ATTGCTTCTGAATCAGGAAGAGTTTGTAGAAATTTCCTAATTTTATTGCGTAAATATTTTTCATCTTGGTTAGTTTCATCTTCCACCCAATTTATTTTTTTACTTTGTAAATATTTTTTTAAATCATCTTTAGAAAAATCCAACAATGGCCGAATAATGTTGATTTTATTGGCTTCGAGAACTTCATCCATCGCCGCCAAACCGTCAATTCCACTTCCGCGAAATAATCGAATTAAAAAATTTTCCGCTAAATCTTGTTTGTGGTGCGCTAAAAATAAATTTTTGATTTGATTTTTTTGGCAAAATTCGGTGAGTAAATTGTAACGCACTTC
>CAZUPN010000107.1:0-4339 GCA_964622015.1 uncultured Rhizobiaceae bacterium | reverse complement strand
TGAACCTTCAATATCAACTTCTGGAGGGTTTTCTAAATAGGATTTCAGAATTGTACAATTGATAGAATTTCTTTGGCAAAAATCAGCAACAAATTTTGCATCTTGAGCAGAGTTTTTTCTAACATTGTGATCAACAGTTAAACAAAAAATCTTAATTTTTTTGCCATAATTTTTTTTAAACAATAGCAACAAAGCCATCGAATCTAAACCTCCAGAAACAGCGATAGCAACTTTTCTGGGAAATTTTTTAGCAAAGATTTTATCAATTATTTGAGAAAATTCCTTTTCGATTTTTAACACCATTAATAATTAATCATTAGTCATTAATCATTATTTAAGTACATCTTGCATTGTGTAAAAACCACTGGCTTTTCCTTCTGCCCAAATTGCTGCGCGAAGTGCGCCAACAGCGTAAATATCACGATTTGATGCTTTGTGAGTAAGCTCGACTCTTTCACCATTACCAGCAAAAATAACTGAGTGATCGCCAATCACATCGCCGCCTCTGAGTGCGCAAAAGCCAATTTCATTTTCAGTTCTTTTGCCAACAATTCCTTCTCGGGTTTTTCTGCAAACTTCACCAAAATCTAAATTGCGACCACGGGCCACCGCTTCACCAAGTGAAAGGGCGGTGCCAGAAGGTGCGTCCACTTTGTTGCGGTGATGCATTTCAAAAATTTCGACATCGTAATCAGAATGCAAAATTCGAGCGACTTGTTCGGATAAATTCATCAATAAATTGACACCAATTGACATATTTGAAGACCAGACTATTACGCAATTTTGGGCGTAATTTTTGAGTTTGATTTTTTGTTCTTCATTAAAACCAGTTGTGCCACAAACTAGGATTTTGTTATGTTTAGAAGTAAGTTCGGCAGTTTGTAGGGATAATTCTGGATTAGAAAAATCAATAACTACATCCGAATTTTTAACTAACTCTTCTAAATTATCGGTAGCTTTTACGCCCAAATCTTCACCGCCAATAATTTTGCCAATATCTTGGCCAACTAATTGGCTGCCAAGGCGCACTAATCCCGTAGAAATATCATTTAAATCATTAGCTAAAACTGTTTTAGCAACTGATTGTCCCATTCTACCGTTAATTCCAATAATTCCAATTTTCATAATTTTTCTGAACTTGTTAAAAATATGTGTTGAACTCTGTCAGTTTGTAACATTATTGAACAATCATCAATAAATTCTTTGCCTTTTTTTGCACAAAATGCACCCTACCTCGCTACAAAAATTAACAAAATATGGTTTAAATAAAATTAATGAACAATAAATCTTCAAAAAACATTAAGGTTTTGCTTGAGGACCGAACTAATATTTTGAGGCTTACCCAAGCTTTTTCTGCAATTTACCGTCAGTCTTTAAGTATTAAGCAAATTCTAAAAATCGCAATTAACAAAACCTGCCAACATATGTCTTGGTCGGTTGGTCATGTCTATTTATACGATCAAAAGAAAAAGCATTTAGAATCTTCTAAAATATGGTATTTAGAAAATACTAAAAAATTTGCTAATTTTAAAAAAGTTACCGAGTCAACTTGTTTTAAAGTAAATGAAGGCTTGCCTGGTCGGGTTCTCAAAATAAAAAAGTCGATTTGGATAAAAGATGTACAAAAAGATAATAATTTTCCAAGAGCAAAGAAATGTTTAGATATCAAGATCCACGGGGGTTTTGCTATGCCAGTTTTGGTGAAGAATAAAGTTTTTGCGGTATTGGAGTTTTATTCACCAAACATTTTCAATCCTGATCATGAAATGATCAATGCTATATCGCACTTAGTTATGAAAATCAGTGTGGCCATTGAAAAAAAACTTATTGATCAGAAATTAAAATTAACCAAACAGAAATTGGAAGAAGATTTTGTAATTCGTACTAAAGAATTAAAGGAACGAGAAGAATATTTGGAAGTATGTTGGAATGGTTCAAATGAAGGTGCTTGGGATTGGGATATGAAAACTGATAAAGTCATCCTTTCCGATCGTTGGCGTGAAATGATTGGTTATAAGCCAAATGAAATAGAAAATCATTTTAATGAATGGGCATCAAGAATACATCCTAAAGATTATAAAATGGTGATGGATGTTTTGAATAAACATTTAAACAAAGAAGGTGAATATAACCCAGAGCATAGAATAAGACTAAAATCTGGTAAGTGGCGTTGGTTTAAATCCAAGGGTCAGGCATTGTGGGATCAAGATGGTAAACCATATCGTATGGCAGGGGCTTTGATTGATATTCATGATGTTAAAATTGCTCAAAAAGCCTTAGAAAAGTCTAAACAAAAAGCTGAGGCTTTTAATCAAGCTAAATCAAATTTCTTGGCGAATATGAGCCATGAAATTCGTACTCCGATGAACGGTATCATTGGTATGACTAATTTATTGCTTAGTACCCAGCTAGATGAGCAGCAAAAAAACTATGCACAGCTAGTTTTGAATTCTTCAGCAAATTTAATGCAAATCATCAATGATATATTGGATATTTCTAAAATTGAGGCTGGAAAAATTGAATTAGAAAATATCGATTTTAACTTAAGACATACCGCCAGAGAGGTTATTAATCTTATGATGGCGCCGGCACACGAAAAGAATCTTAATTTACAATTTCATTATCCAGAAACAATTCCAACTTATGTAATTGGTGATCAAGGGCGAATTAGGCAGGTGTTGTTTAACTTAATCAATAATGCCATAAAGTTTAGCGAAGACGGAAATATTGATATAGAATTTTCCCTAGAGAAAAAAATTAATAAAAGATTATTTTTCAAAATTTCAGTTAAAGATCAGGGGATTGGTATTCCTAAAACTAAACTCAAAACAATTTTCCAAAAATTTAGTCAGGCCGATATTAGTACCACCAGAAAATTTGGCGGTACTGGGCTTGGTTTGCCAATTTGTAAAGAGTTGGTCAAATTGATGGGTGGTGATATGAGGGTGGAAAGTATTGAGAATGAAGGCTCTAACTTTTGGTTCACGACCGATCTTGGCTTGTCAGACATGCAATCTGAGGTGGTTGTAGATCCAAAAAAACACACTGAAAAATCAACCCAATTAACCTTAAAAAATGTTAATATTTTATTGGCAGAAGATAACAGTATTAATCAAAAATTGATGATACACCTATTGGAAAAATATGGCTGTTCTATAACTCCTGCCAGCAATGGTAAAGAGGCTTTTGAACAAATTCGCAAACAAAGCTTTGATCTTATTTTAATGGATTGCCAAATGCCAGAAATGGATGGTTATCAAGCAACTGTAGCGATTAGAAATTGGGAGCATAAAAATAAAAAATCTGCTAGCACAATAATTGCCGTTACTGCTAATGCTCTCAAAGGTGATCGGGAAAAATGTTTGGATGTTGGTATGAGTGACTATATCTCTAAGCCCATCAGCAAAGTCAATCTAGAAGCAATATTGACGAAATGGATTCCTGTTAAGAAACAAATATTGAGCTGATTTTTGCTATTGGAAAATTAGGTAAGATTATTTAAAATCCACGCTTTTTCAATCCTACACAACCTATATTTTCCAATGCCGAATCGCTTCTTTCTAACTAAAAAACTCCCTGCTTATATTTTCGCTTCGATTCACAAACTCAAGCAAGAAGCCATTTCTCGTGGTATCAAAATTATTGATTTTGGTATGGGAAACCCAGATTCCGCCCCGCCTGAGCATGTGATGAACAAATTAGCTGAGTTGGTCAAAAATCCTAAATTATATGGCTATTCAACTGTTGGCGGTGTTGATGCGCTCAAACAAGCTTTGGCTGATTATTATCAAAGAAGATTTGCCGTTGAGCTGGATTATAAAACTGAATGTTTGGTAACAATTGGTGCTAAAGAAGGCATTGCCAGTTTGGCCACTGCAATTTCTAGCGCTGATGATTACATCGCCGTCGCTAATCCTGGATATCCAATTCACACCTTTGCTTTTGTAATTGCTAAATCAAATTTATTACCAATTAACGCCATCAAACCACAAGATTTTTTGCAGAAATTTAAAGAATTAGTCAAAATTTCCGCCAAAAAACCAGTGGCAGTTATTGTCAATTATCCAAGCAACCCAACCTCGCAAACTGTTGATTTGGGCTTCTATCAAGAGTTGGTGGATTTTTGCACTCAAGAAAAAATTTATATAATTTCTGATATTGCTTATGGAGAAATTTATTTTGACGAAAAAAATAAACCGCATTCTATTCTTGAAATAAAAGGCGCTAAAGACATCGCCATTGAGTTTAGTTCGGTGAGTAAAAGTTTCTCAATGGCTGGTTGCCGAGTTGGTTTTGCAGCGGGAAACCCAGTTTTGATTGGTGCATTATACAAAATTAA
>CAZUPN010000106.1:0-4701 GCA_964622015.1 uncultured Rhizobiaceae bacterium | reverse complement strand
AGGAGTGTTTGTAATGTTAGATATATGGAATTATAAATGGGATTTGGTATAATATCATAACCATTGCAAATTTCTTGAAATTCTTTAGTTCCATAAATTTTAGAACCTTTAAAAGTTCTGGTAGTAGAATATAAGGTGGATCAGTTACAATCAAATCTACCATTTTTTCTTTAAAACTATCCAATAGATTATAACAATCACCCTTCATAACTAAATCTTCCCCAAAAGAAAATTTATCCCCTAAATCTGTATTAAACATAATTTTTCCTCAATTTAAATAATAAGAATTTGAAAATAGATTTTAAAAAAACCTATTTCCCATGAGTTCACGGGGGAGATATTGGCAAGGGCAAATAGCTATTTATTTTGTATGAGCGAGTGAATTTTGGGCTTTAGCCCAAAAGAGAGAAAATAAATTGCTATTTGGGCTTTAGCCTTTACCCTTGCCAATATCGGGGGCAAAGCCCCCTCTTATTCTTCAATCGCCAGAAGGGCTTGAATTAGAAAACAATCTAAACCAAGAGTAAAAAAACTAATAAAAATAAAGCAAAAGACAGGACGGCTGAGCCGAAGATTAACTGACACACCTCTTGCACCGTTGGTGCATATCAATTCAAAAATGATGAAAGCAGAAAATGTAAGGCTTTAAGCTGTGTCTGCCATTGGCAGACATAAAAACAGAGGTTGGCAGACATTGGCAGACAAAACTGCTTGCGAGCGCTATTTATAAGAGTTGATATGGCAGACGCTTGGCTGACAAAAATAGAAAAGTTATAAAAATGACTGTTGATTTTAGGAAATTTGATAGTTATATTCGAAACTGTTGATTTTTCTAGCCAGTTTTAATAATTGCCACGACATAAAACCTTCATTTTACTATATAAACTGAGCTCTTAAAAAGGCCAACTTTGTTTAAAGCCTATCTTACTCTCCTTAAAAAAAATACAAAAAGTAGCAAATGATTAATGAGTAGAAATAATACAAGTAGCCGAGATAGTACGGAGAATCATGATGATTACCAAAACAGTGAAACTGAGGAAAGTTATCCTGAATTAGATGTATCCAATGAACAAATAGGTGAAAATAGCACAAGTGATCAAGATAGTGGCGGGAATCACCTCGACTTTCAAGATAGCGATACAGATGAAGGACGCTCACAACCAGATGATAATGATGAACAATTTATAGCTGACTCTTTGGGTATTTCACTCAAATCCTATGAACTTTTAACAGAATATCGAAATATAGCCGGACTTAATAACAATCACTCTGATGGCAGCACCCACTCGTATGATTCTCAAAATAATGATTATGGTTATAATGGTAGAGAAGATCCGGATGAAATTACTTATAATCTTGTAATATTTTTTTTTCAACATCGCGATGAAGACGGAATGGATGGTTTGGTTGAATATTTGAGAGAAGAAGATGAGGATTTCGATTATAGAAACGATCTTAGATTCTTGTTAAGTAAAGCTTCAGAACTGGAGATTACAGAAATTTTAGAGTATCTTGACGAAGAGATCACTGATGAAGATTTGGGCTCACTAGATTCTGATTATATAGAAAGTTTAAGGGATGGTAATTGTTCAAGAATAAGGAACTTATGGAAAGTAAAAAATTTTTGCAAATTGATGGGAACGGATGATTATTTTTATGATCCGTTAGATATAGAAGACTACATGGAAGAAAGAGATTTTGCTAAAATAATTCATGAATATTTAAGTCATATCAAAGATTATGCAACAGAAGATTCTGGGCTTGCAAAAGACTTAATCAATTTCATAGAATATTTTGATGCATTTTGTACAGAAATAAATATTTGGGATATATTTTATATCTTGGTCCAAAGAGTTGCAGAAAAATATGATTATTTGGACGATTTATGTACAATTGTAGAAAATTATTACTTAATAGAGGTTACGCCAAAGCGTGTAATTTTAGAACTTCAAAAACTGTTTAATAAAATACTTGCTGCAGAAGGATATGATTTAGCAATAAAATTATATGATTTGCTGGAGCTTGTTGATCAAAACATCTTTATCGGTGATTTAAGGTTGTGCGACATGTTTGAGGCTAGTAATAGAGATTATGATGCGCTAAAACATTATATCAAATGTAGTGACGATAGACGAATTGAAGCAGAAGAATATGACAAGGATGATGATAGTACAGATTCTGAAAATATTCAGACAATAAAAAGAGGTTATGATATATTGGAAAGATTGGAATTAATAGAAGATGAATTCAAAGCAGCCTTTATCGTAAAATCAATAGGCAAATCCATAATCTTTTCTACAGAAGTAGTTAATCAATACCAATATCAAAAAAAAGAAATTAAATCAAAAAAAACTCCTTATACAGAAATTCTTAAAAAATGGATTAAAGTTGCTTTAAAAGAAGCGCTTTCTCAAGTTACGAATGACAAAAAGCAGATTACTAAAAAGAAGATAAAGCAAGTAATTGAGCAGATATTATCAGAAACTAAATTTCTACGATATTATCGTATATTAGCTGCTATCACCACCAACTCAAAAGATGATTATCTTGACGGAGAAAATCAAGATAACAAACAATTACATCAAATTGATCAAGAAAAAATAAAAAATATTGTAAAAACTCTATTTGGCATAATTGATTTAGATAAATTTATTAAATTATTTAACGGCTTATTAATAGATAATTTTAAAAAATTATTAAATGATGATACTCAAATTGAGATTACAAGGGATACCTTATCCAACAAAAAGAAGTATAATCTTGAAAATAGAAATGAATTAGATTTTTTTTCTAATCTGCGCTTATTAAGAATATCTGCACTCAGAAGAATGCGTAGTAAAAAAGGGCAAGGAGATTTTACATATAATTTTGACTTTCCAATTATTGAAGATGTTGAAGATGTTATACAGATTACACAAAAAATTTCTAAGGGTAATGCTTTAGACTATCATGTTTTGAATTCCGGAACTTATTCTGATGTATATGAAAAAGTTTTGAAAATTAAGGAGCTTGGAATCTCAGACCAAGATATAGCGCGTTTTGTAAGACAAATGCTGTTAGGTAATAAGTATTTGGTTAAGGGTAGTAAAAAATTCAGTCACAAAAAAATAAAAGAAATATCACAATTAATAGCTGAAATAACTGTGCTAATCTTTGCTGTTGAAGGAAGCAGGAATAATTCATCATTCATTATTAATCAAATGATGTTAGACTTAATAGAAGTTGGTAAAATGACTTGGCAACAAGCGATCAAAGATGAAGAGATGCCAATGGCCATGAACGGAGCTGTTAAGATTTCTAGAGCAGCCAACATACATTTTTCTGAGCAACTTCCTTATGAATACCGCCATCCAGGACCAACTGCAAAGAAAATAAAAAAATTATCAGACAATCAGGTTCTTGAAAAAGAAGACAGAATAATTAAAAAGTGGCTTACAGCATTTTACAAATCAGATAAACCAATTTCGAATCGAGATTTATGTTCTATGATTCATAATCAAATCATCATTTGGTATCCAAGAATTAATCCTCAAAATTTAGCATCCTATCCCAAGAAGCAATTGAAGAATAAAAAGCTAATCAAGGAAGAAGGTGAGACAAAACTCTCAGAAAATAAAGAACCAAAACAGCCTCAGGAAAGCAAAAAAGGACAAAAGAAATTAAAAATTCATCCAATTTCAGAGGATGGTAATTGCATGTATAATGCAGTATTAGAGGGCATTAAAATACTTCCAAATTATGACGGCAACCAAGATATTACCTTATCACAACTCAGGCAAAATATTGCAAATGAGATCAATCAGAATATAGGTGATTATTTTGACTTACTTGTAACTCAGATTGTTGCGGCAATAAGAGATCAGGATATAGTGGGTTTTATAGGAGAAGTGTCAAAAGATATCAGAAGCCTTATTATCTACAGATGCAGATCTATTGATCTTGGTTCTAATATAGATGAAATAGACCAAGTGGTACAAAATCGCGTAGAAACACAGGGAGTGGTGCAACATTACATTGATATGATTGAACAAGATCAAGCTTGGGGAGGCGGCGTAGAATTAAGTATCATGAGTCGACTACTGAACATACAAATCATAGTACACAGACCAGATATGGAAGACATTATTGTTGGAACTAATAACAATCAAATAATTGAGCTAGACTATAATGGCACTCACTACAATTTAATCTTAACTAAAGGAATGATGTTTAATCAGAATAACAGGGAATTGGGAAGACTAAGTATTACTGGCGTTAATTCCGATAAAGATAAAAAATCTTCTCCCGATAATTCTCCTACAAAGTTTACAGGATCTCCAAGAACCGCAACACCTAATACCATTTCCACAACAGGTTCATCAGTGACGGCAACTCCATTTTCTTGGGTATAATTGCACCTTCCCTCCAAACACACCAATAAGAATTTTCAATACACTCTCAAACCAGACTAATGCTAGCTAAAATCTTATTTATTTTCTCCAAATCAATATTACCATTCTTAGAGGCAATAAAATTATATTTCCCATAGAAATTTATATGCCTCCAAGCAATAGGACTAATTTTCTTAAGCGTATCAATTTGCTCATTTTGTTTTAATTCCTCTTTTTGCAGAAGAAATTGAGAAAGAATATAGCTGTTATAATAAACGTAAGCGTACGGTGAACCCGCCCTATTATTTCTAACCTAACACCATAAACTCCT
>CAZUPN010000105.1:0-4704 GCA_964622015.1 uncultured Rhizobiaceae bacterium | reverse complement strand
ACCAAAAATCCCTGGCTATAAAACTAAAATTAGATCCAGATAGCAAAGAGACTTCGGATATTTATTGCAGTATTGCAAATATTTATTATTTAGAAAATGAGTTGGGGAAGGCGCTTGAAAATTATAGCCAAGCTTTAATATCTCCTAATAGTGAGGATGTTGCTACTATTTATGATAAGATTGCAACCATTCACAATAATATTGCTCATAATCACTATTTGCAAAACAAATTAGACGAGGCTATTAAAAGCTATGAAGAAGCCTTGAAAATAAGAAATAGATTATTTCCAAAAAGCTTAAAAACCGCTACAATTCATAACAATATTGGAAATTCTTATCATGCAAAAGGTGATCTACCAAATGCATTAAAACATTACCAACAAGCCTTAAAAATCAAAGAAAAATTATCCCCATATAGTCCTGAAATTGCTTCTATATATAATAATATAGCAAATACCTATTATCTGCAAGGTGATTATATAGAAGCAAGAGAAAACTACCAGAGAGCGCTTAAAAAACTAAAAACCTTATCTCCCGATAGTCCAGAAATTACTATAATTCACGGCAATATTGCGGTAATTTGTGGTAATATTGGGTATAATCATTACTCAAATAAAATGCTAATTGATGCGCTTAGGAACTATCAAGAAGCTTTGGATATAATAAAAGAAACATCCGTGCGAGATCCAAAAATAACTGCTATTTATAGTAATATAGGGGGAATTTATTGCGATCAAAAAGAATATTCAAAAGCGCTTGAAAGTTACCAATTAGCTTTAGGTGCGCAAGAATCATTGGCAGAAAATCTCGAAGTCGCAGCTATTTGTAATAATATTGCAAGCATTTATTGTTTACAAAAAAAATCAATTGAAGCAATTAAATTTTATGAAGAAGCTCTTAAAATAAGGCAAAAACTACTTCCTTCAAATGACAAGCAAATTAGTGCTATTATTGATAATATGGCAATTATCTATAACAATATCGCGACCAAATATTATCTAGAAAAAAAACCAAAAGAGGCGTTAGAAAATTATAAGAAAGCCTTAGAAATACGAAAAAAACTGCCGCTAGAGGGTCTCAAAGCGGCTACTCTTTATGGTAATATTGCAAATGCTTACTACTCACAGGACCAATTAGAAGAAGCGCTTGAAAACTATCAAAAAGCTTTAGAAATAAGAAAAAAATCCTCTTTAAATCCTCTAGAAATTGCCAGGATCTATAATAATATTGCCAACATCTATTATTTCCAAGATAAGTCGGGAGATGCGCTTATAAAATATCGAGAAGCTGTATCTATAATGGAAAAATTACCACAAACAAACCAAGGATTGCATGAAATTGCTGCTATTTATAGCAATATTGCAAATGCGCATCATGTACTAAAAGAATTAAAAAAAGCTCTTGTAAATCATCAAAAAGCGCTAGACATAATTAAGGGATTATCTCCTCTGTATAGCGAAGAAATTATCAAAATCCAAGATAGAATTGCAGCAGTTTATAAAAACATTGCTCGCGATAATTATTTAAAAAATGAGTTTGCAAAAGCAATCAAAAATTACCAAAAAGCTTTGGAGATAAAGCAAGAATTATTTCCAAATAGTCGCGACACTGCAGCCATTTGTCATAATATTGGGCATGTTTATTATGCTCAGAGTGCCTTACTAGAAGCCGAGGATTATTATCTTAAAGCCTTAGAAATTAGAAAAAAAATATCACTAAATAACCCCGAAATCTCTTCTTCTTACAATGATATTGGAAGTGTTTATGAATCGCAGGGCAATCTCTCGGGGGCCCGTGAATTATACTTACAAGCGATGGCAATACAAAGCAAAGTAGCTCCAGAAAGTCTTAATATTGCTATTTATCATAATAATATAGGACATATTTATAATTCCTGCGGAGATTTAACATCAGCCTATGAGGAATTTAAAAAAGCTCTAAAAATACAAAAAAAATTAGCGCCATATAGTCTTGATATAGCTACATCTTATCATAATATTGCAAGTATTTATAAATCTTTTGGCGATTTATCTATGGCTTTTGAATTATATCAAAAAGCCATGTCAATAGAGGAAAAATTAGCTCCAGACGGTCTTGTTATAGCTAAATCATTTAGTAATATTGGAGGCATTTATTATGCGCAAAATAATCTAGATAAGGCTTTTGCTGAATATAAAAAAGCTTTAGCGATTCAAGAAAAACTAGCTCCAAATGGTCTTGATACAGCAATTTCTTATAGTAATGTTGGAAGTGTTTATCAATTACAAAATCTCGTAGATCAAGCTCTTGCTGAATATAAAAAAGCTTTAGCAATTCAGGAAAAACTAGCTCCAAATGGTCTTGATATAGTTACTTCTTATAATAATATTGGGAGCATTTATTATTTGCGTGGCGATCTTGAGTTAGCTCTTATTGAGTATCAAAAAGCCATAGCAATTATGGAAAGTCTAGTTTCAAATGGTCTTGATTTGGTTATTTCTTATGATAATATTAAAATTGTTTATTTAAAGCTTGGCAAAAAAGAAGAGGCGCTTAGCTATGAAAATAAACCTTCATCCGCAAAGCCAAAAGATCCAATTTTGTTTGATGTAAATCTGCTAGCTGATGATGACATACCTAAGCAATCAATTACAATAACCAACATACCTCGTTTTGAAATGTGGTCCCAGCTAGATTGTCAAGGATTAGAAGAAGCAACCGAAATAACTGGACAATCATCACTAAATCCCACTATTTTTCAAGCAGTTCTTGCTACAGATTTTTACACCAAAGATGTTGCGAGTCCAGAAATTGACTCCGATCATAATGAGTTAACAGATGGATTAAGTGTGCCATTGTCTAATGCTTGGGTAAAAGAAGAAAAATTTATATCTCAAGAAGATCAGTTATATATATCTGAATTAATATCAAGATCTAGAGAGTCAGGCGGCTTCGCATTTGGCAGTCAAATAGAAAGTTTATATCTATTGGGGGAGCGGGAAGAGGAGCAAAAAAAAGAGGTAATGATTGCAAGAAAGAAAATTGCAGCAGATGCTGAGATGTATAAATTCTATCAAGAATTTCAGATGCAATTCAGCTCAATTTTAAGGGCAATACAGCAAGCAAGTATAACCAAATCTGACCATAGGACATATACTGGAGAGAACTTTAAAGACAGATTATTTAAAATAGTTAATCCCGTAACTCAGCTTTCTGGTATCGCATCAACCACTTTTTCATTAGTTAAGGCGGCTTATGATAAATATCGCGATTCTCAGTTTGAAGCAAAATGTTCTCGTATAATTAGTTTTATTGGAAATGGAGAAAAAGATATTGGATTATTGTCCGAATGCCTTGCAAGAAAAATTACTCTAGATCAAGATTTGATAAATAAAATTAATGACAGGCAAGAAAATTTAAGTACCAAGCAAGTTTTGTCAGCAAAATTATCTCCCAAAAAAATGCCAGAAAGAATCGCTGAAAACCGGCTTTTTGAAATATCGCAAGAAGTATTCCTTATTAGTAGCTTAATTTTGGAAGTAATCTTTGAAAATGAAGAATATAAGTTTAAGCAAAATACTGACAGCGGCTTAATTGACAAAATTCACAATCAATTAAGAGTTAAGCTAAAATTATTATCGCCTATAAGAGTTATTGCTTCTCAAGAGCCAGTAAAACTAGACTCACATATTTCTCTTGCGCCTAAAGACTCGCTATCTCTACAACAAAAAGATTCAGAGTCTCAAGAGTTGGAAAAACTTGCTTCTCCAGCTAAAGACTTGCCGCCCATCCAACAAGAAGATCCAAGGCGGATTGATAAATTAGACAGAAGATTAGCAACAGTAGAAGAGCAAATAAAAACTCAACAAAGTACTTGTGATACTGATATATCTGGCACAAAATTCGGTAACCAGATTTTGGCTGCAAAACAATCTCAATTTGAAAGATTGGCTAATCCCCTCGTACCAACATCAAGAGAAATTACTGAATTGCGGGGTATAGTAAATGCAGTAGTACAAGAGAATTTAGAATTGCGAGATAGAATCAGTGCGACAGAAAAAGATATGGCAGCAGTGCAGGCAGCAGTTGAACAAAAAAAAAGGCCAAGCGTTGCAGAATTGGCTAGTAAGTTTGAAAATCAATCTGCTAAAAAGCCAGGGCTAAAGCCAGGGCTAAGACCTGTTGATAAAACACAAAGACAGACAAGCTTAGTTGAGGCAAAAAAAGATCTTTTTAAAAAAGATCTTCCAGATATGCGATGAGATGTAATATTTAGGTTCTCTAAGATATGGTTATAGAAGAATTTATGGAGTGTCCATAATTCCGGAGGTTTCAACTATTTTGTGTAAATGATTTTTTTACTTTCACAAATTCTACCAACTTATTTCGGTAAAATCCTCTCAGTAAAACTCCCTAAAAAGAGGAGATTTTAGCCTCCCCCAATTTCTCGTTTACGATCATCGGCATCTCTGCCTGTATCGCATTATTAATGCTAAATATTTTTGTCATAAATCAATATAAGTTTTTAATTTTTTGTTTCATAAATATCTCGGGGTTTGGGGCAGAGCCCCAAAATTAAAGGTTCTTTGATACTTTAACAATACCACCAACATTAAAAATTATCAGGAAATCTATCTGCAAATATTATAGAAAATTGGTTTAATACTGACTTCGTAAGCGTCTGGTAAACCCGCCCTATCAATTTAACCAAATCTAATTAAACTT
>CAZUPN010000104.1:0-4741 GCA_964622015.1 uncultured Rhizobiaceae bacterium | reverse complement strand
CGCCGAGTATGAAGAAGTTAAAGATGATAAAAAAGAGTAGCTCGTAGGGGCGGGATCTCCCCGCCCGCTTACCCAAGATTCACCGTAGGGGCGAACCTATGTGTTCACCCGCCTCAAACAACACGAGATTTAAATAGCGGACTTTTGCAAGTCCGCTATTTTTGTTTGTAATATATGAAGTTGAGGGCGTTGGTTTAAAACCGCATTTTTGCAATTGAAAATTTGGCTAGAATGCGGGCGGGGGAACCCCGCCCCTAGGGTGACGTTGCTAGAGCAATTTATAAAACTCATGCTAATTATCATCTATTAATTACCAACAATCTTAGGATTGTTGGTAATTAAACAAATTAACTCTAAATATAAGTTTCTGTTATCTCTTGTTCTTGGCGCAATTGCAATTTTGGTGCTAAAGGGCTTCGTGTTGGTTGTAATGCTTCCGTTTTCTGTTGTTGCGTTATGTCATTATATCTGCTAAGCAATTCGTTATGATTCTTTTCTAAAAATGTTTTACATTTTTCATCTTTTAATAAAGATTGCATTATTTCTTGGCAATGAGGTTTTGATAAATCAAGTGTTTTAAACACTTCGCTAACAGCTCCATTTGAATTGCGACCTTTTTCTTTAGACATAATCATGTTTTTGATGACGCCTTGTGTCATTTCATCAAATTGCCCAGTTTGTTTTGATAATTCTACTAACTTTTGTGAAATTGATGAGTTTGGATTTGTTCTAAGCGCATGATGAAATGCGTAAAATTTTGGAAATTGATTTGTTTTTGAGTCATACCAATCAAAGTTTTGTTCACTAACTATTCTTTGAGGTATTTCTAAAAATTTACTGATATAGTTTTCTTGAGGATTTTGTTTGGCAATATCTTCAAGTTTGGCAAAAATAAGTTTAGAGCATTTAATCGAGTGGTCTATTCCAGATTCTAAAGAGCTATAAGAAGCCGCAACTAATATCCTTTGTAAACTATCATAATCAAGAAGATCTCGTTTTTCTGCTTCTTCAAAAAGTTTTTGAAATGCATATAAATTAAGGTCGTGCGAGACAAATTCTAAAAAAAACACTAATTTGCTGTAAGAGTCAAGAGTTTGTCCGAGCTTAACCTCGACTTCTTTTTTCTTATCGAAAGCTTTAACATCTTCTAAAAGTTTAAAAACGATATCAAATATTTCTTTATTGAAGATGTAATCTTTATGCTTATTATAAGTGGCATCAAATATAAATTCGACACAATAATCAGAGTCGCCAATATCTTCTATTTGGGAAATTCTTTGTGCAAATAATTTTGTAATCTCAACATTTTGTGTTTCTATTATTTCCCTAAAAAGATTTGCTAAGAATATAAGGCTAAATTTATTTTGCAATTTTTCTTTGATGGCCTCGACGTTATTTTCTTCAACGGCTTTTTTTAATTCAGCTTCAGCTTTTTTTACGGTTGGTATCTCAATATTCGTTGGTGACCTTCTTGCAGCAGGTATTGGCTGAGTTTCAAGCCATTTAACTAAAGCGGCTACTTTTGGTGTAGTGGTGGCAATTTTATTTATAAAATTTCTGCAAGATTCGTTCTTATTTAACGATTTGACCATTTGCCTGCAATGTGGCAGCGACATATCTAAATTGCTTAAAATATTTGTTGCAAGTCTTTCCTCTTTAGTCATTATATGGCCCATTGCGCTTTGCACCATTTCATCGAGTTTTCCAATTTTTTGGGCTCTGTCTAATAATGCCTGCGTTATTTCTGAATTTGGATTTTTTCTTAGCGAATTTTGAAATGTCAAAAACTTTGGCGCATCTTCTTTTGGCTTTTTGTAATCAGAACGCATAGCCCCAGCAATAGTGGAAGGAGAATAATATTTATCTGGAGATAAGAAATTAATAAGAGCTTGCGGATCTTTTTGCGCTAAAATGTCTACTTCATTAAGAATTATGGCTGCTATTTTTATAGAGCCGTGGTGTATTGCACTCTCCATGCGTTCTTGCAGAAACTCGCTATTTATTTCAGATGCTTCTAATAGTTTTTTAAATGCGTAATCATTATCACTATCGTTAATTGTAAGTCCGCAAAGCTTTGATAAATTGATGTCGGCTTTTTTTAGAGCTTCAAATAAAAGATCAAATATTTCTTGATTGAATTCTTTTTTTGAAAAATTAGAATCTTTTATCACAACAAATAAAAAGTTACTAGCATTTAAAGATAGAGAATCATTTGATAGTTGTGGTAATAATAATTTTACAATTTCAACATGTCTTTGTGTAATTGCATCTTCTAATGCGTATTCAATTGTGTCAGGTTTAATAATAGATTTAGCTTTTTGTAATATTTCTTTTACACTTTCGATATTTCCTTTCTTAGCTTCGTCTATTAATCTTGCGTTACTATGCTCTGCAATTAAAGCTTTTATTTTTGGATCAGATTCTGCCGATTCTTCAATAAATGTTTTACAATCGGGATCTTTCATAGCGCATGTTAAGGTGTCGGTATGAAGAGGGAATTCAAGAGCTTTTAAAATAACAAGTGCTCTATCTTTATTTATTTTTATCATCTCACGCATAGTGTGTTGCACCATGTCGTTAAATTGACCGGTTTGCAGAGATTTTTCTATCAGATAACTAACGGTTTTCGAATTAGGATTTAAAGATAGCGCATGAAAAAATAATCCATATTTATTTGTTTGATATTCTCTAGGCGCTCCCTTAAATCTTCCATATCCTTGATTACCAGATTCTAGAAACTTTGTTAAGTTTTTAATATCATCTTTAAATAAATTCTCAACTTCTTTGCAAATAGTTTCTTGTGCAGTAACGAATTCTTTAGATAATGCTCGGCACAAAAGGTTTCGTAAGAAATGTTCGTCAACTACTTTTTCTGCACTTGTTAATTGCTTCTCTTTTTTAGCTTCTTTTGCGGCTTCAAGTAATTGCTTTAAAGCATAGTTGTTACCATTATCAATTGCATATTCACAATAATCATAAGCTTTAGAAATTTCTTGATAATTAAGTTGATGATAAGAACCAAAAAAATTATCTTTTTTAAAAGCTTTAACAAAAGAATCAAATAATACTTTATTAAATTCCTTAGATTTAAATAACAGGTGCATAGTCATGTCGGCTACTCGACTTGAAGTATATTTTTTTTCTTCTATATATTCTAACAGCGATTGTGCAACCTCGGTGTGATTAAATTCAATTGCAGAATATAAGTTACTCAGGGCTGCTTCTTTCGATAGTTTAATTTCGATATTATATTTTTTTGCCACCTCAAACAGCTTCTTTACCAACTCTGGTCGTCTTTCAAGTGCCCATTTTATAGCCTCATAGTTATTTTCTTCTAGTAATCTTAATGCTTCGTGTTTTTCTAATCCTGTAAATATTGAATCAATTGTTTCTTCGGTGACATTGGTTTTATTTAAGAGCTCTAATAAAGTTGCGGGATTTATTCTTGAAGGTGCTGCAGCTGAAGGATATCTTGTGCTTGCCGGCGCTGCTGCTCCTGATATTCGTTGTGTTACAGGAATAACTTCTTCTTCAAAAGGAGGAGCTGAAGGCACTAATCTATTAGGAATTAGCATATTTCCTCTTCCCTCTTGTAAGGTTAACAACACATTGTCATAACTTAGGCCAAGATTTTTAAGGTGATTTTGTCTAAAAGATTGGTAATTGTGTTTAAAGCTATCAACAGCTTTGGAATATGGTATTCCGGCAGCGACAAATTTGCAACCCAAATTAATATCTGCTCCGCTCTCAATAAGTAGTTTCATTGTTTTGTAATATCCAAAGCGAACGGCAAGATATAGTAATGTTGGATTCTCATTGCCTTCGCAAACTCTAGGATCTTTATCGCCATATTTTCTGGCATTAACTGAAATTTTGTTGTTTTCTATAAGTGAATAAATAGCATTATGAATTTGATTATCAAGTCTTTCAAGCTCTTGAATGCTATTAGCGGGTTTAAAATTATTGATTATATTTATGGGTATAGTAGATAATAGGAGATTTTCAACAGCTCCTTCTGATATATAATGATTTTCTGGCGGGCGACTTCCTGCACGATGTGCCAGCGGTGGTTGAATTGGAGAGGGTTGACTTTCTTCTTGAGCAGGGGTTATTGGTGTAGGGCGTCCTCCCAGCAATCTTCTGAATGCTTGAATAATTCCAACGCGATTATTTCTGCTCATAAAATAGTAATGTTGAATTAATAATTTCAATTATTTAAATCTAGTCATAAATTTTTGTCAAATTATTGTTGTTAAAATTGTGACTTTTAATAATTTTCTGTATCATTATTAGACAATAAAGCCCAGCAAAATAATTGGTAGGGGTGGGGTCCCAATGCCCTCTCCCTGAAGTTACGCCGAGATGTTTGCGCATTTTTGAAAATTTGGTAAAAAATTATCAGCAGCATTTTCAAGAAATAACCGAGTGGCATAAATTTTAATGCTAAAACAATTGACGAAAAAAATTCACCCAGATTAGGAAATAATGCTTTGCTGTGGATGGTTGCAAATGGCAATAACAAAGGCGCTTGCGAGTTTCTTGATTTTATAAATAAAAAATCTATAAATTTTGAAATAGATCATCAAGATTTTTTGCGTGATAATACGGCATTGATTTTGGAAATTGCAAAAGATCGTGATGGCAGCTTAGATTTAATAAAAAAACTAATTGAATTTGGCGCAGATGTTAATATTAGAAATAAAAATGGCGATACGGCCTTTAATATTGCTGTTGCAAGAAG
>CAZUPN010000103.1:0-4764 GCA_964622015.1 uncultured Rhizobiaceae bacterium | reverse complement strand
AATTTAGAATTTTGGGGAAAAAATTTGAATTATTGTTGGAATTCAACAGGCCCTGTTGGGGCATTTATTTCGATATTATTTATTCCTTATTTGCTTGAGAAATATGGCTCTAAAATTGCCTTTGCGGTTCCTGGGGTTTTGATGTTAATTGCAACTATCATTTTTTATAGCGGTAGAAAAATGTTTGTCGCAATTTTGCCAATTGGCTGGGAAAAATATAAAAAAGAGGTGTTGGATTCAGATAATTTGAAGGCGATGAGTAAAGTATTGATAATCTTTTGCTTTACTGCAATTGCCTTTTCTTTAATCAATCAGTCTGGTAGCGCATGGGTAATTCAGGCTGGCAAAATGAATCGCGAAATTAATTTGGGATTTTTAAAATTTACTTTTAATCAATCTCAGGTCTTATCTATTGAAGCGATTTTTATTTTAATATTTACTCCGTTTTTCTCCTACATACTCTACCCTTTCCTGGAAAAATTTACCAAAGTAACTTATTTTAAAAAAATTACAGTTGGGTTTTTTATAATTGCCGCCTCATTTGCGGTGATTGCCTATGCTCAAATCCTGCTTGATGAAGGAAAAGAGGTGAGTATCATCTGGCAGGTTTTTGCCTATGCCTTACTTGCTGCCGGGGAGGTATTGATGTATGTAGCCGGCGTTGAGATCTCCTATTTACACGCCCCAAATTCGATGAAATCTTTATTTTCAGCATTTTATGCACTTTCAATAAGCGCTGGTAACCTATTAACTGCGGCTGTCAATAAATGGTACATAACTGTTGATGATCCAAGCTATTATTGGCAATTTGCGGGATTAATGTTGGTATCTGGAATATTATTTATAATTTACACACCTTATTATGAGAACAAAATTTACCTGCAAAAATAAAACTATAAAACTATGCCGCCAATTATAGAAACAAATAGTGTCAGTAGCCAGTCTCATGTTCCAGCACCTCCTGGCATACCTTATATTATTGGCAATGAAGTAGCGGTCAGGTTTAGTGAAAGCGGCATGAGCTCGATTTTGTTTGTTTTTATCAGCAAATATTTACTGGATAATGCGGGAATGCCGCAATTAACTGAGGCCCAGTCAATGGTTTGGTATCATAATTTTGTCAGTGCGGGCTGGCTCTTCGCAATCATTGGCGCGCTCACTGCCGATATTTTTTTTGGCAAATATAAAACTATTATAGCTTCCTCGCTAATATATTGTTTTGGATATTTAATTTTAGCATTCTTTAATACTAAACTTGGTCTGATTTGTGGCCTTACTTTGGTTGCAATTGGAGCTGGCGGTATTAACCCCTGCGTCACTGCACATGTTGGAGATCAATTTGACAGAACCACCAGGCACTTACTTAGTAAAATTTATGGCTGGTTTTATTTTGCAATTAATTTTGGTGGTTTGGTTGCTATATTACTAATTCCTTATTTGCTTGAAAAATACGGCCCTAAAATTGCTTTTTTGGTTCCTGGAATTTTAATGCTTATTGCAACGATTATTTTTTATCAGGGTAGAGAAGTATTTGTTACCATTGCACCAATTGGCTGGAAAAATTATCTCAAAGAATTGCAAAATGAAGAGAATAAAAAAGCGGTTTATAATTTATTGATTATTTTTGCTTTTATTACAGTTTTTTTTACTCTTCATGGTCAATATAGTAGCTCATGGGTTATGCAGGCTGGAGAAATGAATCGTGAAATTAATTTGGGATTTTTTAAATTTAGTCTCAATCAATCTCAGGTCCAGGTTCTAAATCCAATCTTTGTAATCATTTTGATGCCGGTTTTTTCATATTTCATTTGTCCTTTTTTTGACAGATCTTTTCGCTCGCCTCATTTAAAAAAAATTGTGGTCGGATTTTTTCTGGCTGGCGCTTCATTTATTGTGGTTGCGGTTGCTGAATGGCTAATTGAGCAGGGAAAAGAAGTGAGTATCATTTGGCAGGTATGGGCGTTCTTTTTACTCACTGCCGGCGAGATATTAATAGCAATAACCACCTTTGAATTTGCTTACACACATGCCCCAAATTCAATGAAATCCTTAATTATAGCACTTTACATGCTTGCGGCAAGCATAGGTAATAAATTAACCTCGGAATTTTACTCTTTTGCGCAGGATGCTAATGGTGATCTTACGATCAGCGGCTCATATTATTTTCTATATTTTGCCGCAACAATGATACTGGTTGGAATATTATTTATAATCTACATGCCATATTATAAAGGCAAAGTTCATTTGCAAAAAATAAAAAACCATCTTCCAAACAGATCAATAGAGCATTATTCTAAAGTCAGACAAATTACTGAAATCATTGCAAAAATAACAAAGAAAAAGGTAGATTTTATTCTGTTTTTAGGCCCCGTTGCCCGTAGAGGTAAAGAATTTATTGAGGGTGAAAAAATTATTGATGAAGATAAAAATAGCCATCATTTTTTAATTGTTACCAAGCTGAGAAAAGATGCCAAACCGGCAGTAGCAACTGCTTTGGAAAATAAAATCAGGAAAAAATTGGTGAGCAGAGGAATTGAAAAAGAAATATCATCATCACCTATTTTGGAATCAAAATCCCCGGACACCGAAATTTCGCCAACTAAAAATGATAAAATTATTATTACTATTGAATCAATTGATCAATTCGATTTAAGATCGGAAGGAAAAAGATTATTTAAAGAGGGAATATTGGTCTATGGTAATAATGAAATTAAATTATTAGAACCACGACAACTAACCAGTAGTAAAAGGATAGCAATCGCTAAAGAAGGTTATATATATTGGTATAATCAGGGAATGGATTTTTTAAGATCCTACAAGACTCTCAAAGACACGATACATAAGAAGAGCCTATTGGTAGTACATCTTCATCAGGCTACAGAAAGTTTTTATAGCTGCGCATTTTTAGTTTTAACCGGCGAAAGGCCTCATAGCCATGAACTCGGAAGGCTTAATGGTTTGCTGTGTGAAGAGTCGCATGCGTTTCTTAATATTTTTCCAACTCATACTTCAAAACAGGCAGAATGTTTTAGATTGTTAGAAAAGGGTTATATTGATTCCAGATATGAAAAGAATTATGTTATTAGCAATGAGCAGCTGGAATATTTATGTGAAAGAGTAGAGGATTTAAAGGATATTACCGAAGAAGTTTGTAAAAGAGAAATTGAATTTCTTGAGTCACAGAACTCAGATTACTGGTTGCGTGATATGTAGTTTAAATGCTTATTTTTACCAAACGGCAAAAATGCGCCTTATAAACTTACAAAAAAATTGATGAGCTATAAAAAATAAAAATCTAGTTGATAAATTAATTGTTGCTGTTCAAACTGTCTTTTTCAATTCTCTAAAATTGAGTTAAAAATTTTGTTAACCGATGAGATTAGACCGTGCCAAATAAAAACAACCGACTCTTCATTTACTATAATATTAGATATCTGGGCCACCCGCTAAGCATTGGGCCTGCACGAATTTTACAATTACTTTTCTGTTCTAACCATCAAAATTCTGCACTTAGAATGCTGGATTTTGTGTTAATTTCTGTAAATACAATATCGCAAAACGCTAAAAATAATCAAAGGAGTTATATTCATGTTTAAACGATTAAGAGAGAGGATGGACATATTAAGTAAAAAATTGAGTTATTATCAACTATCCAAAAAACAAGAAATTTTATGGATTTTGGGGATCTTTTTAGCTTCTGTAATTTTTTCATTTATAATGGAATTATTTGCGGGAAGGAATTACCCATTTGGTGCTTTCACAATTGCATACACGATTTTGGTTATAACGTTCTCTTTTACAATGGCTTTACCATGGTTTGGATTTTGTTTTTTTATAAAAAAAAGCAAAATAATTATATATCAAATTTGGACTATATGCCTAGTCCTCACAATGATAGGGTTAATATTCAAAATAGATTTGTCACAAACTAACATAATTCTTAAAAATATAAACTACTCAATAACCAAAAAAATATGAAAACAGACAATAATCAAAATACTGATAACCAGCTAGATAATTACATAGATACTATTCAAGAAATTCTTGGCACAGGATTTTCTTTAATAGTTCCAAAACCAGTAGGAGAAATTATCGATACAGTAACTATGCTAATCGACATAAGACAAGAACAAAATTCTTCTTCAGAAATTCCCACTTGGAAAATAACAATTGCTAATTTAGCCGGTGCTGGTGCCAGCGCACCTATTTTCGCTGTTGGGGCAGAAACTTCTATTGAGGCCGCATTAGCCACCTTGCCATTTGGCGGACTAATTGGATTGGCTGGATCTACTGCAATATTTTATAATGGTTTAGTTATGACAACACAACTGACTAATGAAACATATCGCTTAAGTCACGACGAGATGCTTAATCTATTAACTTCTCCTGGATTTATAGAAACAGAAGAAGCCGTCACCGGCAAAATAACTGATTTTAGAGATTCAGTTATAGATTTTTTAGGAAAAACTACAGGTTGGAGTGAACAGCCATCAGCAGCAAATCGGCTATTAAGCAATATTTCTGAAGAACTTATGAATCAGGCAACAAATATTTCTGATCTATTCAAGCATGCTTTTGAAACCCAGCTAAACCAATCCCTAACCTTTCAAGCCTTCTCCACTATGTTCGAAGCCATGTTACTTGGTATGAATCGTGGCCAACAAGCAATCCCTCAAAGATCAGACCCTCTAACCCTAGACCTTGATGGCGACGGGGTAGAGATGGTGCCGCTCGATCAATCTGGCGCTTTCTTTGATCTTGATA
>CAZUPN010000102.1:0-4791 GCA_964622015.1 uncultured Rhizobiaceae bacterium | reverse complement strand
CCATTTTTTGATTGTCGGTTTAATGCTTCACTAATAGCTGCTTTAATCGAGGCATCATCAGGAAGTTTTGTTGTTAATAATTCTAGGAATTCCTTCTCATGAAATTGAGCTAGAAAATGTAAAGGGTTGCCGCCATCTTCTAAATTTTGCTTTAATGCTTCACTAATAGCTTCTTTAATCGAGGCATCATCAGGAAGTTTTGTTATTAATTCTACGAATTCCTTCCCATAATTTTCAGCTAAAATATGTAAAATGTTAGCGCCATTTTTTGATTGTTGTTTTAATGCTTCACTAATAGCTTCTTTAATCAAGGCATCATCAGGAAGTTCTGTTATTAATTTTACGAATTCTTCCCCATAATTTTCAGCTAAAATATGTAAAGGGTTAGGGACATCTTGTGACTTTTGCTTTAATGCTTCACTAATAGTTTCTTTAATCAAGGCATCATCAGGAAGTTCTGTTATTAATTTTACGAATTCTTCCCCATTAACTTGAGCTAGAGGATGTAAAGGGTTAGCGCCATTTTTTAATTGTCGTTTTAATGCTTCACTAATAGCTGCTTTAATCGAGGTATCATCAGGAAGTTTTGTTGTTAATAATCCTAGGAATTCCTTCCCATTAACTTGAGCTAGAACATGTAAAGGGTTAGCACGATTTTCTGAAGCTTCTTGCTGTAATGCTTTAATAATAGCTTTTGTTGTGTTATCACCAGGAATCGATGTTAATAATTTTACAAATTTTTCCCCATAATTTTGGGCTAAACTATGTAAAGCGTTAGGGTTCTTTGTTAACTTTTCACTTAATTCGTTAATAATAGTTTCTTTGATAGATTGATAAGAAATGCTTAATAAGTCTATTAATTGATTTATGCTTTTAGCTTTTAAGTGTTGAGAAAGTATAGTAGATTTTGATAAAGAATTAAAAATACTGGCAGTATTACTTGTAATTAATCCTTGATATTTTATTAAAATATCAAGAATTTGAGCGCAAATTTGATCGCTGGGGGCTTTTATTTTAGATCCAAATCTTTTATCTCCACAATATTCAGCAAGAAGAAATAGATGCTCTAAAGGTAACTCTTTTTTTGAGTCACCTATCGAATCTTGAATAATTTTCGCCACAATTTGACTTTCCTTATTATTTCTTTGATTTAATTTTCCATTCTCTAATAGTAACTTTATAAGATCATCAGTAGAAATATCTTCTCCTTTTATTTCTAATCCCAAAACACTGAGTAAAATTTTTATCCTAGCATTTGTTTTTTGCTCTTGTGACAATATCTTCTCCAAATAACCTAGGAATTCATTGTGTTTCGTTAATTCTGCAGTATATCTATCCAATAATAATTTAATAAATTTAATAATATAAACTCGTTTTTCAGGTTCTTTAGCTGAAAACTGCGGCGCATGACCTAAAATTATATCAGTTGAAATAATGGAATTTGCAATTAAATAACTAATTACTTTATCATTTTTAACGGCATCTCTTACCGCTAATTTCCAAATTATATTTATCTGACTTTCGTCAAGTAGCTCTAACAAAAATATTTTCTTGCTATTTTCTAATATGGATTCGATCTGCTTGTCAACAAGCGGTAAGATCAAATTTCTATAGCTATCAGGGATAGTTTCAGAAATCAGATAATTCAATATTATCTTGATTTTTTCTCTATTTTGAGTTTCTAAATTATTTTCTGCTGTAGCTAGTAAATAAGTAGTTAATTCTTTCAAATTTTTTAGGTTGTGGGGAATAAAATGGAGCAATAAATTAAAATTTTCTGGATCCAAATCATGGTCATATAGTAAACTTAAATGTTCGTCTTTTTTACTACCTTTATATTTTTTATTTTTTAAAACTCTTTCAATCACCTGATTTTCTATGATCTCGTCATCTTTACTCTCTATCAATAATGATAAAATACTTTGATCTCTAATCTTAAGATCAAGATCAATAATATTATCATCAAAATCAACAAAATTTAGGCTTTCTCCATTTAAAAATTTTGTGAATGATTTAATTTTTTTCAAAACATTCTCACCCGTGAACACCGCTGCACATAGACCAAGATCACCATTCAATAAAACATGACCATTAGTTACCAAAGCTGTTAATAATGACTCAACTTCAACTTGTGATAATTTTTCTTTTGATGATTCAGTAATTTTTTGTGCTATAAGTTTAATTTGCTCGCTGAAATCTCTTTTCTGATATGCTAAATTTGCAGCAAGGTTAAGGTATCTAGAAGGATCAAACTCAGCTTTACTTTGACTTGGAACGTCTTGTGATTTTGATTTTTTATTTGCCGCACTGCTTTTTGAATCACTAGCTTCCTTTGCTAGATCTTTAAGCATTGCTTGTACAAATTTGTTATCCACATTGATAAAGCAAATTTCTGTCGTTGGCCTGGTTACCATTAAGAAAACCTCACGAAGCTCTTCAAGATTTTTAAAATTTGTACTTATAGCAGTTTTATCCTTTGCTCTATTGCCAGCTCCTGATGTTTCTGGCGCAGCTTCTCTCTTCTGATTTTTTTTGCCAAGACATTGATATAACACCACCTTGGGAAATTCTAAGCCATGGCACTCATGACGATTCATAACTGCAATTCCAGGAAATTTAGCTAGGACTTGTTCTTTAACGCCTGAATTAGGAACGATAACTAAATAAAGATCGGGATTTTGTTTTATATCTTCTGCAATGTCGGCAAAATCAGTCTCAACATTATATTCTTCTCCAGTAATATGCCATTTTATAGCTCCTTCATTAACATTATTACCAGACTCAATTTCATATTCAGCTTTACCATAATTGCCGATTTTATTTATTAGACCTAATATATATCTAGCAACCTTGATGACCTCAGGAGATGAGCGGTAATTAGTTTTTAGCCTTACTTCAGTTAATCTTTTCTCATTACCTCCAACAAAAAGATGTTTTGTTAGATCAAAAGTAACTGGACCTTGATTGATATCACCACAATAATGTATAGCTTTTAGGCATAATTCTTGTACAAAATGACATCTTATACGGGTAAATAATGGCGCCTCATCAATAACTCCCGAGTGATATTTGTGGATTAGTCCGCCATCTTTGATTTTCTGCTCTACTAGCTTTATTGGATTATAAATTCTATATGTTGCAGGCATATAATCTTGATATTGGCAGTACATCTTTATGATATCATCGCGGTTTATCTCTAGTTTATTAGCATCAGTCTCATCTTTTTTTGATGGTTTTCTGATATAGCGACAGGTTGCATCATGATCAGCTTGATATTTTTCTGCATTCTCGTAGTTTTCAGATAAATGACAAAATTCATTATATACTGACTGAGGATTGTCAGGATATGTTTTGCCGTTAATTTTTTTATCTTTGTTAACGCCCCTTGCAGTTTCATACCATTTTAAGAAATACTCATATTGAGTTTGTAAATTTGGTATTTCAGGAATATTCTCTTTTAAAAATTCGTCACAGCTTAGAAAATCTACCATCTCTACGTAATCTGGATATAATCTGGCAAATTCTCGTTTCTGAGCTTCAGCTAATGCTTTTGATTTGGTTAGATAGAGTAATTTTCTTGGTTGATCATCTTCCGATCCTAATTGTGACAAAAATTCGCATGTTCTTGCTAACGCAAGAAGTAACAACAAGGTTTTGCCAGAACCAGCAATTCCATGAACGAAAATAGAACCATTATCAGTGTAAGGATTAAATAGTGTTTGGCTAGTGACTTCTTGATGTTCATCTAACAAAATCAACTGCGATTCCTTTGGTGAGAATTTTTGTTTAGATTCAGCTATTTGACCAGGTATAATTAAAGTTTTTTTAGAATCTAGCTCTACTTTTTCACAAGATTGTATAGTAACTTCTATATTACCTCGAAAGTATTTTATGTATGTTCCACTTCTTTTAAACTTATCATAATTATGCTCTGAATCAGCATCAATAATAACAGGCTCTCCTCTTACAAAAACAATAAAAATTCTGCTTTTGTCATCAACTTTACCTCTATAAATAGGTGATAATTCTTTATTTTTGGGAATAGGTAATCCTGTTAATTTTTTCCAATCAAACCCATTTTTTGGGCCTGAGAATTTTTCTTTAACCAGATCACCAACGGTTTTATTTAAATCTCCTGCTATTATTTTTAATTTAGCTTGAGCTTCGGGAGTAATTAAGACTGAATCAAATGAGCAAAGAGGCATAGAATAATTGATGAATGTTGGTTAGCAATAATATATTGATAAATCTTTGAGTTTATTAACAACTACAATATTTTATCATGAAATAATAAGTTATTTATTTACAATAAAAAATAATTTTGCATTAATAACAATTAAATGCAAGAAAATATTAAAGTTTACTAAAAAAATATTAATATGTTATGATGTTTGATGGTTTGTTTTTATCTAAAGAATGGGTAATGAATCGCTTTCCCAACTTGAGCAAACTAGTGCGTTGAAATCATTTCTAAGATTTTCCTAACTTCATCATTCATTTTTGAGCGCATTACAATTTCTTTTTTGTTAATTTTGGAGCCTCTCATAAAAACTGTGTAAATAGCTTCTCATTTTTACTGATTTCTCCCGATATTTTTCCTAAAAATTATCTGGGAATCTATCAGCAAAAACAATAGCAAACTGGTTAAGTGCCGACTTCCAATTATGAATCGGCATTGCCCATTTCTTAGCGATATTTTTTAAAGTTAAATATATAATCTTTTTAATTGCAGTATCATACCAAATCCCATTTATAATTCCATATATCTAACATTACAAACACTCCTAATAA
>CAZUPN010000101.1:0-4872 GCA_964622015.1 uncultured Rhizobiaceae bacterium | reverse complement strand
AACTGGGTTTTTTGAGGTTAAAATTTTAGAGATTTAGATTTGCAACGGGCTCATTCTCTATTTTCCGTATCCTATTTTAACCTCATTCTGTTGGAATAAGGAGCCAAGTTAATACAATTTACTTAACTATATTTTATGCCAACAATATAAAAATTTAACACTAAAATAAATAGCTAATATTTTTGCTTTGAAAAATAAAGGCCTGTTAGTAAAGCGATTTTTAGAATTGAAAATATTATAAAATAATGGTGAGATGAATCATGCATTAGAACCAGAATCATTTATGTAACAGAATTAATCTCTGCTCAATTTTTTAATCATATCTATTATTTCTGAGAATCTTAACGCCATCCTGTAATCATTACCTTGATCCAGAAACTTATCAGAGTCTCCAAGGAAGAAAGTTTTTATTTTATTAGCAAGATTTTTTGGCTTTGGCTTTCTAAGATATCCGAGATTTTCAAAAACTTTTATACCATGACTAAAAGAATTAATTTTTATTAAATTATTTTCAGGACTTAATAGATAACCAATGATATCAGATTTAAATAAAGGAGCTAGTCTAAATTTTAATAAATTTAGTTCTTCCTCGAGTGATATCCTCTTTCTCTGAAGCATAACTAGTTTTTCAGCTTTAATATCTTCCAATTCTTCAAAACTTAATTCTTTTTTATTATTTGATGAATTGAATAATTTTTTAATTGGTTTTTTACCTAAGATTACAGATCTAGAGTTAGGCAGTTTTATAGATAAGGCCAAGCCATAAATACTCAAATATTGACCATTTATTTTTCTGTTTTTATCAATTCTGATAATTACCTCACAATTTTGTATTATTGCTGGCTTTCCTTTACTTACTTCTTGCTCTAAAAGAGTTTGTAACTTATTTTGATTGCGATCGTTAAAATAATCTTTATCAATATAGCAGGATATAGTCATATTAGTATTGAATGATTTATCAATCATTACGACGCTATAATTCTTATCTTTATTAAGAACTATTTTTGCTAAGCCAAAAATAATATTATCATATTTCGCGTTAGTCAGATATTTGGCTGGGATTATAAAATCTGTTATAGCAATATTCTGTTTCTCATGCCGACAAGCAATATCGGGGTATTTGTTTATTATAAATTTTAGAGCAGATATTGTTAATCCTAAAATTTCCGATAAATAATAATGAGCATGATTTGGTATATCCTCATTGATTTTATAATCTTCATTATTCTTAATTATTGATATTTCGGAGTGGTTATTACCAGGAATTTTATTTAATGTAAATAGATCTACTTCAAAAATAGGCTTGGCATAACCCAGCTTTCTGTGATACAAGATCTTCTGCGCCAATTCTCCTTCATCGTCAGAATAATATGGGCAATTTTCTTTATGATACTTATACTTGTTAACTCTTCTAAAATAAGGTTTTCTCTTGGGCAAAACTATATCTAAAGTGCATAATGTTAATGCTACTCCGCATTCATGACACCTAAAATCATATTTTTTATTATTTCCGCCATTTTTATTTTCTTCTACAACATTTAGCGCTACTACAGTTCTATGTTTGCTGATTTGATAAGCTAAGTCCATATAGATTCTTTATTTTGTGTTTAATTCATATATGAATTTATTATAATCTTCAAATATAGGGCCAGCTTAATTTTCCTCAATTAGATCAAAATATTATTATTGTTATTTTCTCTACAAAGTTTTGGCTCCTTTAAACTAAAAAACTAATAATTTATTTGTTATCACTCCTTTTACTATGCCTTCAATTTTAAAATCTTCAGAAGATGAGAAGGGAGGATAATTTTTATTATTAAGAGAAATTAGTATAATGCCTGATTTTTCTTTTTTGATTTTTTTGATTATGGCTTTTTCATCATTCACACCAATCACTATTTCTCCATCCTCTGCATCACTAGCTTGTTTAGCAATTACATAGTCACCATTACTAATTTTTGGCAACATAGAGTCACCTTTAGCTTTAACCATAAAAGCACGATTGGAAGCAAAAGGGATAAATTTTGTAGACACCGCTATTCTCTCTATTGGATCTCCATCTAAAATAGATCCGTTGGGACCACAAGTAGCAAGACCATATAAATTCAGATATACCATTTCTTTTTCGGGGGTTTTTAAAACTTGATAATCCTTTGGGTTGTATGGATTTTTTTTAATATAACCTTTTTTTTCCAATTGAGAAATATGATGTGTTACAACGCTAGGAGAGGAGACTCCCAATATAGCTTGCATTTCTCTTATTGTTAATTGCTCTTCACTGTTTTTTGCCAAAATGTTTAACAATTTTTGCTGAGCTGGATGTAGATGTTTTAATAACATTTTTATTGTTGACTTTTGATTATTTTGTCCTAGATTTAACTAGTACAAATTATTTGTACAGTTTAATTAATAGTAAATTATTTGCAACATTATATGTCAAAATCTACAAGAAATTCCGGCAATCCATGGACGTCGCAAGATGTAAAGCAGCTAAAAGATTTAGCCAAAAATAACACTCCTACCGGCATTATAGGTCTTAAAATGGGAAGAACAGAAGCGGCAGTATCAAATAAAGCTAGCCAAGAAGGAATCTCTTTGAAGCCAACCAATCAATCTCCCTATAACCGAACAAAATAATTTTAGCGATGACAAAAAAACGTGTTTTTATCAGTTTTGATTTTGATAATGATGAATTCTTGAAAACAGCACTCGTAGGACAATCAAAACATGAAGATAGTCCTTTCGAGCTAGCCGATCACTCCATAAAACAACATCTGTACGGCGATTGGGAAGAGAAGGCAAAAATTAGAATCAAAGGCGCTGATCTTGTAGTTGTGATGTGCGGCCAAAATACCCATACTGCGAGAGGAGTTGGAATTGAATTAAAAATAGCGCAGCAGCATGGAATTCCATATTTTTTACTTGCCGGATATTCTGATAAACACTGTACAAAGCCTACTACCTCGCTGAGTACAGATAAACTTTACAACTGGACATGGCCTAATCTTAAAGTGCTTGTGGGTGGCGGTCGCTAATATGAAAAAAGCACTTATTGTCGGCATAGATCACTACCCCACCAGTCCTTTGAAGGGATGTGTAAACGATGCTAGCGCCGTTGCAAACACACTTGAAAGAAATGGTGACGGCTCTCCAAATTTTGCTTTAAAATTGATGACTAGCAATAACACTACCGTCTCAAGCGATTTATTGCATGATGCTATAGTAAAATTGTTTGAAGGCGACGCTGAAATGGCGCTTTTCTTTTTTGCTGGTCACGGCCTCATAAATCCACAAACAAATGAGGGTTTTATTGTAAGTCAGGATGGAAAGAAGCCATCTTGGGGAATTTCTTTATCCACAATATTGAGCCTAGCTAACAAGGCATATCCCAAAATCAAATCAACCGTAATCATTTTAGACTGCTGTCATTCTGGTTATGCTGGTGAAGTTCCTGGCCTTAATACTGATGGCCAAATATCTTATATTGGCAATGGTGTAACTATACTTACAGCCTGCCATCGAGAGGAGTTAGCGTCTGACGGAAACCCTCATGGATTATTTACCGGAATTTTATTAGATGGTTTAAGTGGTAGCGCTGCCGATGTCTGCGGAAGAATAACTCCTGCTTCACTTTATTCTCTCATTGATCAAACCCTTGGAGTTTGGGAACAAAGACCAATTTACAAAGCAAATGTACAAACTTTTATTACCCTTCGTGAGGTTGGTGCAAAAATACCTTTAGAAGTATTGCGCCAATTACCTGAATATTTTCCACAAGCGGCTTATATCTTTCCCCTCGATCCTTCTTTTGAACCTGACAGGCAAAATATTCCCAAAGATTTGCGGCACATTCCCATTAACGAAGATAACGTAAAAAAATTCAAAGAGTTACAAATGTGCAACAGACACGGGCTAATTGTGCCTATTGGTACCGAACACATGTATTACGCTGCAATTGAATCAAAGGCCTGTAAACTAACAGCACTTGGAGCTCATTACAGAAAACTTGCTGAGCTAGGACATATATAATTTAAACAATCTCAAAAAATATGACAATCGATACCGATCTAATTACTGTCGCAGAGTGTGATAATTTTGAGGAAAAATTATCAAATTTCGATTTTAAATTTCCTGAGAAATTAACCATTCTTCCCAGTAACTTTGATTCAGCAAAATCCAGATCAGAACTGCAAAATGCAGAGGCTGTTTCTACGGTAAAGAAGTTGCTGCGTTCTAAAGAAATAGAGTTCGTTGATTTGCTAGAAACGGATAAGAAAAAATATGTGCATACTTATGATTGGGAGTGGATTGCCCCAACTTTTTATGTTGCCAGCCTTCTTCAAGAGCCGGTTGTAAATATTATGCTTGGAGTAGTTGCCAATTATGTTACAGATTTTCTTAAGGGAAAGAATGGTAACAAGGTTAAGTTTAAATTTGTTGTAAAAAGAACCAAAGCAGCATCCTATGCCGAGATAACTTATAGTGGTCCTATAGATAATTTTCGCATAGAAGAAGTTACAAACAAAATCTTGAAGGAGATGAAAAAATGAGTAACAGCGCTACCGATGTTATCAATCGATTTAATGAAGTCATAAAGTCCTGTGAAGCTTACCTATTTATTACTAGAGATAGCAATCTGCAGAAAGAAGCGATTATCTCGTTGAGTAATTTGCAAAAACAAGTTTTAACGATCAAAGATAAAGCGATTAAAAACAAAGATGAGCGCTTTGCAAATATATTGCTTGGCTATGAATGTGTCATACAATCTCTGACATCGGAGTTACAAATGTGGCTCGATCTCAAACTTGATGAACCAGATAAAGGGCCTGTTGAATTCCAATCTCCAAAAACCTAAATTTTTAATATTTTTTC
>CAZUPN010000100.1:0-4895 GCA_964622015.1 uncultured Rhizobiaceae bacterium | reverse complement strand
GCAATCCCAATAATTCAAACCTAGCAGAATAATGAAGCAATATTCCATCTCTTTTTACATCAGCAAAGAAATAACTTTTTTCACTAACTGGAGAATTAGCATAAGCAACTGGTTCGATGGTTAGGTGAAAGCGGTGAGTTTTATCTTTGATTTTATTGTTAATTGCATCACTGATTCTTTTGCGTAATTTATTTACCCTATTCTTATTAGCATATTTTTTCTCTTTGGTTAGAATCAAGAAATTATAATCGCTGTTAACTACAAAGTCACCACGAGCAAATGAGCCAAAGAGAATGATGAAGGCGATCTTATCTGGAATAGACGCAACAATTATATCGGTAATTTCTCTGATTCTAGCTTCGTGGGATATAGATTCCGAGGGGAAGGTGGTTTTAATGGTAATTGGTGAAGAGGATGTATCTAAAGGAAATATAGGAGATAAGTTTTGCATATAATTTGTGTTGTAATTTATAGCATTAATAAAAATCTTACTTCGTTATCTTAGAGCGAGAAAGATCGGGTAAAAACTTGATAATTATTTTCATGTGACTAGGATTGCCATATTGATTTTTAATTAAAATTACTAGGATTGGTTTTCGGGGGTTATTGTATCTGTTGGTAAATTGCTGAATTGATTGAACCATATTTTGACTCTTGTTCCTATACCTTTCTTAGATTCAATCTCCATTCTAGCTGACATCAAATCAATCAACTGTTTAACAATTGGTAACCCGAGGCCATGAGAATCTATAGGCTGATTTAGATCTGATTTGTTGATATTTTGTCCATCGCCATTTAATGCCATGATAATTTCTTCCTCGGTCATGCCGATACCGGAATCGGAGATTTCTAGGTAGAGTTGGGGGTGTGGCTGTGGTGTTTGGTTTTTACTTTGGTGTTGGTTTTCTGATTGTAAATATTTGACAGAAATATTTACTTTGCCGCCTTTTTTATTATATTTAACTGCATTGGTAATCAGGTTAGTTAATAATTGTTTTAATCTAAAAACATCACATGGTAGTTTGGGTAGGTTGTCTTCAATATCAGTTTTAATTGTTATGCGATGATCATTGATAAATCCCTTGTTAAAAATCAGTAGCCGGTCAATTAATTCTTTTAAATCACAATCTTCGATTTTCCCCAGGGTAAATTTACCGGTTTCGATTTGGGTAGCATCAAGCATGTCTTCCAGGTAATGGAATGCTTCTACGGTATATGGGGCTAGCATATTGGCGATTTCTGATACTTCTTTGAGATTGTCATCAAGTTTGGCTCCTATCTCCGTTTGTTTTGCTTGATAGGAGTTGATATTATCGGCAAGGATACTAGCCAGGCCGAAGATGCCATTGATATAATTGCGAAGATCGTGGGTAATATGGGGGAGGAGTATTTGATTTGCATGAGTCATAACGAAACGGTACTAATTGTTAATTAAGATATTTTTTATTTTTTGATAACAATAACTTTAAAAATGATATATTCCCTTAATTCAAACCACAAAAAACACCGATATATATAAACTCAATGGTTATTGTTCTGAATAACGGAATACAATATTTCTATTTTCAGAATAATAAGTAATAAGTTTTATGTAATGCAACCAATTTTAATAAAATAGTGTATCATTATAATACAGTATAAGGCTCAAACTAGCGATAATTCTACTAAGATATGAATTGTGATTATTCCGATAATAAGAACTAAGAATTAATTTTAGGCTCATAAAGCTTAAAATTAATCTTTATTTGATCTATCTATGGGGTGAGAGTTAAAGCTAAAGCCTACTATAAAAATGACGCGCCACCACGTAATTATCGCGATTTATTAACTATATTATTGATGAAAAATTTTATAAACTTAGCGAGGTTGGGGCGACATGTACCTAGCCAGACTGTTAAAATATTATTGGGTAAAGATGATTTACCAAGCGTTAGAGCAATTATTGACATACATCTAACAAGCCTAAAAGGAAGGGAAAGCTTAAAGGGAACTTTTACATCCGATCCTAGCACAATTGAGATCGCACAAAAAGTTTTAATGGATTCCGAGAGTAAAAGTACAAATGCCGAACAATCAAAAATTGAGAGTAGATTTTTCAGAGATAAGATATTTTCTCAGCCAAATTTGAATGTACAAGAAACGGGTTCAATTAGAGTTTTAATCTCTGATATAAACGATTTTCCTATCTTCCATCAGCAATACAAGGCAAAAGCATTAACAAGCGCCATGATATGCGTTGGTGGACCGGCAGCAGAAGACCAAATAGTGATAGCATCTGTTATTAATAAAGTTAGAACAAAGCTAGATGATATTGTCTATATAACTAGAGATTACAAAGAATCTAATGTTAACCATTCAGCAAAACAGTCACATGCTAGGCACGGCACAGCTTTAAATGCTGATGAATCTCTATCTGGGCATAAATTATTACCAGTTTTATTGATGCGAAGTTTGATTGGCACAAAGTTAGAAGATGTTTTGGAGCCAGATTATAAGAAGATCGACGTTGAATTTACAATCGATCCCAAGAAACTCAGGATTTATTTTGGCAATGAGCTAAACTGGCTAAAACAGGAATATCAAAGAAGAATTGGAGGCTTAACCGAACATGATGTTAATAGGATTGAGTCTGTACTTTCGCAGCAAATATTGATTGCTCTTGAATCTCATACTGGGATGAAAATTAGTGGCGGATTAGAAAGAGCAAAAACAAATTCATCTTCAATTCATGTAACTTTTAATACCAAAGGTAATAAACAAATTGCACGGGAGCATCAAGATTTAGCTAAAGTTGGAATCGAAGCTGTAGATGTATCGCCAGAAAAAAAAGAAATTTTTTTTGGACAAAATGAACATATTCTTGATGCTTTTGAATATGCAGGAGATTCTCATATATTATTTAATGCGCACCAGATAGATAAAGATCTGGCAGAAAAAATGGGAGCAACTTGGATCGAAGAAAAAGAAATAGAAAAAATTTTGGTCAGAAAAAATGACCAAGGAGCCGCTGAATTAGTGGGTATTGCTAGTAAAGATGGACAATATTTTTATTGTAATAAGCTGCATTTTACCGGTGGTTACAAAGTTCAATATCTTTATGATCCTGAGTCAAAAGAAAGATTTGAAGGCTCATTTTTAAGAAATATGCTTAACAAAATTGAAGATATTTTTGAATTACAAAATCCACTTAATAACAATATTACTACCGCAACAGGAGTATCTGTAAATGCAGTTTTTAAAAAAAGCAAAAGATTAAAAAGACTTATTGATGAATATGGCTCAACCGGTGAGATCGCTGTAACTAATAGCCATTGGACGATGATAGCTTGCAACGAAGATTACATAGTAATGAGAATGACTGGTGGTGGTTATACCGGCTCCGAAAAATATCGCCCAGAGTATTTTTTAAATCTAATAGCAAATACTAGGAGAATTTTCGGAGATGATTTAATTGGTATTTTGTCGACATATGGTTGTCCTCGGGCCGTTAATGCAAGGAATTCAACAGAATTTGCTAAAATTGCTGAGGGTGCCATCATTAGTTATGGCAAAGGTGGTACAGGAAATACTAAAAGACATATTGAAGCAGTTTTTGGGCTTATGATGCTAGGATTTGAAAAAGAAACTGTTGAATTTTTTAATCAATTCTATACTACTCAGGGCAAGAACCTTGGCGATCAATTACTGACATCTTATAAAATGGCAGATGAGGTTGGTTTTTTTAGTGATAACACAAAAAAAACCAACAGAAGGATGGGATATGATGATTCGCTATCAACTGAGGAAAAACTGATGATAGGTGGGTTTATTACTATTCTTTCGGTAGGTTTAGCAATGGGATTTATTAAAAAACATAAAGAGAAAACAAGTGACGTTTCCAGATAAAAATAACATGAAATACGATTTAAAAGACATAATTTTATTCATATATGTTGCCAGGTTAAGAAGCTTTGCAAAAGCTGCTGAACTTCTTGGGACCTCTAAGGCAGTTGCATCGACTAGAATAAGTGACTTAGAGAAATTATTACAGGTATCTCTGCTAACTAGAACTACAAGGGAGGTTAATTTAACTAACGATGGCAAATTATTTCTTAATCATTGCATTTCAATCTCTGAAAAAATAGAAGATTTAGATAATTTTATTGAGAATTATCAAGGTGCAACTGGAGTTCTAAAGTTAGTGATTCCAGCTTATTTTGGCAGATACCATATTGTGCCTTATTTAAAAGAATTCCTGCAAGAATATCCTAATTTAAAACTAGATATTTCTTTGACAGAAAATCCAGTCAATATTATTGCTGAGGGACAGGATTTACAAATAAGAATTCAAACTCCCGAGGATGAGGATTTAGAAGTAGCAAAATTAATGACCAATCATAAAGTTGTTTGCGCTTCTCCTAAATATATTTCCAAATATGGGAGGCCGAGTAATCCAAGAGATTTATCACAACATAATTGTTTAGTTTTTGGAGAAAATGCCACATGGCAATTTAAGCATAAACTTAGCAAAGAGATTATTAAGTTATCAGATATAAGTGGCCAAATTAAATGTGATAATGGCGAAATTATTAAAGAACTAATCTTATCTGGAATCGGAATTACATTAAAATCATCAAGAGACATCGATGATGAAATTAAATCTGGAAAGTTAGTAATATTGCTTCCTGACTATGAGGTTGTTAATAAAACTCAATTCTACGCTGTTTATCCATCAGCAAAATATATGTCACCCAAAATCAAAGCATTTATTAAATTTTTCCAAGATAAATTATACTCACAGGTCTAAATTGGCATTTTTTCAGTACCAATTTTTATTACTTCATGTAAAGAAAAATTTTTTAAAAAATTTATAAAACCTCTTGACGGCTAAAAATGCTAATCTTAATATCCTCTCC
>CAZUPN010000099.1:0-4939 GCA_964622015.1 uncultured Rhizobiaceae bacterium | reverse complement strand
AATTTAGAATTTTGGGGAAAAAATTTGAATTATTGTTGGAATTCAACAGGCCCAACAATACAAATTTTCTGCCAAAATCAGGTAATTTATTCTCTGTTTCTCCGTTTCATGGCAACCGTGGTGAAAAAGGTGTGCATTGATAAATGCTGGGTTGGGGGGATTTACGTCGAACTTTTGCTACCGCTATTGCAAGTGAATTTCTTGGCTTTTTTGCGAACTGATTGCAAGAATAAAAAATATCATTTACCATAGCTTTTCTTAAAACTAGATAATAACTTTGCTATCAAAACTATCGTTGTGCAATAATCCTTATCAATTCACATTGAGTATAAAAAAGATTGACCAAGTTTTAGAGGCGCATTAAATTGGGATCCCCTATAGCTGGTTGACGTACGGCCTGGTTTGGTCTAGGTAGAAAATTGTGGATATGATCATGTGTTTGTTGTACCCAGCTTTTAAATCCTTGGTTGCTATTACTTCTGATAGCAATATCATTTGCCCTATTAACATGAGTCTGTGCATTAGGAAAATCTTGTAGGGCAAGCTCACATAAAGCAACCATTGTTAATGTTCTTACGACATGTTCATGTTCTTCTCCATAGCCACGCCGATTAATTATTAGCGCACGATCAAGGTGTATTTTGGCCTGGGCAGGATTATGCGCATCATATTCCACGTTACCCAAATTAAATAGTACAACAGCAACATGAACATGGTCATTACCATATATACGCTCATTTAATTCTAGAGAGCGCTGTAAATGTCGTCTTGCAGCTGCAGTTTGTTGCATACGGTTTTCAGCAATACCTAAATTCATTAGTGTTCTGGCCACTTCAGAATGCTCATTCCCATATTGATTTTCAAAAACTGATAATGCTCTTAAATAATAATCTACGGATAACTCTAATTCACCTAAAGAGCGTTCGGTATTGGCTAAATTAACTAATGTTGTTGCTGTTTTTGCGTTATCAACCCCCAAGAATGCTAAAATTGCTAATGAGCGTTCGTAATAAGATTTGGCAGTAGTTGGATTTCTTAAGTCGCGCTCTACATCACCTAAATGATTCAGAACTCTTGCTGTTTCAAGATGATTCTCACCATACACTGGCAGCATGATATTAAGTGCACGTTCAAGAATAGGTTTTGCTATGCCAGGCTGCCCTCCTAAATCACGTTCGGTTGCACCTGAATCAATAAGTGTGCTTGCAACAGCAATATCATTTACTCCATGAATTTTTTCTTTTAGTAACAAAGCAACCTTAAAACACTCTCTAGCTTTATCAAGTTGACCTTGAATTGAAAATAAATTTCCCATACTATTAGCACATTCCGCAATATTTATTGATGTTTCTACAACTGATATATCATTATGTAACTCATGATTAAAACTATTTAATTCACTTAGTAAAACATCATGTAATGCGTGGTAACCCTGCCACCACACATCAGCATGAGCTAACCAAGCTGAAAAAGTCGATGGATTGGCAAGTTGTTCATCTCGTGTCCCAAGTCTACTGGTAAACACAGTTGCTAATGGGCCCAATATTTGATGTAATATATTATGATCTCCGGGTTGTATGTGCAACGTTTCCTGAATAACTAATTGTAGTAAACGATGTATAGTATGATGATTTTCTTCGGTAGCTAAAAGTAACCCATAGTCGCGTAATATTGTCCGTAGCGAAATTACTTCCTGACTACTTATGTTGTGATTGGTGGCAACTGCCTGTAAAACTTCTAAAGATAAATCATCTGGATTTAAATAAGCGCAAAACATCAATAATGTCTTTGCTTTATTATGATGTTGTTGCAATTGATCAAGGCTAATTAGCCATGTTCGGGTTACAATATCATGACATAAACGTTCGTCATTCTCAATTAATGGAGTTGGCGCGTCTATGTCTAATAGACGAAGGCCTTCCTGATTATAAAGTGCTAAATATTGATTGATAGACAAGCGTTCGTGGCGAATATAAAATGCTGCTTGTTTTAAAGCTAATGGTAAATGGCCAAGCTTCTCTGCAAGCAAATCAATATCATTATCCCTTTCCCTAGTTAAGATGTTTTGTAAATATTGGCGTGCTTCACTTTGTGAAAAAATAGAGACAGATACAGTATGAGGCCAATTGTCGCTACGTGACGAAGCAAGGCAATGATGGTTAGTATTAGTTGGTAAATATGGTGCTAACATGCTGGCATTTGGTGCATTGTCAAAAATAAATAAGCAACGCTCACTATTTAATCGTTGATAAATAATTGGTAGCCACTCAGAAAAAGGCGTTTGTGCAATATTAACTCCCAGTCTCTTAGCAAGATTAGCAAACGCTGCTTCAATTGTAGTTGGAGTTTCAGCTGGTATCCAAGTGCGAATGTCATAATCTCTTTTTGTTGTTTCATATTGTGAAAATTGACAGAGCATTTGAGTCTTGCCAACCCCAGCCATACCATGTAATACTACAACTTTTCTTTCAGTCTGTTGTGTAAATTTAGCAAAAATTCTTTCATTCAAACTTTCACGAGATAGTAAACCACGCGGAACATTTGGTAAGCATGATAACTCGTGAAGGTAAAGTGGTCGATGAAGCGATTTATAGCTTGCTATTGATTCTTGCCTTGTGGGATCAACATCTAACAATACAGGCAAGAGACCAAGAGGATTATGTAGTCCAGTTAATCCATACACATAACTTTTTGCATCAGTAAAATTATAGACTATATAGGCACGCAGCGCTTCAGGAACAGCGTCGTTAAAGCTACCAAGGAGATGAATAGGACAAATTGAACTAGGATTGATTCGGCCTTTTTCAGATAAAAGTCGAAATTCAAACGCAGCATTAGTACTACTTTGTTTAACTCGTTCTGCAAAACGTGGCGTGCAAATAGGCACGACAACATCACTCTCCGATAATTCCTTTTGCATAGTCGTCTCTAAACGTCCCCACATAGCATCAATATCAAAAAAAACGTCAAATCCTGCAGCTCTTAAATCTTCAACTAGCGTTTTTATTTGTGCTTGCTCCCAAGAACGCATACCATTCGCCTCATCTTCCCAAGCATGGGCAACAAATATCTTTTTTACACGTAAATTAGGACTAGATAATCGCCAAATAGTAACTTGTTCCAAAAATTGATTCCCAATCGGATGTTGGTTTAATGGTTTAAAATATTCTCTCATGATATTTTTTATATATTGATTGTTAGTTTTTGAAAAAACATATTTCTTAATCCAAAATGTAATATTACCCAATAGTTTTTAACGAATATTAATAACCTAAACGTTTTATAATACTGAGATACGCAACAAGTTTTAATACATTTAACCTAAATTCGTCATCAGAATCATGATGTAGTTTCGCTAAGTTAGGATTTTTGTAAGACATTTTTGAGAATCGCACCAGCATATCATGGGATACGTGCGAAGCAAAAGTGTAGAAAATGTCTCACAAAATCCTAGCTATAGTTAGAGATTATGGCGTGATTCTAATAATAGATCTAAGCTTGAGGAAAATTAAATTTAATAATTCGCTAACTTACTACTAGATAGTAAAAATTAAATTAGAAATAGTTAAATCGTTTTCAATTTTGACACAGTAGCGTTTTCTTCGTTAGACTTTACTTATTTCCTATATCTTTTATAAATGACGCTCTGATCAACTTTAATTCTGAGTTATAGGATTTATTGCTGACTGTTATTTCCTCAATATTTAAACAATATTTGGCGATATTGCCTAGGGTTTTAGTGGTAAGTTTTGGGCAATTGCTCAGATTAATGATTTTTAACTTACTGGCGCTTTTTATCAAGATTTTAGTTAATTGTTGATCGGTTAGATGTTTGGCATTTGATAGATTGAGTTCAGCAAATTGGACCTTTTCCATGGCTTGAAAGATTTCAATCTGAATCATTTGGGTAAAACGACTGAGATTGAGGCAGTTAAATATTATGGTATTGCCACGCTTTAATTCAGTGATGATTTCATTATGATCGGTTGTTGATTTCATTTATAATATTGATAAGACTTTTTCATCGAAGATTCCTGAAAAAGGCTAATATTGATGGAAAGCATTGTTAATGATCAGGGTTTGATTATGAAAAATTAGAAATAAATTTAACATTTTGGTACATGTTGAAAATTTTGTAGTTAGTGATAGCTTTGAGAGAAAAAATAGCCCTAAAAACTGTGTTTTTCTTCTTCAGCTTGATAGATGTCTTCTTTAAGGCAAAATGAGAGTTGTTTAAAACCTTGCAAATGAAAAGCAGCATGCACAGTCTATCATTATTTCTCTCTACCCATACTGGGATGAAGCGATCGGATTTCGATTAGCAAAATCTAAAAATGTAGATAAAAAATTTAATCCTTCTAGGGGGTTGATTGAAAACGCCCGACCCCTTTGACTAGCTTTATTTATTAATATAATTTTGAAGGGAATTATTAAGAGGTTTTGAATAAAGACATGAATAAGAAAATAACAATTACCAAGTCTTTGATGGAGTAACTTTGTAATAAAATTCTTGAAAATATTTTTTATCATTAAATTATAATTTTTATTCAAATCTTTAAAATATTTGAATTTAAAATTACTCATTTATTAGGCTTAACTTGACTTCTGGTTTGTATTCTATCAGCGCTTTTAACTCTTAGAAACGGAGTTGGCTTGGCACGAATATCCAGTTTTTTTTCAGGAGTATCCGCTTTGATGTACTCTTCAATTTTATTATTGGTGTGTGCTTTTGAAAATGGGCTGCTATACCTGATTGGCGATAGATCTCTTACTCTCAACTTATTATTTATATCTTCAATAGTTTTAGAATATTTGCTACCATCTTCGATTTGATTATTTTCACCTCTCTCACTTTCGTCAATAGCCAATTGATTATCCAGCGATGTAATACCAAAATCCATCTATAATACAACATACTAATTGACAATTTCGCTGCAAA
>CAZUPN010000098.1:0-4945 GCA_964622015.1 uncultured Rhizobiaceae bacterium | reverse complement strand
TTGGCAACATATTAATCTGCAAGGAGAATATGATTTTTCTGAGGAAAGTTTGAAGAATTCTATGCAGTTTAAGCTTTCGGAACTGTTAGAGATTTAGGAAAAGTGAGTTGGGAGAAAATGAAATCCTATGACAGATTTCCCCTAAATATGCAATGTTACCCAATAGGCTAAAATTAAAAGAATGTTTGGAATATGTCAGAGAGGATGATACTATAGTTGTCACTCGTCTTGACCGCTTGGCCAGATCAACTCTTCATCTCTGCCAAATAGCAGATGAGTTAAAAAGAAAAAAAGTAGCTATTCAGGTTATAGATCAGAACATAGATACTAATGATGCTACAGGAAGATTACTTTTTAACATGCTTGGTGCTATTTCTCAATTTGAAACTGAGATTCGATCTGAAAGACAAATGGATGGCATTAAGAAAGCCTTGGCTAATGGGGTGAGTTTTGGTAAAAAAAAGAAGCTGGATAAAAAGCAAGTGGCACAATTGCAGCAAAAAAGAGAACAAGGGATTAAGATTAAGGATTTGATGAAGGATTATGGGCTTTCTAAAGCTAGTGTTTATAGATATTTATAGGCTTTAGTGTTATGAGTTAAATGTCTTTACTTATAAGGGGGTTGTCTAACATAAACAATTTGAATTATCTCCTACTAAATTTATGACAAAATTAATTTCTACAGAATTTGAAAAAATTCTTGATGATATCAAGGTAATCGCGCTAGAAAATCAGATTTATTATCCAAAGAAATTAATGATGTAAATAATTTCATTAAAAACTATGACAATTACACAGCAAGAATTAGACAAGATTTTAGATAATGTCAGAAATAATCGCATCACAACACTTAACTTATCATCCACAGAAGACATTACTTTAGGACAATTGATACAAATTGCTGAGGCTTTAAAAATTAATACGAGCCTCACCGATTTTAACCTTGCCCACACCAAAATTGGTATTGCTGGGATACAAGTAATCGCCGAAGTTCTAAAAATCAATAAAAGCTTAACTACTCTTCGCCTTTGGTACAATAATATTGGCGATGAAGGAGTTCTGATAATTGCTGAAGCTTTAAAAACTAATACGACTCTAACCAGTCTTAATATACAGAACAACCAAATTACTGCCATAGGGGCTCAAGCAATTGCTGAGATTTTAAGAGATAATTGCTTGACTATGCTTGACCTTTCAAATAATAAAATCGGTGATGATGGAGCGCAGGTAATTTTTGAATCTTTAAAAACTAATACGACTCTAACTAGTCTTACTATAGCTAACAACCAAGTTAGTGATGAAGGGTTAAAGGCAATAGCTGACACCCTAGAAATAAATACTAGTTTGGCTACTCTTTATCTTGGACAAAACAACGTCGGTAGTGAAGGATCTAGTAAAGGATTAAAGGCAATAGCCGCTGCTCTAGAAAAAAATATTACCTTAACTACCCTTAATCTCTGGGGCGACCAAATTAGTGATGAAGGAGCGAAGGCATTTGCTAATGCTTTAGAAAGGAATATCTCTTTGACTAGATTATATCTTTATAACAGTAACATCGGTGATGAAGGAGCAAAGGCGCTTGCTGCTGCCTTAGAAAAAAATACTAATTTGACTCTTCTTTTTTTTCAGACTAGTAACATCAGTGATGAAGGAGCAAAAGCATTTGCTACTGCCTTAGAAAACAATACTAGCCTGACTCATCTTGATTTTATGCACAGTAAAATAGGTGATGAAGGAGCGAAGGCAATAATAGCTGCCTTAGAAAATAATACCAGCCTGACTTATCTTGCCATTTGGGGAGGAAATAACATAGGCGATGAAGGAGCGAAGGCAATAGCTGCTTTCCTAGAAAAAAATACCACCTTGGATTATCTTAATATTCAGAATCATAACATAAGTGATGAGGGAGCGAAGGCAATAATAGCTGCCTTAGAAAAAAACACTAGCATAACTTATTGTGGTCTTGTTGGTGTACAAATTAGCGCTGATTTACAATCTAAAATTAGAGCTTTAATAGAAAGAAATGCTAGTGTAAGACATAATTTTCTTGCTTTGACCAAGAAAACTCTTGATCATGAAAGTCATCTACCAGTTCTTTTAGAAGAGATACCAAAAATACCAGCAACTCATCAAATTTATACTTTACTACAAATGATTGTAGAAGCTGGAAAGTTAAGTAAAGCAAGTAAAGATATTACCAATTATCTAAAAATGATTGAGTTTCTTGTTAGTCATAATGTGCCAATAAACAGTGCCGTTTTACAAGAAGCAAGTCGAAGTAAAAACCCTAAAATCCAACAATTAATTCAACCTAATTTACAAAAAAAAGAGCAATCCATATCTCAGAAATCTTCTACCACTTTGCTTAAAGATATGACTAACAAACCCCTGCAACCCAACCCTATCACAAAAGCTGTAGCTAATAACCCCGTCACAGAATCTAAAATTCAAAAAACATCAGAAGAAATCACTATAGAACAACAAATAACAAAGCTACAACAGCAACACCAAAAAGCAGAAGCAGAAATAGCTAGAATCTCCAGCCAACAATCATCATCAACATCACAATTTTTATCCTCACCGCCAACCATCGATCCAAAATTCACCAAAACTAGAGCAGATATAGCAGAACAAGAACATATAAAATCCAAACCACATTTATTGCAGTATTACAATATCATCCAAAAAACCTTTAACGAAGCCTTCTTATTCTCAAATATCCTCTCTCAGGGCGGAGTTGTGTTGAGTCAAGGAGCGGTAGCCAGGAGTTTGGGAGCAATGGCAACTCTAGCTGGAGATATTCCTTTTGCTTCTGTTATATTATCTATAGCACAATCCGCCACAGATTCATTTACATCAGCAAAAAGAGCGGGAAAATATACTAATATAAGTGATCTTAATCCTAACTCCGATCCAATAGATTCGGCATTATTAGTCGAAGAATTAGCAAGAAGATTCACCATAACCAATGCTGCCAAAATAGAATCAATTGCCGCAGGAAGAGGCGCAGCAGAGTTAAGTGACATTAGACAATTCATATCAAGGGTAAAAGAAGACACTAAAGCACAAATAGCAAAACAAGATCCCGCAATGGCCAGGGGATTATTTGGTACTGAAAAAACTTCGGCAGAATTACTTGCTTATAAAGATTCTAGAACCGCTCTTGAATATATTCTAAATGGCCAATTGCAAGATAAATCAAGTAGAACAACAATAATCAAAGAGATTGTTGAGGCCGTAACTGGTCTTGAAGAAAAAAGATTAATAACTACCATTCCGCCCTCTACCACTCAAATAAAAAAATCTGCAACAACGACATCTTTAATAACTCCATCCATAGTAAACCCAACATCAGTACCAACTCCAGAATTATCTCCAATAATTCAAGGAGCTTCTCAATTATCTAGTGGCACCGACATTGAGCGCATACTTAGAATTACTGAAGATCGGGCAAAAGCCCGGGAGAAAGCTCATGCAGAAGAAATAAAAAAAGCCTTAGAAGATCAAGCAAAAATGTTAGAAGAAAAAATGAGGAAAGCTCAAGAAGAGCAAGCGAAAGCTCATACAGAAGCAATAAGAAAGCTCCGAGCAGTTGAAGCTGAATCTGGTCAAACTAAAAAAACTCTGGAGGCGGTGTTTCAAACTGTTATTAGTGGAAATGATGATCAAGTAACTGGCGCCGTTAGAACTAGAGAAGGCGCAACTATTAGCGTTATTAATCCCAATTTAGAAGCAAGAGTGAGCGGAATTCATCAAGAGCATGATGAGCATAGAGAGGAAGTGCATAATAGACTTAGTCATCTAGAAAGAGAGCGGTCAAGGCGGAGTAAAAAAAGTAAAACAAAATGTTGCGTGATTCTTTAGCGTGCTAAATTCCACTTCCAAAGTGACCCCAACAAGGGACTAAAATTAAGGATTTAATGTCTTACTGCACCCTTTCGGGGCGTTGTGCCAAAATACCCATAAACAAGCAAATCAATTTATTACAAGTAAATTTAGTGAACTTGATAAGCATATCGACAATCCTAATTTAGAAAATAGTTATAATAATCAAAAAGCAGAATTTAAATATTCTCATACTCCAGCAAAACAGATGGAAAATAATCAAGTATTTGGTTTTTCTGCTGATGCTAGAAGAGTTAATAATTCTGGTATAGAAAAGGAGGTGAATAATCAGATCTCTAATCAAGAAATAAATCTTAAAGATCAAGGAATTGATAATTTAAGAAATGATAATAGTAAGATTGATTATAATGTAAAAGGGGGGATAGAACATGAATTAAACAAGGGAATTACTCGTAGGTTGTCAGAAAATATAGGAATAACTGGTTTTGAAACCATTAAAGACCTTGCTACTCCTATTGCAAAGGGTGGAATTTCTGTAACTGAACAAATGGGAGAAGGAATTGTGCAAAGCTCTGGAACTATGGCCAAATTAAATGAAGGACAAAATAATAAAGAAGATAAAAAATAGGTTAAACTACCATTTATGATGTATGTTACCGAGTAAAGAACTGTAAGCTGGATTCGTGTTTAAATCATCACTGGATGATCTTCTGCTTGATAAAAAATTATTACACAAAGGCCTATTCGGATCATATTTCCATATGTTAAACGAAATAATGCAGCCAACAATAGAAGGAAAAAGAAGAGTAGTGATAAAAGAAGTGGTGGAAAAAATCGAAGAAGCAAACGAAATAACCAAAACAAAGAGAACGTCCAACATTCCGTGTCAATTTAAAAGCTAGATTAAAATAAGCTGACGTTTATTTTAACTTAGCAAATTACTAATTTTAAATTGACAAACTTTATGACAAAAAAGCAACAACCAACGACTCTAGATTCTTTCAAACGTGAAGCAATAGAAAAAATCTATCAAGGAAAGCCACTAACAGGGCTACCGCATATAAATTTTCATAGACAAATATAATTAAACCGCTATCTG